>NZ_JBAUJB010000053.1:0-44256 GCF_049683355.1 Mycobacterium sp.
GTCGACACCGCGATCGACAAGGCCGGTGACCTCGTCGACAAGAAGACGCAGGGCAAGTACGCCTCGCAGGTGAACAAGGTGCAGGACGCCGCGAAGAAGGCCGTCCAGGACAACACCACCCCGTCCGGACAGGTGCCTCCCGGCCAGGAGTCCGGTCAGCCGCCCACGTCCGAGACACCGCCGGGGACGCCCCCGCAGCAACAACCCCCGACGGCGCCGCCGACCTCGTAGGACGGTTCGCCGCATGGCCAAGTTATCGGTTTCCGTCGACGTACCGCTGCCGCCGGAGAAGGCGTGGGAGAGCGCCTCGGATCTGTCCCGCTACCGCGAGTGGTTGTCCATCCACCGGGTGTGGCGGTCCAAGTTGCCGGACACCATCGAAAAGGGCACGATCCTGGACTCGATCGTCGAGGTCAAGGGGATGCCAAATCGGATGCGTTGGACGGTCGTGCATTACCGGCCGCCGGAGGCGATGACGCTCAACGGCGACGGCAAGGGCGGCGTGAAGGTCAAGCTGATCGGCAAGGTCAAGCCCAGCGGTGACGACCTGTCCACGGTGACGTTCGACGTGCACCTGGGCGGGCCGGCATTGTTCGGCCCGATCGGGATGGTTGTCGCCAGCTCGCTGAAGGGTGACATCCGCGAGTCGCTGGAGCGCTTCAAGTCGGTGTTCGCGCCCTCCTGAGGGTCAACGGCGAAGCCGCCGCCCGACGAGCTTCGCGAATTCCACGGTGGAGCGGCGCACGGATTCGACCTCCAGTGACAAAAGCAGGGTGTCCACCATGGCGAACGGCAGCGTGGTGACGACGGCGCCGCGGCCGTACTCGATGTGCCACGAGCCGGGATGGATGGTCAGACCCCTCGCGTGCCCCCTCTGCAGGCAGGTGTGGTCACCCGGTAGCAGCGGTGGGAGCGGTGCGGTGTCGTCGGACTCCAGGTCGTATGAGTCGATCCGGCCGGCGATCAGGAACTTGTGGACGTCGACGTGCTTGTACCGACCGGAGAAACCCTGGGTGCCGGTCGGAGACCCGAAGATGACGATGTACTCGCGTGGGCTGAAGTGCAGGAATCGGACCTTGCCGAGGATGCCGCCGGCCTTGCTGCCCACCCAGCGTCCCGGTGCAGTGTCGCTGAGGTCGGGGTACTGCTCGTTGAGCAGCGCGACAGCCCTGGTGGTGAGCTCGTTGCCGTCCAGCTGGAGGCCGGCGACCTGCTCGGCGACCTCGTGCAGCACCTTCGGGTCGATCTTGTAGCTCATCGAACGCACTCTAGGGGGCTTTGCCGTGCTGAGATCCATGTTCCGCGCTAGCGCAGTATCCGCAGCGGCAGCTCCGGCAACGTGCAGGTGGCCGACGGCCAAATGATCTCCGGGATGAATCCGGGGGCCAGGTCGAACTCCGGTATTCGGGAGAGCCATTCGCTGACAACGAGTTTCAGTTCCATCCGGGCCAGGTGTGAACCCAGGCATCGGTGCGGGCCACCGCCGAAGCCCCAGTGCTTGTGGAGCTTGCCGTCCAGGACGAAGTCGTCACCGGACTGCGCGTCGCTGCCGTCGCGGTTGATCGCACCCAGACACAGCCGAACCTCCGCACCGGCGGGTAGATCGACCCCGGCCACCGTCACCGGCCGCGTCGTGACCCGTCCGACGACCGGCGCCGACGGTTCGAGTCTGATCATCTCCTCGACGAAGGCGGCTATACCGGCCGGATTCTCCCGCAGTGAGACGCGAAGTTCCGGCCGTCGTGCCAGCTCCAGCATCGTCGCGCCGATGGTCGAGGTGACGGTGTCCAGACCGGCGAGGACGAACACCATCGACAGACCGACGGCCTCGGCGTCCGACAGCGGGTCGTCCCCGCGCAGCAGATCGGACAGCATGCCGTCGCGGGGCTGCTCCCTGAGCGCTGAAACGGCCTCGGTCAGGTAGACGTACAGCTCGGCGGCGGGGGTCAGGTCGACGCTGTCGGGATCGGTGGTGAGGCTGAACGCGATGATCGCGTCCTTCCATGCGATCAACCGGTCCCGGTCCTCGAGCGGCAGCCCGAACAGCGTCAGGAACACCTGCGACGGGTACGGCGTCGCGAGGTCCGCCATCACCTCGCAATGATCACGTTCGGAGATCGACGCGATGATGTCGGCGGCTTGAGCCTGGAGCGACGGCAGCGCCGCGTTCAGGGTCTGGGGACTGAAGTAGGAGTGCAGGATTCGGCGGTACCGGGTGTGTTCGGGCGGGTCGAACCCCAACGGAACCAACGGCACCGGGCTGATCATGTCGTCGTAGCCGATTCTGGACGAGAAGGCCTCGGGATCGCGAAGTGCGGCAAGCACATCCGCGCGGCGGGTGAGGTAATACCACCCCTCCCCGTACAACACCGGACCCAACCGGCGCAGTGCTGCCCAGCCCTCGCCGCGGTCGCGCTCCATCGGCAGGTCGGCATAGAGGACATGCGGAAGGTCGGCGGTCATCCCCGCACCAAACCGCGGGGCCGGACCATGCCGAGGTCGTGGTGGGTGACCCAGCCGGGTGCGGCGTCGCAGACATCGGGGATCGCGTTGATGGCGGCCATCGCCGTCCAGCTGTATCCGGGGTGTGACATCGTGCCGTCGGGTTGCCGGACGCCCTGCAGCGTCAGCTCCGTCGGTGGATCGCCGTCGATGACGATCTCGTACCGCGTCGTGCCCCAGTCCCATGCCGGCTCCAGCTGTTCTGGTCCCGCGGTCAGATAGATGGCGTGAAAGACGATCAGCGGATGACCACCGACCCACGCCGTCCACTCATGCCGCTGCGCGGCGACGGAGCCTCTCGGGATCACGCCCTCGTCGTGCGGGATGTCCTCGGTCGCCGCGGCCGCCTCCACCTCGTACGTCACGTCGTCGATGGTGACACCGAGGCCGTCGGCGATCATGTACATCGATTGAGCGAAGAACGGCTTCCCGAGACCGAGGACGGTCGGTTCGGTGAGGAACTTGTCCTTGTCCTTTCCGAAGCCCATCCAATCGATGTGATCCAGCGGCGCGTCCTTCAAGACGTCGACGACCTCGTACACATTGATGGCGTCGACCCGGCTCATCACCCGGGCGAGCGTGAGCGGCAGGACGTCGCCTGCATATCCCGGGTGAATGCCACCGCCGTGAAAGGACGAGCCACCTTCTTCGCATGCCGCGCGTATCGCCTGTCCGTGCACCTCGAAGTCCGGTGAGGGATAGAAGAATCCGCTCGTAGTGACGACGTTCTTGCCGGACCTCAGCAGCCGGCACAGGGTGTCGACGTCCATGATGATCGGCGTGTAGAACACGCAGTCGGCCTCGAGTGCGATGATCGACTCGATGTCGTCGGTTGCGGTGACGCCTATCGGCGCGATGCCGGCGATCTCGCCGGCGTCCTTGCCCACCTTGTCCTTGCTGTGCACCAGAACGCCGACGAGGTCGTACACGGGATTCTCCGCGAAGTGGCGGACTCCGACCTGGCCTACGTCGCCGGTCATCCATTGGATCACGCGATAGCTCTTCATGGGCACGCCGTTGTTCCCTTTCACTGTGACCATCCGGGAGGTCATCGTCGTGCCTGTTCGCCAGGGCTGAATATCACGGGGACCGAGCGGAACCCGCGTGTCACCGAGTTGCCGTGGAACGCCGCCTGCTGTCCTGGCGCGAGGGTGAGATCGGGCAATCGGGACAGCACCCGCTCGAGGCCGACCTGGAATTCGAGCCGCGCCAGATTGGATCCGAGGCAACGGTGCACGCCCGCGCCGAAACCGAGGTGCCGGTTCTCCCGGCGGTCCAGGATGCATCGGTCCGCGTCGGGGAACTCCCGCTCGTCGCGGTTGGCGGCGGCGTAGTTGACGATCACCGACTCGCCGCGCGCGAAGCTGCATCCGCTCAGTTCGACGTCTTGGGTGACGGTGCGGGGAATGCCATGGATCGACCCGGCGAATCTGATGAATTCTTCCACCGCCCTGGTGACAAGCTCGGGTTCTTCGATCAGCCGGTCCCGCTCGGCTGGGTTGGTCGCGAGGTAGTGGTAGGCGAAAGACATTGCGCTGGCAGTTGTCTCGAGTCCGGCCTGCACCAGGAGCATCGCGTTAGACACGACGTCGGGAAACGACAGTTTCTCGCCGTCGATCTCGGCGGACAGCAGCACGTGGATCATGTCGTCTTGCGGCGGTTGCTCGGTGCGGGCGGTCACCGCGTCGTGCAGATGCTGGTACAACCCACCCCATGCGGTCATCCGGGTGTCCTCGGTGGACCCGTTGAGCGCGGTGTCGGTGAGCTCGACGCACAGCGGGACATCCTCGATCGGCATCCCGAGCAGGTACTTGAAGAACACGATGCCGGGTTGCCGCCACGCGACCTGGGCAAGATCGCCGTTCCCGGACTCGATGAATTCGTCGATGAGACGGTCGGTTTCGGTCGTGATCTGGGGCCGCAGTGCCTTCATCCGGGCGGGGGAGAAGTACGGGTTGAGCACCTTGCGGAACTTCTGCTGCCGCGGCGGGTCGAGGGTGATCACCAGGTCACCGGCGAGTCGCTCGGCCCCCTCGGGGGTCGGGTTGCTGGAAAAGTGCTCCCAGTCCTGCAGGATCTTGACGCACTCCGCATAGCGCGTCGCCACCCACGCACCTCCCGGTGTCGCGCTCAGGAACGGCGCGTCGGTATGGGCGAAAGGCCCGGTCTGCCGCATCACAGAGTAGACGTCATACAGGAAGTCGTTGTCGTTGAAGTCCGCGTGGCGCAGGTCCCAGTTGCGAGCGTGGGTGTCGAGTGATTCGGTCATGGACTCACCGCACCCTGCTGTTCGGCGGCCTGTCGGGCCTCGCGTTCCTCGTGCAGTCGCACCAACTCCCGGAAGCCGATCCGGTTGTATTTCGGGACCGGCTGGATGCCCCATTCGTCCTGTGCGGTGTCCTTGCCCTCGGCGCCTTCCGGCGGGCCGAACGCCGGGTAGGGCACCTTGCACTCCAATTCGTCGTCGGAGTATCGGACCTTGAGCAGTTCACTGCAGATCTCGGTGAGGCTGAGCGTCGGGTAGCCGTAGTACACCGCCATGAACGGTAGCGTGAAGGCGCCCTCGATGACCAGCGCGACAAGACAGACCAGCACGGCGCGTTTGATCCATCTGTGCATCCGCGCGTAGTACGGCGTGGTGCCCGGAGGCAGGCTTTCGGACTTCTCTTCGGTGCCTTCAGATGCGGTGTTCACAATTGCTCCTGCTCGGTTCAGTCGGTGAAGATCTCACGGTTCACCGTGTGCAAGTACGGGATCGCGAGGAAGGGGGTGATGTAGAAGATGTCGTAGAGCCACCAACCGATGACCGGGAAGACGACGCCGGCGTAGCGCACGTCGGCGTAGAGCGTCATGTTGAAGACGTACAGGCACCAGATCAGCACGCCCATCCAGCAGGTGATGATCATCCACTGGTGGCCCCAGCGTTTCATCTGCAGGAATCCGATCGCCGCGGCACAGCGCATCGCGAAGACGGTCAGGATCATGCCGAACACCATGGACTTCTCACCCGGTCCGGCGGCGCCGCCCACCCAAAGTTCGTTGTAGTGCCAGAAGTAGCCGGCGTCGAACATCGCACCCCAACCGACCATCAGCACCCGGTTGATCAGGGTGTGGTTGGCGACCAGGTCGAGCGCCCACCCGAGGCTGTTGAGCATGCCGTCGATCAGCACGAGGTAGCCGATGAGCGTGACGATCATCGGCCGCACCGAGTATCCCGCCCGCAGTGCCTGTCGTTGCAGCCACACTCCCCGCATGAAGATGGGGAAGCCGATCAGCCCGGGCGCCCACATTCCCATCAGGCCTGCGCCGACGATCATCCACTTGTCGGCCCGGCGCTGGGCCAGTCGGGACTCCTCATGGTGTTCCTCGAGGCCGATCGAGCCCTCGAGCGGAACGGATGCGGTGACGGCAGCTTCCGGCTTCCGTTTCGACAGAGAGAAGTTCACAGATCCCACCAACCGCGCGCAAACGACATGTAGAGCTGGATACCGAACATCGTCAGCAGGTATCCGTAGATGACGACCTGCAGGATGATCAGGGCCTTTTTGCGGTTCTTTTCCTTCTGGTCCACCATGTCGGCAATTCCTCTCTAGCGGTTGAGATTCGGCATGTCAGAATCGGAGAGGCCGGCCGCGGCCACCTCTCGCAGACCTGCGGAGATGGCGCCGTCGCTGGTCAGCGTTGCGAGGACACACGCTTGCGCGGCGTCCAGTTCTGTTGCGCCCGCTGCGATCAGATGCGCTGCGGTGACGAGGACGCGGGTCGAGGGAGGCTCGAAGTGGAAGGCTTCGTCGGCGGTTCGGATCGCTGTGGCGCACCGGACCAGCCGTTGAGCTGTCGGCAGCCCGATGCCCGCCTCGGCGACGATCACCTCGGCTTCGCGGTCAGGGGGCAGATAACGCATCGGAAGCGTCACGAACCGCTGGCGGAACGACGGTTTCAGCTCCTTGAGCGAGCTACGGTAGGCGGGGTTGTAGGAGGCAACCAGCATGAAGCTCTCTGGTGCCTGCACCACTTCGCCGGCTCGATCGAGGTAGAGGGTGCGCCGGTGGTCGGTGAGAGAGTGCAGCACTGCCAGTGAGTCATGCCGGGCCTCGACGACTTCGTCGAGGTAGCAGATCGCGCCGGCCTTGACCGCACGCGTGAGCGGACCGTCGGTCCACGTGACGTCGCCGCCGGCGACCATGAACCGCCCCACCAGATCGGAGCTGGTCAGGTCGTCATGACAGCTGATGGTGACGACGGGTCGGCCCAGTAGCGTTCCCATGTGCTCGACCAGTCGGGTCTTCCCGCATCCGGTGGGACCGGTGAGCATCACGGGTAGCCGTTGCCGGTAGGCCTGCTCGAACAGTTGAACCTCGTTGCCGTTCGCGTAATAGATGTCGGTATCGGTCATGCGCTCACCAGCTCCCTGTGGACGTGGGCGAGAACCCGCGGAAGGTCTTCGACACGGCGGATCCGTTGGGATCGGCGCGGGCCGAACACCTCTGGAAGGGGGTCGACGCGGGCCGGGCCGATGCCGACGTAGTACATGCAGACGCCGGCGTCGTCGGCTTCCCCGACGGCGTGGGCGGCGTCCGCCCAGGCGTACCGCCCTTCGTAGCCTTCGTCGGAGATCAGACCGTCGCCGATGACGATCAGCAGACGGCGTTCGCTCGGCTGAGCGAGAAGTCGGCTCGTCAGGTGCCGCAGCGGTGCCCCGAGCCGGGTGTATCCGCCGGTGGCCAGACCGAGACTCCCGGGTGGGACGAACCGTCGATCCGGGAAGTCCTTGAGGCAGGTGACCTCGACACGGTGGCGGGTGTTCCCGGTGAAGGTGAAGATGCCGTGCCGTTCACGGGCCGACGTCATCGCGCGCGACAGCGCATCCGCGCAGGCCAATTCGAGTGTGAAGACCGAGCCGCCGTGCACCCCGAGCGAGGAGCTGCCGTCGAGAAGCAACGCCGTCGTGACGTCGCGGTCGGCGGGCAGCAGTTCGCGGAAGATGCGTGGCTCCAGCGCCTCTCCGGTGGTCACGTCGATGTAGTGGCTGACGTACCGATCGATGTCGATGTCGGATCCGTCTTCCAGCCGGTTCGTCATCGCGCGGTGGGTGTTCTTCTCGAACCATCTGCGGATGTCGACAGCGATGGCACCTGGGGACCCGGAGCGACCGTGGTGTGCCTTCTCGAGGACGGCGACGTGGTCGGGGATGAAGCTCTCGGTCCACGCATTCCATTCCGGGTAAGGGATACCAGGGCGGTGCTCCGGGGTGATGTCGAGGTCGTTGTCCTGCGGGCGGCTCGGCGGTGGCAGATTGGGATTGCGCACTCCGCCGTCACCGCCCGCCGGGACGGAATGCGGTTGCGGTGCCCGCTTCTCGTTCGTCGTCCACGGCAGGCGCCCGAAGGAGCGGCGCAGCTTGTCGGACAGTCCCTGCGGCATCGTGTACGCCCGGGGCAAGCTGCCCAGGAGCGGGTCGACGACGAACGCCTGGCGGGTGCGGGCCAGCGCCACCGCGCGGTCGAGCATTTCTTCGGCGTCCATGTCGGCCGGTGAGATTTCGAGTTCGGGCAGAAGGCGTCGCATCTCGGTGACAAGCCCGGGCCAGTTCCCGGCGATCCAGCCGAGCGCAACGCCGGCCTCGACAAGCGCGAGCGCGCCCAGTTCACGGCCCGACAGCTCGTTGAGGCGGTAGCCGAAGATTCGATCCTTGGACGGGGAACACTGCAGCGCCACGCCGCATGTCAGGGTCCGCCGCGTCCACTCACGGCGTGTTACAGGGTAGGGAACATGCACGACGTCGAGCATGGAACTCAAACCGAAGCCACGGCGCTGCCCGCTGACCAGACGCGCACCGGTGCGGCGCTGACCGCTCAGCGCGACGGCGGTCAGCGCACAACTGCGCTCGATCGCCATGGCGTGTGCGTCGGAGAGTTCAGACATCGCGTCCGACCTCAGAAGGTGCCGATATTGGAGAACATCCAATACCAGAACCAGATGATGAGTCCGGTTCCGCCCCAGGCGCCTACGTAGCGCAGAATTTCCCAGATCCAGCCGCCCACGTCAGTTCTCCTCGTAGCAGGTGTTGGTCATCGGACCTACGGTCCTCAATCGACTGAGTGTTGTCACTGAGGTGAGTCATCACCTTAATCGGAGAAGATCTCACGGTTGACCGAGTGCAGGTAGGGGATCGCCAGGAAGGGCGTGATGTAGAAGATGTCGTAGAGCCACCATCCGACCACGGGCAGCACGACGCCGGCGAATCGGACATCGGCGTACATCGTCATGTTGAACACGTACAGGCACCAGATGACGACACCCATCCAGCACGTGATGATCATCCATTGGTGGCCCCATCGCTTCATCTGGAGGAAGCCGATGCCCGCTGCGATCCGCATCGTGAAGACGGTGAGGATCATGCCGACTTCCATGGCCTTCTCGCCGGGGCCGGCGGCACCGCCCAACCAGAGTTCGTTGTAGTGCCAGAAATAGCCGGCGTCGAACATCGCACCCCAGCCGTTCAACAGGATTCGGGCGAGAATGGTGTGGTTCGCGACCAGGTCCAGTGCCCACCCTACGGTGTTGATCGCCGCGTCGATGATGACGAGATAGCCGATCAGGGTCACCAGCATCGGGCGCACGGACAAGCCCTGGCGCTGCGCCCTGCGGAGTAGCCAGACGCCCCTCAGGAACAGCGGTAGGCCGAAGACTCCCAGTGCGGCGGTTCCGATCAGGAGACTGCCGGAGATCAGCCACTTGTCGGCCTGGCGCTGCGCCCGCTGGGACGCCTCCATGTGCTCGTCGAGCCCACTCGGTGTCCGTGTCGGTGTGACTGAACCGCCGGAACCTCGGTGCCCTCCCAACGTGGGCAGCTTCATGCCAGCTGACTATAGTCAATGAAAGTGCGGAGTCAATCGGCTACCCGGCTCGAATGCTGCGTAGTGTCCGCGTCAGATAGTCCTCGAGCATCGCGGCTTGCCCGGGCCACTCGTGTGTGGTTGTCAGCAGGGCGTACAGCCCGAGCAAGAAGAACACCGCGGAGTTCATCGGGTCCACCTCCGGGTCAACTGTGCCCAGCGTTCGGGCGTGTTCGATCTCGCGGGTGACCGTGACGACCACGGGATGGTGGTCGACCGCCTCGGCTGGCGGCCTTGTCGGCGAGAAGTGCAGGGCAAGAAAATCTTTGAACAGCAGCGCGCCGAGGCGGCGCTCCAGTCCCAGCACCAGCCGGATCGACTCGTGCAGAACGGCCGCGAGCTCGCGATGCGCGCGGGCGAAGCGGCTGAGTTGCCTGGCGATGCGGTGTTCTTCCCGGCGTTCCATTTCGAGGAGCACGTGTTCCTTGGTCGGAAAGTGAAAGAAGAACGTGCCGTGCGCGACACCGGCCGCGGCCACGATCGCGCCGACGTCCGCCGCGGCGATCCCGGAGCGCTTGAATTCGGCAACGGCCGCTCCCAGTAACCGCTCGCGAGTCTGGAGACGCCTGTTCTCACGTGCGGAGGGCCTGTCTACCAGTGCCATTCGCGAACGATACCGCCTGGCGGAGTGCCGGGCAGTGGTATTGGTTGACTTAAGTCAGACAGGACCGTTAGATGGGCAGCACTCGTGGAGAGGAATCGCTCATGGCATTGGAACAGTTCGATCTGCGTGGTCAGGTCGCAATCGTGACCGGTGCCGGCAAAGGCGTCGGACAGGGCATCGCGCGCGTGCTCGCCGAGGCGGGGGCCACGGTGGTGGGCACCGCGCGGACCGAGTCCGACATCGTCGGCACCATCACCGACATCGAGGCGTCCGGGGGCAAGGGAGTGGCACTTGTCGCCGACGCGATGAGCCGGCCGGACGGCGAGCGTGTCGTCGGCACCGTCGCCGAACGGTTCGGCCGCATCGACATGCTGGTGAACAACGTCGGCGGCTCGACCTACGCCCGCTTCCTGGACATCACCGACGAGGACTTCCGGCACACCTTCGACTGGTGCGTGACGTCGGCGTTCATCATGAGCCAGCTCGTCGCGCCGCACATGCTCGAGGCAGGGCGGGGGTCGATCGTCAACGTCTCCTCGGGGTCAGCTCGTTTCGGTATCCGTGCGCTGACGGCGTACTGCGTGGCCAAGGGCGGGATGGAAGCGCTCACCCGCGCGATGGCGCAGGAACTCGCGCCCAAGATCCGGGTCAATGCCATCGCCCTCGGTTCCTTCGCCACCGAGGGCCTGCAGCGAAGCCTGGAACTGATGCCCGGTTCACGAGAGAAGATGGAGCAGAGCACGCCGTTGCACCGCCTCGGCGACGTCGAGGACCTCGGAAGGCTCTGCGTGTATCTGGCGACGCGGGACTGCTACGCGACGAACGCTATCTTCCATGTGGACGGTGGTATCGACTCGAACAATTCGCCGCTGCCGATCCCCGACTACTGAGCAGGAACGGACACCCAGATGCGCAGAGTAGTGCAGTTCTCCACCGGCAACGTGGGGCGCCATGCGTTGCGGGCGATCATCGGCAGACCCGACCTCGAACTCATCGGCGTGCACGCCGCCAGTGAGAACAAGATCGGCCGCGACGCCGCCGAACTCTGCGGTCTCGAGGACGCCACCGGCGTCATCGCCACCGACGACCTCGGCGCGTTGATCGCACTCGAGCCGGACTGTGTCGTCTACACCGCGTTGGGAGAGACACGGCCGATGGCGGCCATCGAGCAGATGTCGCAGCTGTTGGCCGCCGGCATCAACGTGGTCGGAACGTCGATGGTGTGGCTGGTGGCGCCGCGCCACGCCGACGACTGGCTACGGGCGCCGCTGGAGCAGGCCTGCGCAGCCGGCAACGCATCGCTCTACGTCAACGGCATCGACCCCGGCTTCTCGGGGGACACCGCCGTGCATGCCGCGCTGAGCCTGGTCACCCGTGCCGAGTCGGTCACCGTGCAGGAGATCTTCGACTACGGAAACTACGATGACTACGAATACACCGGTACCGCAATGGGATTCGGCAGTGGTCCGGACGACGAACTGGCACCCGCCTACCAGCCGGGGGTCATCACGTCGCTGTTCGGCGGGTTGGTGCACAGTCTGGCCCACCACCTGGACGTGGAACTCGACGAGGTGCGTCAGCGGTATGAACCCTGGTACACCGACGAGCGCATCGAATGCACGATGACAACGGTCGAACCCGGCCGGCTCGCCGCGGTGCGGTTCGCGGTCGAGGGGGTGCGCGCGGGCGTTCCCGTCATCACCGTCGAGCACATCAACCGGCTCACGTCCAGGGCTGCCCCGCACTGGGAGTTCCCGCCCGAGGGACACCTCGGCGTGCACAAGGTGATCGTGGAAGGCGAACCACGGGTGGAGGTGAGCACGCACCTGTCCCATCCGGTACTCGACGTCACCGATGCCGGCTGCGTGTCCACCGCGGCTCGGGCGGTCAACGCGATCGATTCGGTGTGCCGCGCTCCGGCAGGCCTGGTCTCGGTGGAGGACATCCCACCGACCGAGCTCATCCGGGGCTTGATGTGGTGAGGTGTCAGCTGGCGACAGACGTGTTGGCGGGCGTCTGCGGCTTGTTCTCGGTGTGCCACCCGGATCGTCCGGTCCAGACGACGGGGTGGCGGCACTGTGCGAGGCGATCGAGCCGGAGCAAGGCTGACGAAAGGTCGTCGACGAGTGGTAACTCACCGCGAGGGTCGCAGATGGCCAGAAGGCGGTGCACAGCGGAACTGGCGACGATCACCCAGTCCACATCGCTGCGGGTGCAGTGCACGTTGGTGTAGTACAGCGCGGTGAACCCCGCGGCTCCGAAGAACTCGACAGCCCGCAGGTCGAGCACCAGTTGTCTGGAACTTCGGGTGTGACGCTCGACGTAGCGGCCCAGGGCGCGACCGTTGACCGCGTCGACCTCGCCGAGGACGGTCACGGAGATCCTGGTCGACGACGGGTGCCGGACGGCGAAGGTGGCCGCACCAGATCGTTGCGTCTCGCCCGCTGATGCCGGGTCCGGACGAAAGATCAGATTGTCACCGTCTGCGGCCATCGCTCGAATCCCCGGGTTGTGTTGCAGCAATGCTGTTGGGTACGCCCGACGACGGCGTACGCGGGCTGAGAGCTCAACCGTGATCCAGGATAGTGCGGATTTCGTCGTCTGTCTGCAACTTGATGGAATATCGATTCTTGGTGCTTCAGCAGCACTTCTCGAAAAGTTCAGCTTGCCGACTGGGCGCAGTGGGGCTCCCGGTCCGCTCCCATGCGACGGAATCCGTTGTCAGGTGCGGGTCGACGCGCTGACCGCCTGGGCGACCGGGGTGTCGCCGGAGATCACCTCGAACGTCTGGCGGGCGGTTCCCGGGGTGTCGAGCACTGCGAGCAGGACCGCCGCCACGTCCTCGCGGGGGATGCTGTCGCGTCCGGTCTCGGTGGCGATCGTCACCCGTCCCGTTCCCGGGTCGTCGGTGAGCAGACCCGGACGCACGATCGTGGCGTCGAGTGCTTCCCGCCGACGGACGTCGTCGTCGGCAGCACCTTTGGCGCGCAGGTAGGTGACGAAGACAGGATCGCCGATGTCATCGGGTGCCTCCGCGTCGGCTCCCATCGCCGAGATCATCACGTAGCGGCGCACCCCGGCGTGCTCGGCGGCGTCGGCCAGCAGGATCGCCGCGTCTCGATCCACCGTTGCCTTGCGCTCCGCACCGCTGCCCGGGCCGGCGCCCGCGGCGAACACCACCGCGTCGGCACCGCGCAGGTGGGTCGCGACCTCATCGACGGATGCCTGCTCGAGGTCCACCACAACGGCTTGCGCGCCCGCGCTCTCCAGGTCCGACGAGTGCGCGGCATTGCGGACGAAGCCGGCCACCGAGTCGCCGCGTTGGGACAACAGCCGTTCCAGGAACATCGCGATCTTGCCGTGCCCTCCGGCGATCACCACATGCATTGTCGTACCTCCTAAGTCGCGAACACCTGTGAATCGTCGGCGAACGCTTTGAACTCGAGAGCATTCCCCGCGGGGTCGAGGAGAAACATCGTCCACTGCTCACCGGTTTCGCCCGCGAAGCGGACGTAGGGCTCGATGACGAAATCGACACCGGCGGTGCGCAGCCTTTCGCTGAGCTCCTGGAACGCCGAGATCGTCAGGATCAGCCCGAAATGGGGTACCGGAACGTCATGCCCGTCGACGGGGTTGTGCGTCGCAGCCATCCGGTCGGGCGCCAGATGGGTGACCAACTGGTGTCCGTACAGGTTCCAGTCCACCCAGGTCTTGTCACTGCGGCCCCGCTCGAGACCGAGCACTTCGCCGTAGAAACGGCGGGCGGCGGTCAGGTCGTCGACCGGCACTGCAAGATGAAACCGCGGGATCGCAGACTCCGGGGCACCCATGACGCCATGCTACGGACCGATCCGGTCAACCCACCCGGGCGCGCAACTCTCGTTTGAGTACCTTGCCGTAGCTGTTCTTCGGCAGCTCGTCGACGAACTCGTAGCGTTTGGGCCGCTTGAACCGCGCGATGCGGTCGAGCAGGTGCGCGTCCAGTTCGGCCGCGGAGACCTCGCCGACGACGAACGCGACGACGACCTCACCCCATTCGTCGTCGGAAGCGCCCACCACGCCGGCCTCCACGACCGCCGGGTGCTCGAGCAGTACCTCCTCGACTTCACGGGGATAGATGTTGCTGCCACCGCTGATCACCACGTCCTTGGACCGGTCACGCAGCGTCAGCAGTCCGGCGGTGTCGAACGACCCCATGTCCCCGGTACGCAGCCAACCGTCCTGCAGCGCGGCGGCCGTCGCCTCGGGGTTGTTCCAGTACCCCGACATCACCACGTCCCCGCGGCAGACGATCTCCCCGATCACGTCGACCCCGGCGGGCAGGCCGTCGGGCCCGAGGACAGCGACGTCAACCCCGGAGCGTGCGTAGCCGACCGAGCCGAGCACCGCATCCGAGGCCCATCCGTCACCGGCGACGTGGTCGTCCCGGCGCAGACCGGTGATCGTCATCGGCGCCTCGCCCTGTCCGTAGAGCTGGACGAAGATCGGACCGAACGCCGCCATCGCCTTCTTGAGGCTGTCGACGTACATCGGTCCGCCGCCGTACACGATCGTCTTCAGATTGCCGGGCCTGGCACGACCGGTCCGAACCAGCCGTGCCACCATCGTCGGTGCCAGAAAGGCGCTGCAGCCCGGGTGCTGCTCGCACAGGTCGAGGAACTCGTCCGGGTCGAACGCCCCCGACGCCGGCACCACCTGCCGGGCGCCGCGCAACACGTAGGGCGGCACGTACAGTCCCGACCCGTGCGACATCGGGGCGCCGTGGATCAGACTGCAGTTCTGGTCGGGCGCATCGAAGTCCGCCAGGTGTGACACCGACATCGCCATCAGGTTCCGGTGCGACAGCATCGCCCCCTTGGAGCGTCCTGTGGTGCCGCTGGTGTAGAACAGCCACGCCAGGCTCGTCGCGTCGGTGTGCAGCGGCGGCGTCGACATGTCTGCGGCGCAACGCGCTTCGTAGGTGCTGTCGCCGATGGTCTCGATCGGAACCGCGGTCGCCGAGGCCAATTGGGTGCCGACCTTCGGCGAGACGAAGACCCGGGCCGCCCCCGCGTCGTCGAGGATCTGCTGCATCTCGCGTGGGTGCAGCTTGTAGTTGACCGGCACGAACACACAATCAGCTGCCCAGATCGCGAACATCAGTTCGACGATCTCGGGTCGGTTCTCGCTGGCCACCGCGACCCGCGCCCCAGGGCCCAAGGTCCGCAGCGACGTAGCCAGCCGCAGCGCCCTTTCCCGTAGCGAGGACCAGGTGTGCACCTGGTGCTCACCGTGATACACCGCTCCGCGGTCGCCATGGCGGGCCGCCGCCTGGTCGAGAAGCGCGAACAGGTTCACTGCTGTCCCCACTTCGCGCGGGCGCTCACTGCCGCGCCACCCAGTCGGCGTTCAGGGCGAAATCCGAGAGGTACTTCGTCGAACTCCAGCCGCCGTCGACGACGATTGTCTGACCGTTGATGAAGCTGCCGCCCTCGGAACACAGGAACGCCACCGTGGACGCGATGTCCTCGACACGACCCAGCCGCTGATGCGGGGTCATCTCGGTGTTGATCTTGCGGAACCGTTCGTCCTCGAGCCGGGTGGCCACCATCGGCGTCAGCGTCACCCCGGGAGCCACTGCGTTGCACCGGATCCCCTGAGCACCGTACTGGCAGGCGATGTGCATGGTCAACGACGTCAACCCGCCTTTGGCGGCCGAGTACGCCCCGCCGCGCAGACCACCGACGACGGCGAACGTGGACGTCACGTTGATGATCGCCGACCCCGGCTGCATGTGGCCGATCACGTCGCGCGCCAACCGGAACGGTGCCCGCAGCATCAACCCCAGGAAATGGTCCAGTGACTCGTCATCGGTCTCGTGCAACGGCTTCGGGCTACCCACGCCGGCGTTGTTGACCAGGAAGTCGATCCGCCCCCACTTTTCCAGTGCGGCGGCGACGATACGGCCGGGTGCGTCGTCGGCGGTGAGGTCGACCGCCAGCGTGGTGATCCGGTCCGGGTCACCGACCGCCTCTTCGAGTTCGGCGAGCCGGTCGGCACTGCGTCCGGTGCCCAGCACTGCCACACCCTGCTCGGCGAGCGTTGTCGCACAGCCGAACCCGATGCCGCTGCTGGCTCCGGTGACGATCGCTACCTGCATGTCTGGCCCTCCGTCAGCATTGCCTTGATCTTGTGCTTGAGGACCTTGCCTGCATCGTTCTTCGGCAGCGCCTGCAACAGCACGACGTCCTCGGGCGCTTTGAACTTCGCGACACCGCGCTGCGCCAGATACTCCCGTAGCGTCACCACGTCGGGCCCCGACCGACCCGCGGCGACAATGGCCGCACACGCCCGCTCGCCGGTGCGCGGGTCGGGGATCCCGACGATCGCGATCTCGGCGATCTGTGGATGTGCAGCGAGGATGTCCTCGACCTCTTTCGGGGAGATGTTCTCGCCGTTGCGGATGATGATGTCCTTGGCCCGGCCCGTCACGACCAGGTATCCGTCGTCGGTGAAGCGTCCGAGGTCTCCGGTGCGGAAGTATCCGACTTCGTCGAAGGAGTCGCGGCTGTCCTCGGGGTGCAGGTAGCCGAGAAACATCTGGGGGCCGCGCACCCGGATCTCGCCGTCCACCAGCGTCACATCGGCGATGCCCGGCCGCCCGTCGGTGTCGGCAGCCCGGTGGATGTCGGCGAACGAGCCCACAGTGGTCACCGGCACCTCGGTCGAGCCGTAGACCCGGGTGACGACGGCGCGGTCGAAGTATTCGGTGGCGTTCCGGATCAGCGACGGCGGGACGGACGCGCCACCACAGATGAAGACCTTGAGGTCGGGCAGGCGCGTGCCGGCCTCTTCAGCTGCAGCGAGGAGTCCGGTGAGAAACGGAGTGGCCCCGGCCATGTGGGTGCACCCGTGTTCGAGCATCAGCGCGACGGCGGCGTCCGGATTCCAGCGCTGCATCAGCACGGCCTGGGTGCCCAGCAGTAGCGGGCACTCGAACGCGTAGATCGAGCCGCCGATGTGTGCGATCGGCGACGGCACCAGGAAAGTGTCACCCGCCTCGATGTGCCAGTGCCTGCCGAGCTGAGTGATCAGGGAGTTCAGTGAACTTTCGGAATGCAGAACGCCTTTCGGGCGGCCGGTGGTTCCCGAGGTGTAGAGGATCATCCGGGGCGCGTCACCGTCACGGTGCTCTGGAAGCGGACCGGGAGCGACCTCGGCGAGCAGATCGTCGAACGCGGTGTGCGTGTGTGAGGCGCCGCGCACCACCACCACCTCGGGCGGCGCAGGCAGCTCGGGGGCCACCCGGTCCAGCATGGCGGCATAGTCGTAGCCGGCGAATACCTGCGGAATGAACACCATCCTGCTGTCGGCGTCGGCGAGGATGAACGCCAGCTCGTGGTCCCGCAGCGACGGCAGGATCGGGTTCACCACCATGCCCGCCAGGCGTGCTCCGAGATAGATGACAACGGCCTCACGCCAGTTCGGCAGCACAAACGAGACCACACTTCCAGCAGGGATTCTCCGGACCAGTGCGTACGCCAACGCGGTGGCCTGGTCCAGCAGTCCCGCACAGTTGAGCGTGTTCTCGTCGTCGCGAACGAGGACCCTCGCCGGCGTCGCCCACGCCGCATCCCGGAGCGCGTCGGCCAGCGTGGGCGTCATCGTGCGTCCCGGCTCAAGCTTCATTGTGCGTCCCGGCTCCGGCTTCATTGTGCGTCCCGCACGCGCCGCATCGTCATCGCATGCCGGAACCTCGACGACGGATGGGTGTTGACCGTCACCTGCGCAACCTCACCGTCGGAGGTGGTGTAGCTGCGCCGCATCTGCAGTGCCGCAGTACCGGCCGCGATCTGCAGTCGCTCGGCCAGAACGGAGTCGAGGATGACGGCCGAGATCTCCTGGTGGACCTCGACGATGCTGACCCCGAAGAGGTCTTCGATGAGTGGGAAGATGGGTCCGCTGTGGCGCTGCAACAACCTGCCCACCGCGGCGAAACCGCGATTGATGTAGTACTCGGTCCGACAGATCGGCACCGCGTCGTCATCGGCGCGCCGATATCCGCTCACGGCAAGCCATTCGGTGCCGGGCGTCAGGCCGGTGCGCTCGGCCAGCGCATCGTCGACGGTGACCTTCGCGTTGCTGTCGATGGCGAACCGGGCGCCCTGGGCGAAGGAGAGCAGGTCGTCGATCGATACGACGTCCTGCTCGTAGGAGTTCGTGTTCGGTCGCGGGACCACCAGGGTGCCGGCCCGTGGCCGGGACGCGACGAGGTGGTCCTCCCGCAGTCGGCGCAACGCCTCACGAATCGTGTAGCGGCTGACCGAGAACCGTTCACACAGCTCGTGTTCGGTCGGTAGTTGGGAACCAACCGGGTACACCCCGTCGACGATCTCCTTGCGCAGGGCGCGCGCCACCTGCAGGTAGCGATGGTCGCCGGCGGTCGTTGTCATACCCGGTGCACCGCCAGCACGCTGCCGTCTCCGTCGGCCGAGATGTAGAGGGTGCCGTCAGGTCCGCAGGTGACACCGGCGAACGGGCCCTGCGGGCCGGAGAACGGCGGCATGCCTTTGAGCGGTTTGGGTTCCACGCCGGGGGGCGCCCCGACAGGTAGGTCGGTCGCGATGATGCTGCGTGTGTTGGTGTCCAGCTCGATCTCGACGAGTTGCTTGGCTGCTGCGTCGACGATGTAGAGCCTGCCGTCGCACACGTGGATGCCCTGCGGGCGTTGCAGACCGTCCACGACGGTCTCCACCCCGCCGGCGGTCAGGCGCACCACCCGGCCGGCGCCGGACTCGGCCACCACCACCGCGCCTCGGGCATCGAAGGTGACACCGACCGGCTCCAGGAGTCCGGACGCCAACGTCTCGACATCGCCCGAACGCAGCCGCAGCACCCGGCCCGTCCCGAGCTCGGCGAACACGATGGCCCCATCGCCACTCACGGCAACCCCGTAGAGCTGATCGAAGCCCGTTGCCAGATAGTCGGTCTCACCGGCAGCCGGCCGATACCTGGCCACCTGTCCACCGGAGGTGGTCACCACGAACTCACCGGAGCCCACTGCCGCCACACCGCGAAGGAACCCGGGATATCCCGGCGAGAACAACATCCCGACCGTCTGTAACGCACCCTCTGCGGTGACCCGGTAGAAGTACGTGCCGTCGGCGACGTAGAGCTCGCCGTCGTCGCACACGGTCAGATCGAGTGGCCAGTTCAAGCCCCCGGGCAGCGTCGTGCTGGTCTGACCGCCGGGAAGGATCTCGGTGATCTCGCCGGTGAAATTGGAGGCGAACAATCGGTCGCCGACGAAGGTCAGGTTGTCCAGGCCCGGGGACAGCTGGGCCAGTAGCATCTGCTTCCCGGTGCGCGGATCGATGCGCAGCACCTGTCCGCTGGCCACCTGCGTCGACACCAGGTATCCCGCGGAGTCGAACTTGACGGCGTCGGGAACACCGAGATCCCCGGCGACCCGCTGCGGCTCGCCCCCCTCGGGATCGATCCGCCAGATCTCGTTGGCGGTCATCAACGGGTAGTACAGCAGCCCGTCCGGGCCGACCTCCATGGCGTTGGGGGACGGAAGGTTCTCGACGAGGATCCGCGGCTCACCGCCGTCGAGTGGCAGCTCCATCAGCCGGCCACCATCGCGGCATTCGCCGACGAACAACCGGCCCCGGTGCACCGTGATGCCGTTTGCGCACGGGAGGTCATCGCGCAGCACCCGGGTGCGGCCCGCGGTGTCACGGGCGCTGACGCGGCCGTCCATCACCTCGGTCGCATACAGGGTGCCGTCGTCCCCGAAGGCGACATCGTCCGGCGCGACGATGTCGCCACCCCTCGCACTGACGGTCTCCGTCCCGCCGGTCGCCAGGTCCAGTGCACTGATCTGGCTGCCGGTCACCTGCGCCACGTAGATGCGGCCGTCGGGGCCGGTGCGCAAGCCGTTGGCGCCGAACAACCGACTGGGGGCGGTCACCCGTCGCACCTGCCAACCCTGGGCGGTGGTGGGGTCCAGCGCGGCGTACCGGGCATTCATGGGTTCGGACGTTAGCAAGCGTCATTAGTCCAGACAATAGCGGCCCGGTCGCGTCAAGATCGGCCTTGACGCTGGCATAACTCCTGCGGAATAGTGTTCTGCAATATGCAGAGCACCATTTTTTGTCCGGACAATTGACGTGAAGTCCGGGATGTCAATGAACCTCGACGGCCGGGTGGTCGTCGTTTCCGGCGCCGGTGGTGGCGGCATCGGAACGACGGTGACGCGACTGGCTGCCGAGGCGGGCGCAACGGTTGTTGCGGTGAGCCGGTCCGAGGAGAACCTCGACGAGCATGTCGCGCCGCTGGCGCGAGAAGGACTGTCCGTCGTGCCGGTCGCGGCAGACGCATCCACCGACGACGGCATTGCGACGGTCCTCGACCAGGTACGCCGCACCGACGGGCCCCTCTACGGGCTGGTGAACGTCGCCGGCGGCGCCGCGCCGGCCACCTGGATGCCGGCGACCCGGGTCGGCCGAGAGGACTGGCGGGCATTGTTCGCCGCCAATCTGGAGACGGCGTTCTTCATGAGCCAGGCGGTGAGTCGCGAACTGCTCGCCCTGGGCAACAAGGGGTCCATCGTCTCGGTGTCGTCGATCAGCGGGATGAACACCGCACCGTTCCACATCGCCTACGGGACGGCGAAGGCCGCGGTCGTCGCGATGACCCGCACGATGGCGGCCGAGTTGGCACCGGACGGCATCCGGGTCAACGCCGTCGCACCGGGCGTCACGGCGACGGCGGCATCGGCCACCTACGTCGACGACGATCCCGAGCGCGACCGGACCGCGATCGCGATGGGCCGTCGCGGCACCGCCGAGGAGCAGGCCGGGGCCATCCTTTTCCTGCTGTCGGATCTGTCCGGCTACATCACCGGCCAGACGTTGCTGGTCGACGGCGGGCTGAATCTCAAGTGGACCCATCTCGGCGCCGACAACACGTCCTTGTTCCTCAAAGACGAATCCTTCCGTGCAGCGATCAGGAGCCGTTGATGACTCACACCGAATCCGACCTCGACGCCGCGATCGAGAACGACGCCCCACCCGACGACTCCACCGGCATGATCGCCGAGGATCTGTCCGAGCCGACCACGATCCCCGTCGACGCGTACGTCTCGCCGGAGTACGCCCGCGCTGAGCGCGACAGGCTGTGGCGGAAGGTGTGGCAGCAGGCCGGCCGGGTCGAGGAGCTCTCCGAAGTCGGCAGCTACCTGACCTATGACATCCTCGACGACTCGATCATCGTGGTGCGGACGGGCACCGGGAACTCGTCCTCGGATTTCGCCGCCCATCACAACGTGTGCATGCACCGGGGACGCAAGCTGGTCGACACCCCTCCGGGGGCGAAGAACGCGATGGGACGGGCGCGGAAGTCCTTTGTGTGTGGATTCCACGGCTGGACCTACGGTTTGGACGGCGCGTGCACCCACATTCGCGAACAGGACGACTGGAAGGGAACGTTGACGTCGGAGAACACCCATCTGGCCCCGGTGCAGGTCGACACCTGGGGCGGCTGGCTGTTCGTCAACATGGATCCCGACTGCGAGCCACTGGCCGACTACCTGTTCCCGGCGGCGAAGATCCTCGATCCGTTCGGCCTGGAGAACATGCGCTTCAAGTGGCGCAAATGGCTGAACTTCGACTGCAACTGGAAAGTCGCGATGGAGGCCTTCAACGAGACCTACCACGTCTTCACGACGCACCCGGAGTTCAACAAGTTCGGCGAGTTCAAGGGCTGGGCCAAGGCGCAGGGCAGGCACAGCAACATCGGCTACGACGCGCCGAAGGGCATGGACGAGACCAAGTCCAAGATCCGTCTGGGCACCGGGGACGACCCGCGCGTCTCCACCGCGGAGATGCAGATGTACACCTGGGAGCAGACCAACGCGACCACCACCGAGACGCTGGTGAACGCGGCCAGGCGACTGGTCGACGAGTTACCCGAGGGCACCCCTGCCGACAAGGTGCTGCAGCACTGGTTGGCCTCGGCCCGTCGCGATGACGAAGCGCGCGGTGTGATCTGGCCGACGATCCCGCCCGACATCCTCGGGCAGAGCGGCACGGCGTGGCAGATCTTCCCGAACTTCCAAGTGGGCCAGGGGTTGACCAGCGCGCTGTGCTACAGCGCTCGGCCCGACCCGAGCTACGACCCGAACAAGTGCATCTTCGAGGTCGCGGTGTTCGAGCGGTACCCCGAAGGTGAAGAGCCGGAGACGGAATGGGTGTACACCCCGAAGGACAGCCCGAACTGGCTGTCGGTGCTGCCGCAGGACTTCTCGAACATGGCCGCGGTGCAGCAGGGCATGAAGTCGGCGGGCTTCCCCGGCACGCGGCCCAACCCGTACCGCGAACGCAGCACCGTCAACCTGCACCTGCAGCTGTCCAAGTACATGGGAACCGGCGAACCCCGCGAACTCTGAGCGATTTGGGCGTGCTCGTCGCCGCCCACCGACGATGAACACGCCGAAATCGCTAGAAGGAGAGACATGAAGCCCTGCGGTCCCACCGACACGCCGGACGATCTCGACATCAACGCACTGCGCGAGAAGTACGCGCAGGAGCGCGCCAAGCGGCTGCGGCCCGAAGGAGCCGCCCAGTACCTGGAGCTCGAGGGAGACTTCGCCGAGTTCTACGAGATCGATCCCTACACAACGGTGACCGAGCGTGACCCGGTCGTCGAGAACGTCGAGGTCGTGATCCTCGGCGGGGGATTCGCCGGACTGCTGGCCGGGGCGTACCTGACCAAGGCCGGTGTCGAGGGCGTCCGCGTGATCGAGATGGCCGGCGACTTCGGTGGCGTGTGGTACTGGAACCGATTCCCCGGGATCCAGTGCGACAACGATGCCTACTGCTACATCCCGTTGCTCGAAGAGCTCGATTTCATGCCCTCGAAGAAGTTCGCCGACGGCGCGGAGATCTTCCAGCACTGCCGCAACATCGGCAAGCACTTCGGCTTGTACGACGGCGCGTTGTTCTCCACCCAGGTGCGAGAACTGCGCTGGGACGACTCCGTCGAGCGGTGGCAGATCAGCACCGACCGCGGCGACGACATCAAGGCCCGATTCGTGGTCATGGCCCAGGGTTCGTACAACCGTCCTAAGCTGCCCGACATCCCGGGGATCAAGGACTACCGGGCTGCCGGCGGCCACGTCTTCCATTCCGCGCGTTGGGATTACGACTACACCGGCGGCGACGCCAGCGGTGGCCTGGATAAACTGGCGGACAAGCGTGTCGCACTGGTCGGCACCGGCGCGACGGGCGTGCAGCTGGTGCCGCATCTCGGACGAGACGCCGAGCAGCTCTACGTGTTCCAGCGCACCCCGTCCTCGGTGGACGAGCGCGAGAACACCCCGACCGACCCCGCCTGGGCCGCCACCCTGCAGCCAGGATGGCAGGACGAGCGCAAGCGCAACTTCCACAACTGGTCGCCGTTCGTCGGTGTGGTGTTCGGCGAGCCGGACCTGGTGTGCGACTTCTGGACCGAGCTCGGACGCAACCTGACGGCGCGGATCGCGGGCACCGAGGACCCGGCGTCGGTGACCATTGAACAGATCATGGCGTACCGGGAAGAGGAAGACTACAAGATCATGGAGAGGCTGCGCCGTCGCGTCGCCGCCGTGGTCGAGGACCCGGCGACGGCCGAGGCGCTCAAGCCGTACTACCGGTTCATGTGCAAGCGACCGTGTTCGAGCGAGGAGTATCTGTCGGCCTTCAACCGGCCCAACGTGACACTCGTCGACGTGTCGGCCTCCAAGGGAGTGGAGCGGTTGACGGCGAGTGGGATCGTCGCCGACGGTGTCGAGTACGACGTCGACTGTGTCATCTTCGCCAGCGGGTTCGAGATCTCCACCGAGATCAGCAGGCGGTACGCGATCGACACCATCGAGGGGCGCGACGGGCTGTCGCTCTTCGAATACTGGCACGACAGCTACAAGACCCTGCACGGGATCACCAGCCGCGGGTTTCCGAACCTGTTCTTCACCGGCTTCATCCAGGGCGGGGTCTCGGCCAACACCACCGCGATGTTCGAGCAGCAGGCCCGGCACATCGCCTACCTCCTCTCCGCGGCGCAGAGCCGCGGAGCGACGACAGTCGAGCCGAGTGAGGAGGGGCAGAACACCTGGGTCGCGACCATCAGGGAACTGGCGATCGACAACTCGGCTTTCGAACTGTCCTGCACACCTGGCTATTACAACAATGAGGGTCGCGGCGGCGCGGAAGGCAACGGCTCGTTCCTCGGCGACTTCTACGCGCCCGGGTTCTATGCGTTCGACGAACTCATCGCCGATTGGCGCGCCGCCGGCGACCTCGACGGCCTGACCCTGAAGAGTGGGAATGGGTGACCTGAGGTTCGACGGACGTGTCGCGGTCGTCACCGGCGGTGGGCGGGGGTTGGGTCGCGCCTATGCCCTGATGCTCGCCGAGTACGGCGCGAAGGTCGTGGTCAACGACCCCGGTACGACACTCGACGGTGAAGGCGGCGACGAAGGCCCCGCGCACGACGTGGTGCGTGAGATCGTCGCAGCCGGAGGCGATGCCGTGGCCAGCACGGATTCGGTTGCGACGCCCGCGGGCGGACAGGCGATCATCGCCACCGCGCTCGACCGGTTCGGCGGCCTCGACATCCTGGTGCACAACGCCGGGATCGTGCGCCGGGCGGCACTGAAAGACATGAGCTACGACGACTTCGACGCGGTGCTCGACGTGCACCTGCGCGGAGCGTTCCACGTGGTCCGACCCGCATTTCCCCGGATGTGCGAAGCAGGCTACGGACGGATCGTGCTGACTTCCTCGATAGGAGGTCTCTACGGAAACCACGAGGTGGCCAACTACGCCGTCGCCAAGGCGGGGGTGATCGGCCTGTCCAACGGCGCGGCGATGGAGGGTGCTGCGCACAACGTGGCCAGCAATGTGATCGTCCCGGCGGCGGTGACCCGGATGGCCGAAGGCATCGACACGTCGGCGTACCCCCCGATGGGTCCCGAGCTGGTGGCGCCGGTCGTCGGGTATCTGGCACACGAAACCTGTTCGGTGACGGGGGAGCTGTTCGTCGCGCTTGCCGGCCGGGTGGCGGCCGCCGCCGTCGTCGAGGCGCCCGGTGTCTACCGTCCCTCGTGGACGATCAGCGACGTCGCCGAGCACCTCTCCGCGATCCGGGACATGTCCGAGCCGGTGAGATTCCCGGTGGTGCCCGACGGTCACGGCGACCACATCAGGTACAGCTTCGCGAAGGCGGCTGCCCATGCCTGAGCCGATGCCGGGGCCACTGGCGGGAGTGCGCGTCGTCGACCTCACCGCGATGGTGATGGGCCCATACTGCACCCAGATCATGGCCGATATGGGCGCCGAGGTCGTCAAAGTCGAACCGCCGCAGGGTGATAACACGCGCTACATCTCGGTCGGACCAGTGTCGGGAATGAGCGGGGTGTTCGTCAACGTCAACCGCGGCAAGCGCAGCGTGGTGCTGGACCTGCAGGAAGAGTCGGGCAAGGCCGCGATGCAGGCGCTGATCGAAGGCGCCGACGTGTTCATCCACTCGATGCGGTCCAAGGCCGTTACCAAACTCGGCTTCGGCTACCAGGACGTCGCGGCGATGAACCCCGCCATCGTCTACACGAACTGCTACGGATACGGCAGAAGGGGACCCGAGCGCGACCGGCCGGCCTACGACGACACCATCCAGGCAGAATGCGGATTGCCCTATGTGCAGGAGCAACTCACCGGGCAGGCCGACTACGTCGGCACCATCATCGCCGACAAGGTCGCGGGGTTGACGGCCCTCTACGCGACGATGATGGCCCTGTTCCACCGCGAGCGGACCGGCGAGGGACAAGAAGTCGAGGTCGCCATGTTCGAGACGATGGCGTCTTTCATGCTGGTCGAACATGCCAACGGTGCCATGTTCGACCCCCCGCTCGGTACGGCGGTTTATCCGCGCACGGTCGCGCCGAACCGGCGCCCCTACCGCACCAAGGACGGCCACATCGCGGTGCTGATCTACAACGACAAGCACTGGAACGCGTTCATCGCCGCGGTGCAGCCACCCTGGGCTTCGGACCTGTACGCGACCCTGGAGATGCGCGCGCACCAGATCGACGCCGTCTACGGCCTGGTGGCCGAGACGCTGGCGCAGCGCACCACCGACGAGTGGCTGGAGTTGTTCCGCGAGCTGGAGATCCCGGCGGCACGGTTGAACTCGCCGGGTGAACTGTTCGACGATCCGCATCTCAACGCCGTGGGCCTGTTCGAGACGGTGGACACCCCGCAGGGACCGGTCCGATTCCCCGGTGTGCCGACGTGGTTCTCGCGCACCCCGGGCAAGGTGCGCGGCCCGGCGCCCGAGCTCGGAGCCGATACCGAGGCCGTGCTCGAGGAACTCGGTCTCGGAGCCGCCGGTGCGATCGGCCCGGGGTAGGGGTGCCAATGGATTTCGACATGGGAAAACGCGCCACCGACCTGCGTCGCGAACTGCGGGACCTGGTGAGCGAGGAAGTACCCGAACACTTTCTCGGCGCCTTCTCCGACGACCCTGCCGACCTGCAGACCGCCCAGCAGTTCTGCCGAACCCTGGCGGCACGCAACCTGCTGTGCCTGGCGTGGCCCGAGGAGTTCGGCGGTGGTGCAGCGTCGGTCTGGGAGCAGACCGTGGTGCGCGAGGAGATGTGGGCGCACCACGAACCGCGCGGCGCCCAGTACATGGGAGTCAACTGGGTCGGGCCGATCATCATGCGACACGGCACCGCCGAACAGCAGCGCACCCACCTGCCGCCGATCGCCGCCGGCGAGGTGATCTGGTGCCAGGGCTTCTCCGAACCGGAGGCGGGTTCGGATCTGGCCTCGCTGCGCACCTATGCACGGCGGGCCGAAGATGGATCAGCGGGCTGGCTGATCAGTGGCCAGAAGATCTGGACGTCCTACGCGACGATGGCGCAGTGGTGCTTCCTGCTGGCCCGCACCTCGCGGGGGGAGAAGAAGCAGCAGGGTTTGACGATCTTCCTGGTGCCGATGGACGATCCGGCCATCACGGTGCGGCCCATCGGCTGCATGATGGGGCCGCACCACCTCAACCAGGTGTTATTCGACGGGCTGCGGGTCACCGAGGCCTATGTGCTCGGCACGGTCGACAAGGGCTGGTCGATCGTGCAGGACGTGATGGCGTTCGAAAGGGTCGGCATCGCCAGGTACGCCCGGTGTGAACGGCTGCTCGCCGCCGCCCCGACCGTCCTCGGCGACCGGTGGGACGAGCTGCCCGCCGAACTGCGGGGCCGCTGGGTCCGGATGCTGACGCACTGCCGTCGAGCCCGGCTGCTGGCCTACCGTGTGGTCGCGCTGCAGGCCGGTGGTCAGATCACGCCCGGCGATGCGGCCGCCTACCGCATCGCGGTGACCAGGCTGGACCAGGACAGCGCCGAGGTCCTGATGGACATCGCCGCGGAGGTCCGGCACTCCGACGCCGGCGCGCAATGGTTCCTCGGCGAGGTGGAGGACCACTGGAGGTATTCCCAGGCGTCCACGGTCTCCTCCGGAAGCATTGAGATGCAACGCATCCTGTTGTCCCGGGCGATGTTGGCGGGAGGCACCCGATGATCCTTGACCTCACCGAAGACGCACTCGAGTACGGACGTCAGGCGCGGCATGCCTTCGAGTCCGCCGGCGGCGACCAACTGGTGATCCGGGCGCAGTCGGCCCCGGACGGGCGTGAGGCGGCGGTGGGGCCGGTGCTCGCCGGCCTAGGCGCGTGGGAGCTGGATCCGCGCACCGACACCGACGGTCTGGAAGCTGCCGCCGCACTGTGCCGCAGCGCGGGCTACTGGGCGCTGCCCTACCCGCTCGCCGAGCGCCTCGCCGCGCCGGTCGATCTGGATGTCGACGGGCTTATCGTCGTCGGCGCGACCCGACCCGCAGCCGCGGTGTCCGGAATCCGATCACATTGGGCGACAGTCACACTGGACGGGCGACGCAGCCGGGTCACGGCAACCGGACCGGTCGGCCCTGGATTCGTCGCCGAACTCGAACTGGCGCCGATCGACGACGCGGGCGCTCCCGACGTCGCGCTGGGGCTGGTGCTTCCGTGCTGGACGCTGCTCGGCATGCTCGACCGAGCGCTGGAGCTGACGGTCGCACACGTGACGCTGCGGGAACAGTTCGGTAAGCCGCTGGCGTCGTTCCAGGGCGTGCAGTTCCAGCTGACCGACGCCGAGGTCGAGCGCAGCGGGCTCGACATGTTGGCCAAGCATGCCCTGTGGAGTGTCGCCACGGCTGCGTCGGGGGCCGTCGACGACGCTCTGGCCCTGCGGATGTCGGCCATCGAAGCGGCGGACGTGGTGTTTCGGGTGTGTCACCAGTTGCACGGCGCGGTCGGCTTCTGTGACGAGACCACGCTGTCGTGGCTGTCGCGCTACAGCCAGCCACTGCGGCGGCTCCCGTTCGGCCTGTCCGCCACCCGAGACCACCTCACGCGTACCGCGGGGCGGCGCGGGCTCTCGGGGTTGTACTCATGAGCGACCTGGACGACTTCCGGGCCGAGGTGCGCGCCTGGTGCGCCGAGCACGTCCCGCGCGACTGGCGCGAGGCACAGTCCGGCGCCGCCGACGAAGCGTTCGTGAGGTTCCAGAAGGCGTGGTTCGCCGAACTGCACAGTGCGGGCTACGCGGTCCCGCACTGGCCCGTGGAATGGGGCGGCGGCCTCTCGGTGGAGAACCAGGTGATCCTCTACCAGGAGCTCGCCGCGCACGACGCGCCCCGGCTGGTGCTCGCGTTCGTCGGAATCCACCACGCCGCATCGACGCTGCTGGTTGCAGGGACCGAGGAGCAGCGGCGACGGCATCTGCCGGCAATCCTCGACGGCGAGATCTGGGTGCAGGGATTCTCCGAACCCGAGGCCGGGTCGGACCTCGCATCACTGCGCACCACCGCCCGCCGGGTCGGCGACGAGTTCGTGGTGAATGGGCAGAAGCTCTGGGCCAGCGGCGGCATGCACGCCGACTGGTGCCTGCTGCTGGCCCGCACCGATCCCGAAGCCTGTAAACGCCAAGGCATCTCGTATTTCCTGCTGGACATGACGACACCCGGTGTGGTGGTGCGCCCGATCCGCAACGCGATCGGTGACTCCCATTTCTGTGAGATCTTCCTCGACGACGTGAGGATCCCTGAGGCCAACCTGATCGGCGCCGAGAACGCCGGTTGGCAGGTGGCACAGGAAACGCTCGGCGCGGAGCGCGGAATGACGATGTTGGAGCTCGCCGAACGCCTTGCCAACGCCGGATTCGGGCGGCTGCTGCGGTCCGCGCCGGTCGACGATCCGGTCGTCGCCGATCGACTTGCGGCATTCGAAACCGAGATCACCGGACTGCGAGGGCTGTGCCGGCGACTCGTGGAGCACGGTCCCCGGGGTCCGGCGGACGCGTCGATCGTCAAGCTGTACTACAGCGAGCTCCTGCAACGGCTCACCGACTTCGCCACCGAGATCGGTGGGACCGCCGCACACACCGTATTGACGAAGCCGATGTCGAGTGGCTGGGAATCCGGCTCGTGGGTCCTGGATTTCATCGGCTCCTGGGAGTGGACCATCCCCGGCGGCGCCAGCGAGATCCAGCGCAGCATCATCGCCGAACGCGGACTCGGCCTGCCACGAGAGCCGAGCGTGGTGTGATGTCCGCCGACGAGTTCGCGGAATTCCACGACGAGCTGCGATCTGTCGCCGGTGAACTGCTGGCCAAGGATCGCGAGGTCGGCTGGGCGGTACTGGTCGATGCCGGCTGGACCGGTCTGGAGGTGCCCGACGCGCTCGGCGGCGCCGGCGCGACCTTTCGCGAGACCGCCGTGATCCTCGATCAGATCGGCAGAGCGGCGAGCGCCGGCAGCTACCTGGGTGGTGCGGCGCTCGTCATCGGACTGCTGAAAGACCTGCAGCACAGCCGGATACGGGATCAACTGATGATTTCGGTCGCCGACGGCAGCAACCGGCTGTGCGCGGTGGCGGGCGACTTCGTGATAGACGGTGGGCGGGTCAGCGGCTACGCGGAGTTCGTGGCCGACGCCGCCGGTGCGGACCGCCTGTTGCTGATCGCCGATTCCGGGGTCGCGGTCGTGGCGTCCGCCGCACTGACCCTGCGGGCCCAACCCGTCGTCGACGAGACACGCCGACTCGCCATCGTCACCGCCGACGCCGTCGAGATCGACGAGGTGCTGATGTTCGGCGACGAGCCTGCGGCGACCACGCAGGCCTTCCGCAACCGGGCCGCGGTGGCGCTTGCCTGCGACAGCCTGGGTCTGTCCGAGCAGATGCTGAGCGTCACGGTCGATTACGTGAAGATGCGCCATCAGTTCGGTCGCCCGATCGGGTCCTTCCAGGCCGTCAAGCATGCGTGCGCGGACATGCTCGTCGCCGTCGAGGTGTCGCGCCAGCTCGTGACCGACGCGGTCGCTGCCGTCGCCGAGGGCGCCGACGCAGTGGTGGCGGCCGCTATGGCGAAGTCCTACACGTGCTCGGCCGACGGCGACGGCGCCGGCAAGGCCATGCAGTTGCACGGCGGCATCGGCTACACGTGGGAGAGCGGGATCCACACCTACCTCAAACGCGCCGCACTGAACCGATCGCTGCTCGGTTCACCTGCAGCGCAACGAAAAATACTCACACAGCGATACCGATGAAGGAGCACTGATGGGCGTACCCGTGTACAAACGCATTCTCGACCTGTTCGAGGCCGAGGGGGTCAACACGCTGTTCGGCATCCCCGACCCGAACTTCGTGCACATGTTCACCGAGGCCGAAGCCAGGGGTTGGTCGGTCGTCGCGCCGCACCACGAGCTCAGCGCCGGCTTCATGGCCGAAGCGGCGTCCCGGATGACCGGCAGGCCCGGACTGTGCATCGGCACTCTCGGGCCCGGCGTGGCCAACATCGCCGGCGCCATGATGTGCGCGCTGGTGGAGAACTCGCCGGTGATCTTCCTCGGCGGTCAGCGGGCCCGCGTCACCGAACGGCGGGTACGCCGCGGACGTATCCAGTTCATCCAGCAGGAGGGGCTTTTCACACCTTCGGTGAAATACAGCAGCTCGATCGAGTACGCCGACCAGACCGACGAGATCATCCGCGAGGCCATCCGTCGCTCGATGTCCGGAACGCCCGGACCCAGCTACATCGAATACCCGTCGCACGTCATCCTCGAAGAGCTCGACGTGCCCGCCCCGCTGCCGCCGAACCGGTATCGCCTCGTCGACCACGGCGCCGGTGAGAAGGAGGTGGCCGAGGCGGTCAGGCTGATCCGCGCCGCCGAGAGCCCGATCCTGCTGGTCGGCCACGGCGTCCACACCTCGCGCACCCAGCAGCAGGTCAAGGAGCTGGCCGAGCTGATGGCGTGCCCGGTGATCCAGACCTCCGGCGGCACGTCGTACATCCCGGGACTGCAGGACCGGACCTTCCCGTACCTGTTCTCCCCGGCCGCCAACGAGGCGGTCGAGAAATCCGACCTGTGCGTTGCGCTGGGCACCGAGCTCGGAGAGCCCATGCACTACGGCCGGACCCAGCACTGGGCCGGCAACGACGCGAACCGCAAGTGGGTGCTGGTCGAGCAGGATCCGACCGCCATCGGCGTGAACCGGCCCATCGACGTACCGCTGGTCGGAGATCTGCGCGGGGTGGTGCCACAACTCGTCGAAGCGCTGCGGGACAGCCCGCGCCCACCGTCGGCCGACCTCGAGGCGCTGGTCGAAGCCGACGCCGCGGAGCTGGCGCGGGTGGCCGACGACGCACCGAGCGGACGGACCCCGGTGCACCCGGCGCGCTACGTGGTCGAGGCGACCAAGGCCTTCGATGCGCTCGACGACGGCATCATGGTGCGCGACGGCGGTGCGACCGTGATCTTCCAGTGGACCTACTCCCAGTCCAAGCCGCGCGACGTGATCTGGAACCAGAACTTCGGTCACCTGGGTACGGGCCTGCCGTATGCCGTCGGCGCGTCGGTGGCCGAGGGTGGCAAGCGTCCGGTCATGCTGTTGACCAGTGACTCGGCGTTCCTGTTCCACATCGCGGAGTTGGAGACCGCGGCGCGGCTGAAGCTGCCGCTGGTGTGTGTGGTCGGTGTCGACCACCAGTGGGGTCTGGAGGTGGGCGTCTACAAACGCACCTTCGAGCAGCCTTCCCCGCAGCCCGGTGTGCACTGGAGCAAGGATGTCCGGATGGACAAGATCGCCGAGGGCTTCGGCTGCCACGGTGAGTACGTCGAGAAGGAAGAGGAGATCGGCCCGGCGATCATCCGCGCCTACGCCAGCGGCAAAGTCGGTGTGGTGCATGTGTGCATCGACCCGACCGCGAACTCCGAGGAGATGCCCAAGTACGACCGGTTCCGTACCTGGTATGCAGAAGGCACCCAGTAGCCGTGCGATTTAGGGAAGGCTAGAACCATGCGCGAATACCTGAAGTTCTACATCGACGGCCAGTGGGTGGACCCGGTCGACAAGCGGTCTCTCGACGTCGACGACCCGACCACCGAGCAGGTCTCCGGACAGATCGCGATCGGCGGCCCCGCCGACGTCGACAAGGCCGTCGAAGCCGCCCGTAAAGCGTTCACCACCTGGTCGCAGTCGAGCCGTGAGGAACGCCTCGAGGTGCTCGGCGCCATCCTGTCGGAGTACCAGAAACGTGCCTCCGACCTTGCCGACGCGGTCAGCGAGGAGATGGGCGCCCCCGCATCCCTGGCCGCCGGTCCGCAGGTGAACATGGGCCTCGGGCACCTGGCCACCGCGATCGACGTGTTGAAGAACTTCCGGTTCGAAGAGCAGCACGGCAGCACCCTGGTGGTCAAGGAACCGATCGGGGTGTGCGGGCTGATCACCCCGTGGAACTGGCCGATCAACCAGATCGCGTGCAAGGTCTACCCGGCGCTGGCCACCGGCTGCACCATGGTGCTCAAGCCGTCGGAGGTGGCCCCCTACTCGGCGCAGATCTTCACCGAGATCCTCGATGCCGCAGGCGTTCCCGCGGGCGTCTTCAACCTGGTCTACGGCGACGGCCCCGGTGTCGGGGCGGCGCTGTCGAGCCACCCGGACATCGACATGGTGTCGTTCACCGGTTCGACTCGCGCCGGCATCGACGTGGCCAAAAACGCGGCCCCGACGGTCAAGCGGGTCACCCAGGAACTCGGCGGCAAGAGCCCCAACATCGTGCTCGACGACGACGACTTCGCCAAGAGCGTGGCCGCCGGGACGTCGGTGATGATGATGAACAGCGGCCAGAGCTGCAACGCGCCGTCGCGCATGCTGGTGCCGAACTCCCGGATGGACGAGGCCATCGCAATCGCCGCGGAGACCGCAGGAGCGGTGAAGGTCGGCGACCCAGGTGACAAGACCGCAATCGGTCCGGTGGCCTCGAAGGCGCAGTTCGACAAGATCCAGGGGCTGCTCCAGAAGGGCATCGACGAGGGGGCGACCGTCGTCGTCGGCGGTGTCGGCCGTCCCGACGGGCTGGACACCGGCTATTACGTGAAGCCGACGGTGTTCGCAAACGTCACCAACGACATGACGATCGCCTGCGAGGAGATCTTCGGCCCGGTGCTGTGCATCCTCGGCTACGACGACCTCGATCAAGCCCTCGAGATCGCCAACGACACCGAATACGGTTTGGCCGGCTACGTCTCGGGAGCGGACCTCGATCAGGCACGGCCGGTGGCCCGCCGGATCCGCGCCGGTTCGGTCGCGATCAACCACGGGTTCGACCTGAACGCGCCGTTCGGCGGGTACAAGCGCAGCGGCAACCGGCGCGGGTGGTGTCACTTCGCGTTCGACGAGTATCTGGAGACCAAGGCGGCGCTGGGCTACTCGCCCCAGTAGCCCCTCAGTAGCCGGCGAACGTACGGTTTATGACGGATTCGCGCCGAATTCCATCACAAACCGTCCGTTCGACCAGCGCGCATGCGGGTCAACCCGAGGTCTTGGTCAACGCCTCCGGCTTGTGCACCGCATCGTTCCCGCTCTTGTCGCTGCGTACCCGGTACTGCGGTTCGTCCTCGGACGCCCGAACGGTCCGCCCAGCGGCAGTGGTGTCCGACGTGATCGTCTCCTGCACCGTGCCCTCGGCGGTACTGCCATGGCTCTGCCAGGTGACCTTGTCGCCCTTGCGGAACTTATGCTGTTTCATGGAGGAACGGATACCCCGCGGCGACGCCGGATATCCGTGAGTAAACGCTGACACAGCGGGTAGACCCGGCGAAACGCTTCGCAGGGGTAAGGGTGGCGATGACGATGGACAGCAAGTTCCCGGACGTGGTGGTGACCGGGGTTGCGATGACAACAGCCCTGGGTACCGACCCGGAGACCACATGGCAGGCTCTGCTCGACGGCCGTAGCGGCATCCGCAGGCTCCAGGACTCGTTCGTCGACGAGTTCGACCTGCCGGTGCGCATCGGCGGTCATCTGCTGGAGACCTTCGACCATCAGCTGACCCCCGAAGAGGTCGAGCAGTGGTCCTATCTGCAGCACATGGCGGTCGTCCTCGGGCGGCGAGTGTGGGAGAACGCCGGCTCACCGGACGTCGACACCCGCCGGCTCGCGGTCTCGATCGGCACCGGTATGGGCGGTATCGAAGAGATCCTGTTCGCCTACGAACATCTGCGTGAGGGGCGGCTCGACCAGGTGTCCCCGACCGCGGTCCAGCAGTACGCGCCGAGCGGGCCCGCGGCGGCGGTCGCGCTGGAGCGTCACGCCCGCGCCGGTGCGCTGGCGCCCATCTCCGCCTGTGCTTCCGGGTCGGAAGGGGTCGCCCAGGCCTGGCGGCAGATCGTGCTCGGTGAGGCCGATATTGCCATCTGCGGCGGGGTCGAGTCCAGGATCGAGGCGGTCCCGATCGCCGGGTTCGCCAAGATGCGCATCGTGCTGTCGAAGAACAACGACGATCCCGAGGGCGCCTGTCGGCCGTTCGACCGGGACCGGGACGGGTTCGTGTTCGGCGAAGGCGGGGCGCTGCTGGTGATCGAGACCGAGGAGCACGCCAAAGCCCGCGGGGCGAAGATCCTGGGCCGGTTGATGGGGTCCGGCATCACCTCGGACGGATTCCACATGGTGGCTCCGGATCCGGACGGTAGACGGGCCAGCTTCGCGATGACCAGGGCGATACAGCTGGCGGGCCTGGCGCCGACCGACATCGACCATGTCAACGCCCATGCCACCGGCACCACGGTCGGAGACGTGGCCGAGTCGGTGGCGATCAACAATGCGCTCGGCAGTCACGCGCCGGCGGTGTACGCCCCCAAGAGCGCGCTCGGGCACTCGGTCGGGGCGGTGGGCGCGGTCGAAGCGATCCTGACACTGCTGGCTCTGCGCGACGGCATCGTGCCGGCCACCCGCAATCTGAAGAACCTCGACCCGGACATCCACCTCGACGTGGTCGCGGGCAGTCCGCGCCCGGGCAACTATCAGTACGCCGTCACCAACTCGTTCGGCTTCGGCGGCCACAACGTGGCCTTGGTTCTGGGCCGCGCCTGAGCGCAGCAGATCAGGCCTTGGAGATCAGGCCTTGGTGAGGGTGAACTGCCCGAGCTCGCTGATTCCGCGCTTGAAGAAGTCGCTGCAGCCGACCAGGTACTTCATGTACCGCTGGTAGACCTCCTCGGACGTGGCGGCGACCGCCTCGTCGTGGTGGGCTTCCAGTGCCTCGGCCCACGTGTCCAGCGTGCGGACGTAGTGCTCGTTGAGAAGCTGCTTCTGCTCCAGTGAGAACCCCGCGTCGGCGGAGAGCCCGATGATGTCGTCGTCACACGGCACCGAGCCGCCGGGGAAGATCTCCTTGGCGATGAACCGCATGAACTTCAGATCGGACATCACGATCGGGATGCCCAGCTCGGGCCAGCGCTTCAACGGGTGCCCCAGGATCGCCTGGATGACGAACCGGCCGCCGCTGGGCAGGAAGCTGTGGCACGCCTTGAAGAACGGCGCGTAGCGCTCCTGCGGGAAGGCCTCGATCGCCTCCAGGCTGATGATGCGATCGACGGGCTCGTCGAACTGCTCCCAGCCGCGCAGCAGCACCCGCCGGGTGCGGTCGGTGTCGATCCCGTCGAGAAGCTCCTGGACGAACTTGGCCTGGTTCTTGCTCAGGGTCAGGCCGATGACGTTGACGTCGTACTTCTCCACCGCCCGCTGCATCACCGAGCCCCAGCCACACCCGATGTCGAGCAGCGTCATGCCGGGCTGCAGATCCAGCTTGCCGAGGGCGAGATCGATCTTCGCCATCTGCGCCTCGCCGAGCGTCATGTCGTCGCGCTCGTAGTACGCGCAGCTGTAGGTGCGGGACGGATCCTGGAAAAGACCGAAGAACACGTCGGAGAGGTCGTAGTGCGCCTGGACCTCTTCGAAGTGGGGCTCCATCTTGTTGCCTGTCTCCCGCGGTTCCCCCGTGCTCTCGACCATAGGTCGACCCACCTCCATCCGAACCGTGCGGCCACTTGCTCCGTGCGCTGACAATCAGGCTACGTGTGGCCACAAGTTACTACACGGCCGTCAGTTACTTCTTCTCGCAGGTGAACTGGACGACGTCGGTGTAACCCTCACGAAACAGGTCGGCACATCCGTCCAGGTATTTGAGGAACCGCTCGTAGATCTCCTCGGACGTGATCGCGATGGCCTCGTCCTTGTTGGCCTCGAGGTTCCTGGCCCAGGTGTCCAGCGTCTTGACGTAGTGCGGCTGCAGGTGCTGCTCCCGGGTCACGGTGTAGCCGGCCTTGACGGCGTGGTCCTTGACCATCGACGCCAGCGGCAGACGGCCGCCGGGGTAGATGTAATCCATGATGAACTTGATGAACCGCACCCGCGACATCGTCAGCGGCAGGCCCTTGGCCTTGATCTCCTCATCCTCGGGGATGGTGATCGTGTGCAGCATCTGCACGCCGTCGTCGGGCATCCAGTCGTAGGTCTTCTTGAAGTAGTCGTCGTACTTGTTGAAGCCGAAGTGCTCGAACGCGCCGATCGAGACGATCCGGTCGACCTTGCCGTCGAAGTCCTCCCAGGGCTGCAGGCGCACTTCCATCGTGCGGTCACCCTTGTAGTTGGCGAGCCAGCGGTCCTCGATGTGCTGCTTCTGGTTCTCCGAGAGGGTCAGCCCGATGACATTGACGTCGTACTTCTCGACGGCGCGGTTGATCGTGGCGCCCCAGCCGCAGCCAATGTCGAGCAGCGTCATCCCGGGCTCGAGTCCCAGCTTGCCGAGCGAGAGGTCGATCTTGGCCATCTGCGCCTGTTCGAGCGTGTAGTCGTCCTTCTCGAAGTAGGCACAGCTGTAGACCTGGTTGGGGTCCTGCCACAGCTTGAAGAAGTCATTGGAGATGTCGTAGTGGAACTGGACTTCCTTCTTGTCCGACCCGCGGGTCTGCGACGCCGACTTCGACAACCACGCGGACTGTGCGGTGTTCGACTCTCCGCTTGAGCTGTTCGGCATCGACCCATCCTGTCTGCAGAATCCATTGTGACGCGCCCCACGGCACGCTTGCATTTCTACTACCCGTCCAGCCGCTGCTGAAACCGCGGGGTCCGGGCGGGTCCTCCGTCGAGCCTAACGGCTGCGGACTGCGGCGAGGTCGGCAGGACTCCACAACCTCTGACATGCCCGGAAGGAGCGGGTCGCGACCTGCCGAGTCCCGACATGTACGCCAAGATTGGGGATATGCTCCGCAGCCCGAAGATCTACGTCAAGGCATGTATCAACGGTGCCCGCACCCCGGATCAGCACCACCCCGCCCTGCCCGTCACCCCCGAGCAACTCGCGGCCGAGGCCGTCGCCGCACACGCGGCAGGAGCCAGAGCCGTGCACATGCACCCCAAGACCGCCGACGGTGTCGACTCGCTGCTGCCGGAACAGGTGGACGCCGCGGTGGCCGCGGTCCGCCACGCCGCGCCCGGTCTGCCGCTGGGTGTGACGACGGGGTTCTGGGCGCTGCCGGACGCGCGGCAGCGGCGCAAGGCCGTCGAGAGCTGGACGGTGCTGCCCGACTTCGCGTCGCTGAACTGGCATGAGCCCGGGTCGCCGGAACTGGCCGAGGTGCTGCTCGGCCGCGGGCTGGGCGTGGAGGTGGGCATCTTCCACGCCGAGGCTGCGCGGTCGTGGGCGGCGTCCGAGATCGCCGCGCACTGCCTGCGGGTGATGATCGAGCTCGGAGCCGACAGTGACGCCGCCACCGCCGACGAACTGCTCGCCATGGTCGCCGAGGCGAGGTCGTCCGCCCCGGTGCTGCTGCACGGGCTCGACGAAAGCTGTTGGCCGCTACTGGAACATGCGGGCACGCGGGGAGTGCAGACCCGGATCGGGATGGAGGACACACTGTGCCTTCCCGACGGCTCCACCGCCGCGGGCAACGCCGCGCTGGTGTCGGCTGCGGTCGACCTGCTCAGTCGTTAGGAGCGCCCAGGGCGAAGTCCGCGAAGTCGAACCCCGGCACCACCACGCAGCTGACCAGGCAGGGCTGGTCGTCGCGGGGACGCGCACGCTGCCAATACCCGGGTGGGACGACGAACTGCGGGCTCTCCCCGGCCACGATGTCCGCACCGAGAAGGTGGGTCTGTGCGGAGTCCTGTTCCTCGCCGACCTCCAGCAGCAGCGGTCCGCCGGAGTGATACAGCCACAGTTCGGCGCTGCGCACCGTGTGCCACGCCGATTGCTGACCCGCCATGAGCAGGAACAGGATCGCGGTGCCGGCGTTGCGAGGACCGGTGTAGTCCGTCGGCAACACCGACTGCGGGACGGTCAGGTCGCTGCGCCAAGTCTCCCGGTACCAACCGCCCTCGGGATGCGGGGAAAGCTCCAGCCGACGCGCCCATTCCGGAAGATCGCTCATTGCCTCACCCTAGTAGGGTGCGGGAATGGCTCGCGTGCGTCCCGGCTGGTTGGTGGCGTTGTGTGCGCTGGTCGTCGCGGTGAGCGCGTGGTTCCCCTGGCTGACGTCCGCGGCCGACGGCGGTGGACGGGCCAACGCGATCGGCGGGGTCACCGCGGGAGCCATGCCGGTGCCCCCACCCGGTTTCGGGGTCGGACAGTTTATCGTGCTACTGGCGTCGTCGCTGGTCGTCGCCGGGGCGATGTCGGCCCGCGGCATCTCGGCCCGGATGGCTTCGACAGCGGCGCTGGGGATTTCGGTGGTCCTGGTGGTGCTGGCGGTGTGGTTCTACCGACTCTACGTCTACCCGCCCGTCGCGGCGGGTTACGGGCTCTACGTCGGCGGTGCGGTCGCGCTGCTCGCGGCGCTGCTGTCGGTGTGGACGATGCTGGCGGCGTGGAATTCTGCGACGGCCGAGCGCGCGCTGCCATGACCGGATTCGTCGAACCGGTGACGCTCGCCGGTGATCGTTGGTGACGCTGGAACCTCTTACCCGCGAACACATTCCCGAGATCGAGGCGACCGCCGCGGATGGTGAACTGGGACGGCTGTGGTTCACGTTCGCGCCGAAGGCGGGCGGTGCCGCAGACTGGGTCGAGGCGCGGCTGTCGGTGCAGCATCCGGACACCGGGCTCACGTTCGTGGTGCGCAGCAGGCAGGACGGCGCCCTGCTCGGGTCCTCGAGCTATCTCCATGTCGACGGACCCAATCGGCGCCTCGAGATCGGCAACACGTGGTATTCGACGGCGTCCCGGCGAACCGGGGTCAACTCCGAGACCAAGCTGTTGATGCTGGGCCACGCCTTCGACGGGTTGGGTTGTGTCGCAGTCGAGTTCCGCACGCACTTCTTCAATACCACCAGCCGGGCCGGTATCGAGCGGTTGGGCGCGAAACTCGACGGAGTGCTGCGCAGTCACCAGATCCAGTCCGACGGCTCCCGCCGGGACACCGTCGTCTACTCCATTCTGGACATCGAATGGCCCGCGGTGCGAAACAACCTGCAGTTCCGGCTGAACCGGCACTTGTGAGCCGCCGACTCTGCGGGCAGATCGGGGTATCCACCCGATCCCCGATCTGCCCGCAGTCTCGATCGGTCGTCGGTTAGCTCGAATCGACGGTGGTCGGCTGAATCGACTTCTGTGCGCCCGAGTGGGAGACGTCGATCTTGCGAGGCTTGGCGCGCTCGGCAACCGGGATGGTCACGGTCAGCACGCCATTCTCATAGGTCGCCGAGATCGCCGAGGTGTCGATGCCGTCGCCGAGTGACAGCTGCCTGCGGTAGGTGCCGAAGAACCGTTCGTTGGCCAGCCACTGCACGGACTCCTCGGAGCGGGCGGTTCGATGGGCCGAAACGGTGAGGGTGCCGTTGTCCACGTTCACGTCCACCGATCCGGGGTCGATTCCGGGGAGGTCGGCAGCCAGGACGTAGTGGTCGTCGATCTTGCACAGGTCCATCGGCATGAACCGCGGGGTGCGATTTGATCCGGTCTGGTTGGCAAGCAGGCCCCGGGTAACTGCATCGAGGTCGCCGAAGGGATCGAAGCGAAGCACAGCAATCCACCTCCTATGTCACTCACGGCCCGCCACCCTGGCGGGCGACCCAATCACTGTGCACCGCCGAGATTAGCACTCTCGATACGAGAGTGCCAGCCCAATTTCCGGCCGATTCCGCCGAGCGCTGTGACCGGCCGGCACTGTCCCCCAACAGCTTCGCCGCCACTGCCGCCCTGCCCGCGGAACGACTACCGGGCCGGCAGTACCTGCCCGCCGCGCAGTGGTTCACCACATCGATCGCAGACCAGAACCGGCGCGAACCGGCCGCCGCACACCGCGTGGGTGAGGACCACTGCCGGGCCTTCGGGATCCGGATACCAGCGTTGCGCCCACTGCAGCGCGGTCACCAGAACGGGAAAGAACGCGCGGCCCTTGTCGGTCAGCCGGTACCGGTTGCCCGTGCTGCCGAGAATCCCCTCGCCGGTGAACACCGACAGCCGGGCGGCGACCGTGCTGGGTGGAGCGCCGAGCTGGGACTGAAAGTCGGTGAACCTGGATGCCCCGACAAACGCCGCGACCAGTAGCGCGAATGCCCAACGATCGCCGATCACGCTCATCGTCTGCGGGAAGAGCGCGACAGCGCCCGTTCGGCGCGCACCCGACCGGCGGCGGGTCGCGGTGGCCGGAATGGACTGCGCCCAGCCGCCGCTCGGTCCCCATTGCGCTACAAGGTCTTCATCGCTCGCGACGCCGCTGCACGCGCTGCAGGTGGTCTGCGGCGCGAAGTCGCGGCCGCACATTTCGTGACGCATGCCCGGCAGTTGCTCGGTGTGGTCGACGACCCAGCGGCGCTCCCATTCCCAGATCGAGACCAGCATCGGCCACAGCGACCGACTGCGCGGCGTCACCAGGTACTCCGAACGTGATGGCTTGGTCTGGTACTCGCGGCGGGTCAGGAGGTCGTCGGTGACCAGCGAGTGTAGCCTCGCGGTCAGCACTGAATGCGAGACCGGAAGCGCTGCAGCGAATTCGCCGTAACGCCGAGCGCCCAGCAGTGCACGCTGAATGAGCAACAGCGTCCATTCGTCGCCGAGCAGCCCGAGCATCCGGGCCACGGCGTTGGGTGGTGGCACCGACTAGAGGCCGATCGCGGCCGCCGCGCTGTCGGTCTCCCGCCACCGGCGGAGGTCGGCTCCCGGAGCCCATGTCGCGTGGGTGCCGCTTGAGATGCGCTCGGGCAGAGCAAGTTTGCACACCGGCCCGTCACCGACCCGCGCCGCGTCGAAAACCAGGCAGTACGACGCATCGGCGCCCATGTCGGTGGTGAGCGTCACCAGATATCCGTCGTCCTCGCCGGCGGTGACCCCGGAGCGTGGCCCCATCGCAGTCTCGCTGCCGAATACGCCGTCGCCGAAGGCATAGCGTTCCTCGACGCCGGTCTGAAGGTCGTGGCGTACCAAGCCGTCGAACAGGAACCAGCCGGGTTGCCGGTGGCCGCGTAGGTGTAGCGGTAGGCATGCCCGGCGTAGCCGGGGTTGATCATGCCGAACTCGCTGATGTTGTCCGACAGCTGCTCCCACGGACCTCGCCGGTGACGAGGTTGAAGCGCCATCGGTGCAGCCGTGACTGCATGCGGTCCATGGCGAGGAACCGGAATCGCCGCTGCCACTTGTCGCCCAGGCCGTCGTCGGCGGGTACGGGGTCACTCTGGAAGAACCCGTCGAGCACGATCTCGTCGCCGTCCTCGTAGGCGTTGGGGAAGTGCAGCACATAGGTGGGGTCGGCCTCGAACCACCTGATCTGCGAGGTGTCGCCGCGTCGCGGGATGACCGCGAACCGGGACGGCATGTCGGGGTGGAAGCCGGGCAGATGCACGTTGTGCGCGAGCAGATGCACGTTGTGCGCGAGCAGCGCCGGGTCCCAGAACATCGGGAAGTAGTTGAGTATCACGTAGTTGTCGGTGAACGCCATGTCATGCGGCAGCCGAGGGCCTGGCAGCGGGACGTCGACACGGTGCACCACGTGACCGGTGTCGTCGACGACGCCGTAGCGCAGGTGCGGGGCGTGCTTGCTGTAGCTGAAGTACAGCAGTTCTCCGGTGCGGTCGTCGACCTTCGGATGGGCGGACACACCCCGCTGCGAGGGGAAGCCTGCGTGCCAATCCTCTTTGCCGAGAGCCTCGCCGGTGCACGGGTCGGTGCGGTACAGGTCGCCGCACTGATAGTGGCTGGTCAGCGCGGTGCCGCGGTGCACGACAACGTCCGTCGACGACGAGTCCTTCATCAGGGTGCGGGCGCCCCAGCCGTAGTCGCGCCGGGCCAGTTCGATCGGCTCTCCGATGCCCGGCCAAAGCGGCCCGCCTGCGGCGTTCTCCTCGCCGAATGCATCGGTGCGCACGAACCTTTTGCGGTAGAACGCTTTTCCGTCCCGGAAGCCGACGATGTGCAGCATCCCGTCACCGTCGAACGGGTGGTAGTTCTTCAGCGCGGGGTGTAGCGGGTTCTCCGTGTTGCGCAGGTACACGCCGTCGAGGTCGTGCGGGATCTGGCCCTCGACGACAGTCAGATCGTCGGCATCCCACTCGGTGGTCTGGGGCCGCCACGGGCCGGTGCGATAGGGGTGGTCGTCCTGTTCGGGCAGGGTGGACAGGAACTTGCCGACGACATCTGGGTGGGTGTGAATGCTCACTGCGGACTCCCGATGACAAAGCTGACGGTGGTGGCGGTGCTGCCGCCGAAGTTGAGCGTGCCGAACGTTTTTGCGCCCTCGACCTGGTAGTCCCCGGCGGTGCCGCTGACCTGCCGGGCGGCGTCGAGCAGCATCCTCACCCCGGAGGCGCCGACGGGATGCCCGCCGCCGATCAGGCCGCCACTGGGATTGATGGGCAATCGGCCGCCGATCTCGATCTCGCCGTTCTCGACGGCTTTCCACGATTCACCGGGGCCGGTGAGCCCGATGTGGTCGATCGCGCCGTCGATCCGGCCCAGGGGCCGGACTCCGGGGTGCTCGGCCAACCAGTCGTCGCTGACCAGTACGACGCCGGCGGCACCGTCGGTGATCTGACTGCAGTCGAGGCGTCGCAGTCGACCCTCGACCACCGGGTTGTCCGCATCGTCGTCGGTGAGCGGTTCGGGAACGGCCCAGCTGCGGGTCTGGGCGTTGGGGTTGGCGCGGGCATTGGCGAAGTTGAGCGCGGCGATGGCGCGCAGGTGTTTTTCGTCCAGGCCGTACCGGAGGTCGTACTCGGCTGCGACGGCTTCGAACATGTGCGGCCACATGAACGTGGCGCCCTGACCTTCATGGCCGGTCCATGCGGCTGCGCCGAGAATCGTGGTCGCGGTGTTGCCGGGCACCGTCTTCTCGAGTTCGATCCCGGCGACGAGCGCGGTGCGGTAGGCGCCGGATCGGAGATCGGCGATCGCTGCGAGGGTCGCGACACTTCCCGACGCGCAGGCGGCTTCGTGCCGGGTCGCGGGGGTGTTCCAGAGCCCGTCGTTGAGGGTGGCGGGCATCGCGCCCAGGTGCCCCTGGTGGGCGAACAGCTCACCGAACGCATTGGCGACGTGGACGACGCCGATGTCGGTGGCATCGAGACCTGCCGCTTCGAGGGTGCGGTCGATCACCTCCGCCGTCAGATCGGAGAAGTCGAGCCCTTCACGGTCGAAATTGCGGGCGAAATCGCTCTCGTATCCGCCGAGGATCCACACGTGCTGTGCGGCCCATCTCCGGCACTTTACTACAACTACTAAGGAGTTCGTAAGTAAGCGACGTGCCTCACCTACATTGAGCGCGTAGCCGGTGGTGGTGCCTCACCTACTTTGAGCGCGTAGCCCGGAAGGCTTGCCCGATGTTGGAGGGCAAGATCGATATGGCCGCGAGACGGCAGGTAACC
>NZ_JBAUJB010000054.1:0-18597 GCF_049683355.1 Mycobacterium sp.
GTCGACACCGCGATCGACAAGGCCGGTGACCTCGTCGACAAGAAGACGCAGGGCAAGTACGCCTCGCAGGTGAACAAGGTGCAGGACGCCGCGAAGAAGGCCGTCCAGGACAACACCACCCCGTCCGCGCAGGTGCCTCCCGGCCAGGAGTCCGGTCAGCCTCCGACGTCCGAGACGCCGCCGGGGACGCCGCCGCGGCAGCAGCCCCCGACGGCGCCGCCGTCGTCGTAGACGGTTCGCGGTATGGCCAAGTTGTCCGTCTCCGTCGACGTACCGCTGCCGCCGGAGAAGGCGTGGGAGAGCGCTTCGGATCTGTCCCGCTACCGGGAGTGGTTGTCGATCCACCGGGTGTGGCGTTCCAAGCTGCCGGACACGATCGAAAAGGGCACGGTCCTGGACTCGATCGTCGAGGTCAAGGGCATGCCCAACCGCATGCGGTGGACGGTCGTGCACTACCGGCCGCCGGAGGCGATGACGCTCAACGGTGACGGCAAGGGCGGCGTGAAGGTCAAGCTGATCGGCAAGGTCAAGCCCAGCGGCGACGATCTGTCCACGGTGACGTTCGACGTGCATCTGGGCGGGCCGGCACTGTTCGGCCCGATTGGGATGGTCGTCGCCAGCTCGTTGAAGGGTGACATCCGAGAGTCGCTGGAGCGGTTCAAGGCGGTGTTCGCACCCTCCTGAGAGTCAGCGGCGACGTCGCCGCCCGACCAGCTTCGCGATCTTGCCGTGCCCTCCGGCGATCACCACGTGCATTGTCCTACCCTCCTAGGTCGCGAAGACCTGCGAATCGTCGGCGAAGGCCTTGAACTCGAGAGCATTCCCCGCGGGGTCGAGGAGAAACATCGTCCACTGCTCGCCGGTTTCACCGGCGAACCGCACGTAGGGCTCGATCACGAAATCGACACCGGCGGCGTGTAGGCGTCGGCTGAGCTCGTGGAATGCCGGGATGGTCAGGATCAGCCCGAAGTGGGGGACCGGAACGTCATGCCCGTCGACGGGGTTGTGCAGAGCCGCCATCCGGTCGGGCGCCAGATGGGTGACCAGTTGGTGGCCGTACAGGTTCCAGTCCACCCAGGCCTCGGCACTGCGTCCCTGGTCGAGACCGAGCACTTCGCCGTAGAAATGCCGGGCGGCGGTCAGGTCGTCGACCGGTACTGCGAGATGAAACCGCGGGATCGCGGAGTCGGGGACGTCCATGGCGCCATGCTACGGACGGATCCGGTCAACCCACCCGGCCGCGCAGCTCCCGTTTGAGGACCTTGCCGTAGCTGTTCTTGGGCAGCTCGTCGACGAACTCGTAGCGCTTGGGCCGCTTGAACCTCGCGATGCGGTCGAGCAGGTGCGCGTCCAGTTCGGCCACGGAGACCTCGCCGAGGATGAACGCGACGACAACCTCGCCCCACTCGTCGTCGGAAGCCCCCACCACGCCGGCCTCGACGACCGCGGGGTGCTCGAGCAGTGCCTCCTCGACCTCGCGGGGGGTAGATGTTGCTGCCACCGCTGATCACCACGTCCTTGGATCCGTCGCGCAGCGTGAGCAGCCCCGCGGAGTCGAACGACCCCATGTCCCCGGTGCGCAGCCAACCGTCCTGCAGCGTGGCCGCCGTCGCCTCGGGGTTGTTTCAGTACCCCGACATCACCACGTCACCGCGGCAGACGATCTCGCCGATGACGTCGACCCCGGCAGACAGGCCGTCCGGCCCGAGCACTGCGACGTCGACGCCGGAGCGTGCGTAGCCGACCGAACCGAGTGCTGCGTCGTCGGCCCATGCATCACCGGCAACGTGGTCGCTTCGGCGCAGACCGGTGATCGTCATCGGCGCCTCGCCCTGCCCGTAGAGCTGGACGAAGATCGGACCGAACGCAGCCAGCGCCTTCTTGAGGCTGTCGACGTACATCGACCCGCGGCCATAGACGATCGTCTGGAGGTTGCGGGACCTGGCACGTCCGGTCCGGACCAGCCGCGCCACCATCGTCGGCGCCAGAAAAGCGCTACAGCCCGGGTGCTGCTCGCACAGGTCGAGGAACTCCTCCGGGTCGAACATCCCCGAAGTGGGGACCACCTGCCGGGCGCCGCGCAACACGTAGGGCGGCACGTACAGTCCCGACCCGTGCGACATCGGGGCGCCGTGGATCAGGCTGCAGTTCTGGTCGGGCGCATCGAAGTCGGCCAGGTGTGACACCGTCATCGCCATCAGGTTCCGGTGCGACAGCATCGCCCCCTTGGAGCGACCTGTGGTGCCACTGGTGTAGAAAAGCCACGCCAGGCTCGTCGGATCGGTGTGCAGCGGCGGCCCCGACATGTCTGCGGTGCAACGGTCTTCGTATGCATCGTCCCCGATGGTCTCGATCGGGACGGACGTCTCCGCGGCCAGCTGTGCGCCGATCTTGGGCGAGGCGAAGACCCGGGCGACGCCGGCGTCGTCGATGATCTGCCGCATCTCGCGGGGGTGCAGCTTGGAGTTGACCGGGACGAACACGCACTCGGCCGCCCAGATCGCGAACATCAGCTCGATGATCTCGGGCCGGTTCTCGCTGGCCACCGCAAGCCGCGCCCCAGGGCCGAACGGCCGCAGCGACGTCGCCAGCCGCAGTGCATGCCCTCTCCCGCAACGAGGACCAGGTGTGCACCTGGCGCTCGCCGTGATACACCGCCCCACGGCCGCCGTGGCGCGCGGCGGCCTGGTCGAGCAGGGAGAACAGGTTCATGACGAAGACCCACGCGCAACCCAGTCGGCGTTCAGCGCGAAATCCGAGAGGTACTTCGTCGAACTCCAGCCACCGTCGACGACGATGGTCTGGCCGTTGATGAAGCTTCCCCCCTCGGAGCACAGGAACGCCACGGTGGACGCGATGTCCTCGACGCGGCCGAGCCGCTGATGCGGGGTCATCTCGGTGTTGATCTTGCGGAACCGCTCGTCCTCGAGTCGGGTGGCGACCATCGGCGTGAGCGTGACCCCGGGCGCGACTGCGTTGCAACGGATGCCCTGTGCGCCGTACTGGCAGGCGATGTGCGTGGTCAACGACGTCAGCCCGCCCTTGGCGGCCGAGTAGGCGCCACCGCGCAGACCGCCGACGACGGCGAACGTCGAGGTCACGTTGATGATCGCCGACCCCGGCTGCATGTGGCCGATGGCTTCGCGCGCCAGCCGGAACGGCGCCCGCAACATCAATCCCAGGAAATGGTCCAGTGATTCGTCGTCGGTCTCGTGTAGCGGCTTCGGGTTGCCGACGCCGGCGTTGTTGACCAGGAAGTCGATCCGCCCCCACCTTTCCAGCGCTGCGGCGACGATGCGGCTGGGCGCAGCGTCGTCGGTGAGGTCGACGGCCAGCGTGGCGATGCGGTCCGGATCGCCGACCGCCTCTTCGAGTTCGGCGAGTCGCTGGGGATCGCGGCCAGTGCCCAACACCGCCATGCCACATTCGGCAAGTGTTGTCGCACAGCCGAACCCGATACCGCTGCTGGCGCCGGTGACGATCGCTACCTGCATGTCAGGACTCCTCTGTCAGTTCAGCCTTGATGTGGTGTTTGAGGACCTTGCCCGCGGCGTTCTTCGGCAGGGTGTCGTAGCGCACCACACGCTCCGGCGCTTTGAACTTCGCGACACCCCGAGCCAGCAGGAACTCCCGCAACTCGGCGACGTCGGGACCGGGCGGGTGTGAGGCGACGATGGCCGCGCACGCCCGCTCGCCGGTGCGCGGGTCGGGGATCCCGACGATCGCGATCTCGGCGATCTGCGGGTGCGTGACCAGGATGTCCTCGACCTCTTTGGGGGAGATGTTCTCGCCGTTGCGGATGATGATGTCCTTGGCACGTCCCGTCACCACCAGATACCCGTCGTCGGTGAAGCGTCCGAGATCTCCCGTGCGGAAATACCCCGCCTCGTCGAAGGCGGCGCGGGTGTCGTCGGCGTGCAGGTACCCGGTGAGCATCTGCGGACCGCGGGCGCGGATCTCGCCGTCGACGAGGATGACGTCGGCGATTCCCGGCCTGCCGTCGGTCTCGGCGGCGTGGTCGACGTCGTCGAGTGAGCCCACCGTGGTCACCGGCACCTCGGTCGATCCGTACACCCTGGTCACCAGGGCACGCTGGAAATATTTTGCGGCACGTTGGATCAGCGACGGTGGTACCGACGCGCCGCCGCAGATGAACACCTTCAGGTCAGGCAGCCGGGTCGCGGCCCGCTCGGCCGCGGTGAGCAGACCTGACAGGAACGGCGTCGCCCCTGCCATGTGGGTGCACCGGTGCTCGAGCATCAGCGCGACGGCGGCGTCGGAGTCCCACCGCTGCATCAGAACTGCCTGGGTGTTCAACAGCAGCGGGCACTCGAAGGCATAGATCGATCCGCCGATGTGGGCGACCGGGGACGGCACCAGGAACGTGTCACCTGGCTCTATCCGCCAGAACGTCCCGAGTTGGGCGATCAACGCATTCAACGAGTTATCGCTGTGCAGAACACCTTTCGGACGTCCGGTGGTGCCGGACGTGTAGAGGATCATGCGGGTCGCATCGGGGTCCAGCGTGGGCAGCGGTTCGACCATCGGGGCCGCGAAGAGGTCGGCATACGCGGTGTGGCCGCGGGCGTCGCCGCGCACCACGACGACCTCGGGCGCGGACGGCAGATCAGCGACCACCTTGGAGAGCATCGCGGCATAGTCGTGACCGCCGAAGTTCTCCGGGATGAAGACGACCCGGCTTTGGGCGTCGGTGAGGATGAACCCCAGTTCGTGGTCGCGCAGCGAGGGCAGTATCGGGTTGACGACCATGCCCGCCAGCGTGGCGCCGAGGTAGATGACGGCGGCCTCATGCCAGTTGGGGACCATGAACGACACCACGCTGCCGACCGGCATCCGCGTGGTCAGCGCAGCGGCCAGGCTGGTCGCCTGGGAGCTCAGACCGGCGCAGGTCAATGTCAGGTCACCGTCCCGCAGCAGGATCCGGTCCGGAGCCGCGGCCGCCGCGTCGCGCAGCGCATCGGCCAGGGTGGTCACCGAGTATCCCTGACGCGCCGCATCGTCATCGCGTGCCGGTATCTCGACGCCGGGTGGGTGTTGACCGTGACCTGGGCGATCTCGCCGTCGGACGTGGTGTAGGTGCGTTGCAGTTGCAGGCCGACGCTCCCGGCGTCGGTCTCCAGCCGCCCGGCCATCTCGGCGTCGAGCAGCACCGCCGAGATCTCCTGGTGTACCTCGACGACACTGACCCCGAACATGTCCTCGAGGAGCGGGAAGATGGGCCCGGTGTGCCGGTGCAGCAGTCGGCCCGCCGCGGCGAACGTGCGGTTGATGTAGTACTCGGTGCGGCAGACAGGGGCGGTCGCGTCGTCGATACGCCGGTATCCGCTCGCGGCAAGCCATTCCGTACCAGGAGCGAGGCCGGTGCGTTCGGCCAGTGCGTCGTCGACGGTGACCATCGCGTTGGTTTCGATCGCGAACCGGGTGCCTTGGGCGAAGGCCAGCAGGTCATCGATCGACATGACGTCCTGCGCGTACGAGTTGGTGCTCGGGCGGGGGACCACCAGGGTGCCCGCCCGCGGACGGGATGCGACGAGGTTGTCGTCGCGCAGCCGGCGCAGTGCCTCTCGGACGGTGTAGCGGCTGACCGAGAATCGTTCGCACAGCTCGTGTTCGGTGGGCAGCTGGGAACCCACCGGATACACCCCGTCGACGATCTCCTTGCGCAGCGCCCGCGCCACCTGCAGGTAGCGGTGATCACCGGCTGTCGCGGTCATACCCGGCGCACCGCCAGCACGCTGCCGTCACCGTCGGCCGAGATGTACAGCGTGCCGTCCGGCCCCGAGGTGACGCCGGCGAACGGTCCCTGCGGGCCGGAGAACGGCGGCATTCCCTTCAGCGGCTTGGGCTCGACACCCGGTGGGGCACCGACGGGAAAGTCGGTGGCAATGGTGTTGCGGGTCTTGCTGAACAGGTCGAACTCCACGAGTTCCTCGGCGCCGGCGTCGACGATGTAGAGCCGGCCGTCGCGCACGTGCAGACCCTGTGGACGTTGCAGACCGTCCACGACGGTGTCCACCCCGCCCGGGCTGAGCCGAACCACCCGCCCGGCGCCGGATTCGGCGACCAGCGGCACCCCGTCGGGATCCAGCGCGACGCCGACCGGGTCCTGCAGGTCTGAGGCCAACGTCACCACGGTGCCCGACGTCAGGCTGTGCACCCGCCCGGTGCCCAGCTCGGCGAACACGATCGTCCCGTCGGGGGTCACGGCCGCGCCGTACAGCTGATCGAAGTCGGTGGCCAGGAAGTCGGTCTCCCCGGCTTCGGGACGGTAGCGGGCGACCTGACCGCCCGAGGTCGTCACGACGAACTCGCCCGCGCCGACCGCCTCGATTCCGCGGAGGAATCCGGGATAGCCGGGGGAGAACAGCATTCCGACGGTCTGCAGCGAACCCTCGGGGGTGACCGCGTAGAAGTACGTGCCGTCCGCGATGAACAGTCGCCCGTCGGACACGGTCAGGTCCAGCGGCAAGTTCAACCCGCCGGGCAGCACTGTAGAGGTCTGCCCGCCGGAGCGGATCTCGGTGATCTCGCCGGTGAAGTTCGACGCGAACAGCCGGTCGCCGACGAAGGTCAGGTTGTCCAGACCCGGATTCAACTGTGCCAACACGGTTTTGTCGCCGCTGCGTGGGTCGATGCGCAGGACCTGTCCGCTGGCCACCTGGGCCGAGACGATGAAACCGTCCGCGTCGAACTTCACGGCATCGGGCACACCGAGGTCGGCGGCGACGCGCTGCGGCTCACCGTGCTCGTCGGGGTCCACCCGCCAGATCTCGTTGGCCGTCATCACCGCGTAGTAGAGCAGCCCGTCGGGGCCGACCTCCATCGCGTTGGGTGACGGCAGATTGTCGACCAGGATCCGTGGGGCGCTCCCGTCGAGCGGGAGCTCCATCAGCCGGCCGCCGTCGCGGCACTCGCCGACGAACAGCCGACCCCGATGGACGGTGATGCCGTTCGCACAGGGCAGATCGTCGCGCAGTACCGGGGTGCGGCCCGCGCTGTCGCGCGCGCTGACCCGGCCGTCCATCACCTCGGTCGCGAACAGGGTGCCGTCGTCGCCGAACGCGACATCATCGGGGGCGATGATGTCGCCTCCCTTGGCGCTCACGGTGTCGACCACACCGGTGGCCAGGTCCAGCGCGCTGATCTGGCTGCCCGTCACCTGGGCCACGTAGATGCGCCCGTCGGGCCCGGTGCGCAGGCCGTTGGCGCCGAACAGTCGGCTGGGTGCGGTCACCCGGTCCAGCTGCCATCCCTGCGCGGTAGAAGGGTCCTGCGCGACGTACCTGGCGTTCATGCGTCCGGACGTTAGCAAGGTCCAGCGAGTCCAGACAATAGTGCGGATCTCAGGGCGTGATCGGCCTTGACGGTGACATAACCGCTGCGGAATAGTGTTCTGCAATATGCAGAACGACCTTATTTGTCCGGACAATTAAGATGAGTCCTGGACTTTCGATCACGTTGGACGGCCGCATCGTTGTCGTCTCCGGCGCAGGTGGCGGCGGCATCGGGACGACGGACACGCGCCTGGCCGCCGAGGCGGGTGCCACTGTGGCGGCGGTCAGCCGATCGAAGGACAACCTCGACGAACACGTGGGCCCCCTGGCGCGCCGGGGCCTGTCGGTGGTCCCGGTAGCTGCCGACGCGTCCACCGACGACGGCATCGCCGCCGTGCTGGAGAACGTTCGTCGAACTCCCGGCGACCTCTATGGACTGGTCAACATCGCCGGTGGCGCCGCGCCGGCGACCTGGATGTCATCGACCCGGGTGACCCGCGACGACTGGCGCTCACTGTTCGCCGCGAACCTCGAGACGGCCTTCTTCATGAGTCAGGCCGTGAGCCGGGAACTGCGTGCTGAACGCCGCAGAGGATCGATCGTGTCGGTGTCGTCGATCAGCGGTATGAACACCGCGCCGTTCCACATCGCCTACGGCACGGCGAAGGCCGCGGTGGTGGCGATGACGCGAACCATGGCGGTCGAGCTGGCGCTGGACGGCATCCGGGTCAACGCCGTCGCACCAGGAGTGACCGAAACGGCCGCGTCGGCGATGTACGTCGACGAGGATCCGGACCGTGACCGCACCGCGCTCGCGATGGGACGCCGCGGCACCCCCGAGGAGCAAGCCGGCGCGATCCTGTTCCTGCTGTCCGACCTGTCGAGCTACATCACGGGCCAGACGCTGCTCGTCGACGGCGGGCTGAACCTGAAGTGGACCCATCTGGGGGCGGACAACACGTCGCTGTTCTTGAAAGACGAGACCTTCCGCGCAGCGATCCAGCAGAGGGAACAGTGATGTCGGGCGGCTCGAGGAAGCGAGAAATGTGATGACCCATACCGAATCCCACCTCGACACCGCGATCGAGATCGATGCCGACAAGGACGATTCGACAGGCTTGATCGCCGAAGACCTGTCCGAGCCGACGACGATTCCGGTCGAGGCGTACATCTCCGAGGCATACGCCCGCGCCGAACGCGACAGACTGTGGCGCAAGGTCTGGCAGCAGGTCGGCAGGGTGGAGGAGATCCCCGAGGTCGGCAGCTACCTGACCTACGACATCCTCGACGACTCGATCATCGTCGTGCGCACCGGAACCGGGTCTTCTGCCGCAGATTTCGCCGCCCATCACAACGTCTGCATGCACCGTGGCCGCAAGCTGGTCGACACCCCGGACGGTGCCAAGAACGCCGTCGGTCGGGCGCGCAAATCGTTCGTGTGCGGGTTCCACGGCTGGACATACGGTCTCGACGGCGCCTGCACCCACATCCGTGAACAGGACGACTGGAAGGGCACGCTGACGCGTGAGAATACCCACCTGGCGCCCGTCCAGGTGGACACCTGGGGTGGATGGCTGTTCATCAACATGGACCCCGGCTGCGAGCCGCTGGTCGACTATCTGTTCCCGGCGTCGAAGATCCTCGACCCGTTCGGTCTGGAGAACATGCGCTACAAGTGGCGCAAGTGGCTGTACTTCGATTGCAACTGGAAAGTCGCGATGGAGGAGGCCTTCAACGAGACCTACCACGTCTTCACCACGCATCCGGAGTTCAACAAGTTCGGCGAATTCAAGGGTTGGGCCAAAGCGCAGGGCCGGCACAGCAACATCGGCTACGACGCGCCGAAGGGGATGGACGAGACCAAGTCCAAGATCCGCCTCGGCACCGGTGACCCGCGCATCTCGACTGCCGAGATGCAGGTGTACACCATGGAGGAGACCAACGCCACCACAACGCAGACCCTGGTGAATGCGGCGAAGCGGCTCGTCGACGAACTGCCGGAAGGCACCCCCGCCGACCAGGTGCTCCAACACTGGCTGGCCTCGGCACGTCGCGACGACGAAGCCCGCGGCGTGATCTGGCCGACGATCCCACCGGACATCCTCGGCCAGAGCGGGACCGCGTGGCAGATCTTCCCGAACTTCCAGGTCGGTCAGGGGTTGACGAGCGCGCTGTGCTACTCCGCGCGCCCCGATCCCAGCTATGACCCGAACAAGTGCATCTTCGAGGTCGCGGTCTACGAGCTCTACCCGAAAGGTGAGGAGCCGCAGACGGAATGGCAGTACACGCCCCAAGGACTCACCGAACTGGCAGTCGGTGCTTCCTCAGGACTTCTCGAACATGGCCGCGGTGCAGCAGGGCATGAAGTCGGCCGGTTTCCCCGGGGACCCGGCCCAATCCGTACCACGAACGCAGCACCGTCAACCTGCACCACCAGCTGTCGAAGTACATGGGAACCGGACAACCCCGCGAGCTGTGAAATCCCTAGAAGGAGACACATGACCACGCCCTGCGGGCCGACTGACACGCCCACCGACATCGACATCCCGGCACTGCGGGAGAAGTACGCGCAGGAGCGCGCCAAGCGGCTGCGACCCGAAGGCGCCTCGCAGTACCTGGAACTGGAAGGGGAGTTCGCCGAGTTCTACGAGGTCGATCCCTACACCACGGTGACGGAGCGCGACCCCGTCGTCGAGAACGCCGAGGTCGTGATCCTCGGCGGGGGATTCGCCGGACTGCTGGCCGGGGCCTATCTGAAGAAGGCCGGCGTGGAGGGGGTCCGCGTGATCGAGATGGCCGGCGACTTCGGCGGCGTGTGGTACTGGAACCGGTTCCCCGGGATCCAGTGCGACAACGATGCCTACTGCTACATCCCGCTGCTCGAAGAGCTCGGTTTCATGCCGTCGAAGAAGTTCGCCGATGGCGCCGAGATCTTCCAGCACTTCCGCAACATCGGCAAGCACTTCGGCCTCTACGACGGCGCGTTGTTCTCCACCCAGGTGCGGGAACTGCGCTGGGACGAGCACCTCGAGCGGTGGCGGATCAGCACAGACCGAGGCGACGACATCAAGGCCCGGTTCGTGGTCATGGCCCAAGGTTCGTACAACCGTCCGAAGCTGCCCGACATCCCGGGCATCAAGGACTACCTGGCTGCTGGAGGACACGTCTTCCACTCTGCGCGTTGGGACTACTACTACACCGGTGGAGATGCCGACGGCGGCCTGGACAAGTTGGCGGACAAGCGCGTCGCGCTGGTCGGCACCGGCGCGACGGGCGTGCAGCTGGTGCCGCACCTGGGTCGGGATGCCGAACAGCTCTACGTGTTCCAGCGCACCCCGTCCTCGGTGGACGAGCGCGCGAACACCCCGACCGACCCGGCGTGGGCCGCCACCCTGCAACCGGGATGGCAGGAGGAGCGCAAGCGCAACTTCCACAACTGGTCGCCGTTCGTCGGCGTGGTGTTCGGCGAGCCGGATCTGGTGTGCGACTTCTGGACCGAGCTCGGCCGCAACCTGACGGCGCGCATCGCGGGCAGCGAGGACCCGGCGTCGGTGACCATCGAACAGATCATGGCGTTCCGGGAAGAGGAAGACTACAAGATCATGGAGAGGCTGCGCCGTCGGGTGGCAGCCGTGGTCGACGATCCTGCGACGGCGGAGGCGCTCAAGCCGTATTACCGGTTCATGTGCAAGCGGCCTTGTTCGAGCGAGGAGTATCTGTCGGCCTTCAACCGACCCAACGTGACGCTCGTCGACGTGTCGGCGTCCAAGGGGGTGGAGCGGTTGTCCGAGAACGGGATCGTCGCCGACGGTGTCGAGTACGAGGTCGACTGTGTCATCTTCGCCAGCGGGTTCGAGATCTCCACCGAGATCAGCCGCCGGTATGCGATCGACACCATCGAGGGGTGCGACGGGTTGTCGCTCTTCGAGTACTGGCAGGACAGATACAAGACCCTGCACGGGATGACCAGCCGCGGATTTCCGAACATGTTCTTCACCGGGTTCATCCAGGGTGGGGTTTCAGCCAATACCACCGCGATGTTCGAGCAGCAGGCCAGACACATCGCCTACATTCTCGCTGAAGCGCAGAGCCGCGAAGCGACGACGGTCGAGCCGAGTGACGAGGGACAGAACTCCTGGGTCGCGACCGTCAGAGAACTGGCGATCGACAACTCTGCGTTCGAACTGTCCTGCACACCGGGCTATTACAACAACGAAGGCCGTGGCGGTGCCGAGGGCAACGGCTCGTTCCTCGGCGACTTCTACTCGCCCGGGTTCTACGCGTTCGATGATCTGCTCGCCGATTGGCGCGCCGCCGGCGACCTCGACGGCCTGACCCTGAAGAGTGGGAATGGGTGCCTGAGGTTCGACGGACGTGTCGCGGTCGTCACCGGCGGCGGGCGGGGGCTGGGCCGCGCCTACGCCCTGATGTTCGCCGAGCGTGGCGCGAAGGTGGTGGTCAACGATCCTGGCGGCGCGCTCGACGGTGAGGGCGGTGATGGCGGCCCCGCGAACGACTTGGTGCGTGAGATCGTCGATGCCGGAGGCGAAGCCGTGGCGAGCACGGATTCGGTCGCAACCCCCGAAGGCGGCCAGGCCATCATCGGCGCCGCTCTCGAGCGCTTCGGCGGCATCGACATCCTGGTGCACAACGCGGGCATCGTGCGCCGGTCGGCCCTCAAAGACATGTCCTACGAGGACTTCGAGACAGTGCTGGACGTGCACCTGCGCGGCGCGTTCCATGTGGTGCGGCCCGCGTTCCCGCAGATGTGCACGGCAGGTCACGGCCGCATCGTGCTGACCTCCTCGATCGGCACTCTGTACGGTAACCACGACGTCGCCAACGACGCGGTCGCCAAGGCGGGCGTGGTCGGGCTGTCCAACGTGGCGGCACTGGAAGGCGCGGCGCACGGCGTCACGAGCAATGTCATCGTCCCGGCCGCGGTGACGCGGATGGCGGCGGCATCGACACCTCCGCCTACCCCCCGATGGGCCCCGAACTGGTCGCGCCCGTTGTCGGCTACCTCGCGCACGAATCCTGTTCTGCCACCGGGGAGATGTTCGTCGCGCTGGCCGGCCGGGTGGCTACGGCAGTCGTCACCGAATCGCCGGGCGTATATCGCCCGTCCTGGGAGATCGAGGACGTGGCCCGAGCACCTCGCCGCGATCCGTGACATGTCCGAGCCCGTGAGGTCCCCGGTGGTGCCCGACGGGCACAACGACCACATCCGGTACAGCTTCGCGATGGCGGCGAGTGCCCATGCCTGAGTCGATGCCGGGACCGCTGGCAGGGGTGCGCGTGATCGACCTGACCGCGATGGTGATGGGCCCCTACTGCACCCAGATCATGGCCGACATGGGCGCCGAGGTGATCAAGGTCGAGTCGCCGCAGGGCGACAACACCCGGTTTATCTCCGTGGGTCCGGTGTCGGGCATGAGTGGGGTGTTCGTCAACGTCAACCGTGGCAAGCGCAGCGTCGTGCTCGACCTTCGGTCCGATGAGGGCCGGGAAGCGTTGCGGGCGCTCGTCGAACGCGCCGACGTGTTCATCCACTCGATGCGGTCCAAGGCGATCACCAAGCTCGGCTTCGGCTATGACGACGTTGCCGCCATCAACCCGGCGATCGTGTACACCAACTGCTACGGCTACGGCAGGCGCGGTCCCGAGCGGGACCGCCCCGCCTACGACGACACGAACCAGGCTGAATGCGGGATACCTGCGGTACAGGAGCAGCTCACCGGTGAAGCCAACTATGTCGGCACCATCATGGCCGACAAGGTCGCAGGCCTGACGGCGCTGTATGCGACCACGATGGCGTTGTTCCATCGCGAGCGCACCGGCGAGGGCCAGGAGGTAGAGGTCGCCATGTTCGAGACCATGGCGTCCTTCATGCTGTTCGAACATGCCAACGGCGCCATGTTCGACCCCCCGCTGGGACCGGCAGTGTATCCGCGGACGGTGGCGCCGAACCGGCGCCCGTACCGCACCGAGGACGGTCACATCGCCGCGCTGATCTACAACGACAAGCACTGGAACGCGTTCATCGCCTTAGTGCAACCGGCATGGGCGTCCGACCTGTACGCCACGTTGGAGGCACGCGCCCATCAGGTCGACGCAGTCTACGGACTCGTGGCGCAGACGCTGGCCGAGCGCACCACCGACGAGTGGCTGGAACTCTTCCGTGAGCTGGAAATCCCTGCGGCACGGCTGAACACACCGGACGCATTGTTCGACGACCCGCACCTCAACGCCGTCGGCATGTTCGAGACCGACGATACGCCGCACGGGCCGGTCAAGTTCCCCGGTGTGCCGACGTGGTTCTCCCGCACCCCCGGCAAAGTGCGAGGGCCGGCACCGGAGCTCGGTGCCGACACGGCCGCGGTGCTCGACGAGCTCGGTCTGGCTACTCAGGTGCCGACAACAGACGCAGCGGTCGGGTAGGGGCACCGTGGACTTCGACATGGGCAAACGAGCCGGCGATCTGCGGCGTGAGCTGCGCCGGCTGGTGAACGAGCAGGTGCCCGAACACTTTCTCGGCGCTTTCACCGACGACCCTGCCGACCTCGCCACCGTGCAGCAGTTCTGTCGCACGCTGGCCGAGCGCAACCTGCTGTGCCTGGCATGGCCCGAGGAATTCGGCGGTGGCGCAGCGTCGGTCTGGGAGCAGACCGTGGTGCGCGAGGAGATGTGGGCGCACCACGAGCCGCGCGGCGCCCAGTACATGGGCGTCAACTGGGTCGGGCCGATCATCATGCGGCACGGCACAACCGAACAGCAGCGGACGCACCTGCCCCCCATCGCGGCGGGTGAGGTGATCTGGTGCCAGGGTTTCTCGGAACCGGAGGCGGGGTCGGATCTGGCGTCGCTGCGGACCACTGCCCGGCCGGACGGTGCAGGCGGCTGGTCGGTCAGCGGCCAGAAGATCTGGACGTCCTACGCGACGATGGCGCAGTGGTGTTTCCTGCTCGCCCGCACCTCCCGCGGCGAGAAGAAACAGCAGGGCCTGACCATTTTTCTGGTGCCGATGGACGATCCGGCCATCACGGTGCGTCCCATTCGCACCATGTTGGGTCCGCACCACCTCAACGAGGTGTTCTTCGACGACCTGCGGGTCACCGAGGCGGATGTGCTGGGCACAGTCGATCAGGGCTGGTCGATCGTGCAGGACGTGATGTCGTTCGAGCGCGTCGGCATCGCGCGGTACGCCCGCTGTGAACGTCTGCTCGCGGCCGCGCCCACGGTACTGGGACCGCGCTGGGAAGCACTGCCCGCCGAGCTGCGAGGGCGGTGGATCCGCATGCTGACGCACTGTCGCCGCGCCCGGCTGCTGGCCTACCGGGTGGTGGCGCTGCAGAGCAGTGGCCGGATCACCCCGGGTGACGCATCCGCCTATCGCATCGCGGTCACCAAACTGGACCAGGACAGCGCCGAGGTGCTGATGGACATCGCCGCCGAGGTCGGACACGACGATCACCGCGCGCGGTGGTTCCTCGGTGAGGTCGAAGACCACTGGCGCTACTCGCAGGCGTCCACCGTGTCGTCGGGAAGCATTGAGATGCAACGGATCTTGTTGTCCCGCTCGATGCTGGCCGCAGGCGGTGGCCGATGATCCTCGACCTCAGCGACGACGCATCGGAGTACGGCCGCCAGGCTCTGCACGCCTTCGAGTCCGCAGGCGGCGACCTGCTGGTGGCGCAGGCCGAAGCGGATCCCGGCAGTCGGGAATCGCTCGTGGGTCCGGTGCTCGACGAACTCGGTGCATGGGAACTCGACCCGCGCACCGACGCAGACGGACTGGAGGCCGCGGCAGCGTTGTGCCGCAGCGCCGGACACTGGGCGCTGCCTTACCCGCTGGCCGAGCGGCTGGCCACCCCGCCCGACCTCGATGTCGACGGGCTCATCGCCGTCGGCGGGCCCCGGCCGGCAGCCGCCGTCGACGGGCTCGAGTTACGTTGGGGCACAATTGATATCGATGGCCGTCGGGCACTCGTCACCGGCCGGGGGCCCGTCGAACCGGGCTTCGTCACCGAACTCGAGCTGACCCCGCTCGACGACGCGGGTGCCCGGGACATCGCTCTGGCACTCGTGCTGCCGTGCTGGACCCTGCTGGGCATGCTCGACCGCGCGATTGCGCTCACCGTCGCACATGTCAGTCTCCGCAAGCAGTTCGGCCAGTCACTGTCGGCTTTCCAGGGCGTGCAGTTCCAGCTGACCGACGCCGAAGTCGAACGCAGCGGCGTGGACATCCTCGCCAAGCATGCTCTGTGGAGCATCGCCACCGACCAACCGCACGCCGTCGACGACGCGCTCGCGCTGCGCATGTCGGCGCTCGAAGCGGCCGAGGTGGTGTTCCGGGTGTGTCATCAGCTGCACGGCGCGGTCGGCTTCTGCGACGAGACGACGCTGTCGTGGCTGTCGCGTTACAGCCAGCCGCTGCGCCGCCTGCCGTTCGGGCTGTCGGCCACCCGCGACCATCTCACGCGTACCGCTGGACGGCGCGGGTTGTCGGGGCTGTACTCATGAGCGAGCTCGACGACTTCCGGGCCGAGGTGCGGGCTTGGTGCGCCGAGCACGTCGCGCGCGACTGGCGCGAGTCCCAGTCCGGCGCCGATGAGCAGGAGTTCGTCCGTTTCCAGAAGGCGTGGTTCGCCGAATTGCACAGCGCGGGCTTCGCGGTGCCGCACTGGCCGGCTGAATGGGGAGGCGGCATTCCGGTGGAGCGACAGGTGGTGCTCTACCAGGAACTGGCCGCCCACGACGCGCCCCGGTTGGTGCTCGCGTTCGTCGGAATCCACCACGCCGCGTCGACGCTGCTGGTTGCCGGGACCGAGGAGCAGCGCCGACGGCATCTGCCCGCAATCCTCGACGGCGAGATCTGGGTGCAGGGATTCTCCGAACCCGAGGCCGGGTCGGACCTCGCGTCACTGCGCACCACCGCGCGCCGGGTCGGCGACGAGTTCGTGGTCAACGGACAGAAGCTCTGGGCCAGCGGCGGAATGCACGCCGACTGGTGCCTGCTACTGGCCCGCACCGATCCCGAAGCCCCGAAACGGCAGGGCATCTCGTATTTCCTGCTGGACATGACGACGCCCGGTGTGGTGGTGCGCCCGATCCGCAACGCGATCGGCGACTCCCACTTCTGCGAGATCTTCCTCGACGATGTCACGATCCCCGCGGCCAACCTGATCGGAGCCGAGAACGCCGGTTGGCAGGTGGCCCAGGAGACGCTGGGCGCCGAGCGCGGTATGACGATGCTGGAGCTCGCCGAACGCCTCGCCAATGCCGGGTTCCGGCGGCTGCTGCGGTCCGCGCCGGTCGACGATCCGGTCGTGGCCGATCGGCTCGCGGCTTTCGAGACAGAGATCACCGGACTGCGGGGACTGTGCCGGCGACTCGTTGAGCACGGCCCCCGAGGGCCGGCGGACGCGTCGATCGTCAAGCTGTACTACAGCGAGCTGCTGCAGCGGCTCACCGACTTCGCCGTCGAGATCAGCGGCCCCGAAGCGCACACCGTGTTGACGAAACCGATGTCGAGCGGCTGGGAATCCGGTTCCTGGGTCCTGGATTTCGTCGGCTCCTGGGAATGGACCATCCCGGGCGGCGCCAGCGAGATCCAGCGGAGCATCATCGCCGAACGCGGACTCGGCTTGCCACGAGAGCCGAGCGTGGTGTGATGGCCGCCAACGAGTTCGCGGAGTTTCACGACGAGCTGCGGTCCGTCGCCGGTGAGCTGCTGGCCAAGGATCGCGAGGTCGGTTGGGCAGTGCTGGTCGTCGCCGGCTGGACCGGGCTGGAGGTACCCGAGCAGCTCGGCGGCGCCGGCGCGACCTTCGGTGAGACCGCCGTGATCCTCGATCAGATCGGCAGAGCAGCGAGCACCGCCGGCTACCTGGGTTGCGCGGCGCTCGTCGTCGGACTGCTGAACCAGCTGCAGAACAGCCGGTTACGAGACGAGCTCTTCAGCACCGTCGCCGACGGCAGCAGCAGGCTGTGCGCAGTGGCCGGTGACTTCGTGATCGACGGTGGGCGGGTGAGCGGGCACGCAGAGTTCGCGGCCGACGCAGTCGGCGCAGACCGCCTCTTGCTGATCACCGATTCCGAGGTCGCGGTCGTGACGTCCGCCGCGGTGACCGTGCGGGCACAACCCGTCGTCGACGAGACGCGCCGACTGGCCACCGTCACCGCCGACGCCGCGGAGATCGACGAGGTGCTGGCATTCGCCGGTGCGCCTACGGCGGCCATAAGGGCTTTCCAGGACCGCGCCGCAGTGGCCATCGCCTGCGACAGTCTGGGCCTGGCCGAGCAGATGCTGACAGCCACGGTCGATTACGTGAAGATGCGCCACCAGTTCGGTCGTCCGATCGGGTCCTTCCAGGCCGTCAAGCACGCGTGCGCGGACATGCTCGTCGCCGTCGAGGTGTCGCGCCAGCTCGTCGCCCAAGCGGTGGCCGCCGTCTCCGACAACGCCGACGCGGGGGTGGCGGCAGCGATGGCCAAGTCGTACACCTGCTCGGCGGCCGTCGACGTCGCAGGCAAGGCCATGCAGCTCCACGGCGGCATCGGCTACACGTGGGAGAGCGGGATCCACACCTACCTCAAACGCGCCGCACTGAACCGGTCCTTGCTCGGTTCACCTGCAGCACAACGGAAAATACTCGCGCAGCGATACCGATGAAGGAGCACTGATGGGCGTACCCGTCTACAAACGCATTCTCGACCTGTTCGAGGCCGAGGGGGTCAACACGCTGTTCGGCACCACGGCGTCCACACCTCACGCACCCAGCAGGAGGTCAACGAGCTTGCCGAGCTGATGGGCTGCCCGGTGATCCAGACCTCTGGCGGCACGTCGTACATCCCGGGACTGCAGGACCGGACCTTTCCCTACCTGTTCTCCCCGGCCGCCAACGAGGCGGTGGAGAAGTCCGACCTGTGCGTCGCGCTGGGCACCGAGCTCGGCGAGCCCATGCACTACGGGCGGACCCAGCACTGGGCCGGCAACGACGCGAACCGCAAGTGGGTTCTGGTCGAGCAGGATCCGACCGCGATCGGCGTGAACCGCCCCGTCGACGTCCCACTGGTCGGTGATCTCCGCGGGGTGGTGCCGCAACCGTCGAAGCGCTTCGCGACACCCCGCGTGCACCGTCGGCCGCCTCGAGGCGCTCATCAAAGCCGACGCCGCGGAACTGGCGAGGGTGGCCGCAGAGGCCCCGAGCGGACGCACCCCGGTGCACCCGGCGCGCTACGTGGTCGAGGCGACCAAAGCGTTCGCTGAACTCTCCGACGGCATCATGGTGCGCGACGG
>NZ_JBAUJB010000055.1:0-20328 GCF_049683355.1 Mycobacterium sp.
CCGGCAGCACCGGCAGCACCGGAGGCACCGGAGGCACCGGAGGCACCGGAGGCACCGGAGGCACCGGTTCCAGCGGCGCCGGCGGTACCAGCGGCGCTGATGGGGCCGATGGCGCTTCGTCTTAACAATCCGGTCGGCAGGGGCCTGTGAGAGGCCCCTGCCGCTCGGCACACTCGGGGGCGTCGGCTTGTGCCGGCGTCCCCGAGTGGCATTGTGGGTATTGGGATTCGGCGGCAGGGTGGTGATGGCCATGGCACGAACAAGCGGCGGCGGCGCCCTCACGGATGTCGGCCGGTTGTTGTTGCGCTGCGCCGACCGCCCGGGACTGGTGGCTGCCACCAGTGAGTTCCTGGCCCTGGCCGGGGCCAACATCATCTCCCTGGATCAGCATTCGACCGAGCGGACCGGCGGAACGTTCGTGCAGCGCACCATATTTCACCTACCGGGGTTGCCTGGCGCGTGTGAGGCGCTGTCACATGACTTCGCTGCGCGGGTCGCCGTGCGATTCGGTATGGACTTTGCGCTCACCCGGGCGTCCACACCCAAGCGGGTGGCGATCATGGTGTCGAAGGAGGACCACTGTCTGCTGGATCTGCTGTGGCGAAACCGTCGCGGTGAACTCGACATGTCGATCGAGATGGTGATCTCCAACCACCCCGACCTGGCCGATCAGACGGCGGCGTTCGGGGTGCCGTTCTTCCACGTTCCTGCCACCCAGGACGTTCGGGCTCGATCCGAGCAACGTCAACTCGATCTGCTGCGTGACAACGTCGACCTGATCGTGCTGGCCCGCTACATGCAGATCCTCAGTCCACCGTTCCTGGAAGCCGTCGGCTGCCCGTTGATCAACATCCATCACTCATTCCTGCCGGCCTTCGTCGGCGCGGCTCCCTACCGGCGCGCCAAGGAGCGAGGCGTCAAGTTGGTCGGCGCGACCGCCCACTACGTCACGGAAACGCTCGACGAGGGCCCGATCATCGAGCAGGACGTGGTGCGGGTGGACCACCGCCACCACGTCGGTGACCTGATTCGGCTCGGTGCCGACGTGGAACGCGCGGTGCTGTCGCGTGCGGTCCTGTGGCATTGCGAAGACCGAATCATCCGCCACGGCAATCAGACCACCGTCTTCTGAGCGAACGGTCGCAGGCCTAGCATCACCGTATGCTGCTCAATCGCGCCACCGCAGAAGGCATCGCGGACGGCAGCATCACCATGGTGCTGCGCCGCTGGGATGCGCCACGCGCCAGGCCGGGCGGCACCCAGCGCACCCAGGTCGGAACGATCCGCATCGACGGCGTCACCGAACACCCCGGGAGCTACCGGGTTTCCGCCGCGCAGGCACACGCCGCCGGTTACCCGGACGCGAAGACCGCGCAGGAAGAACTCGACCGCCGCCGGCCGCACACACCTACGTGATCAACGTGTCCTACCTCGCTCCGGACGAGCGCCCCGACCTGGCGGCTAACGAGACGCTCACCGACGACGATGTCACGAAGATCGCGGCGCGCCTGGACCGTTGGGACTCCGCCACCGAGCCGTGGACGAGGGCCTACCTGGAGCTCATCGCGGCCAACGAAGCGCGCCGGGCTCCCGACCTGGCGGCGACGCTCGGGATCGATGTGCCGCGCTTCAAGCGCCGGGTTCGTCAGCTCAAGAGTCTGGGGCTGACCAGCAGCCTGAACGTCGGCTACCGGTTGTCCCCGCGCGGGCGGGCGTTCCTGCGTGCCGACCGATCCGCGGCGTCCGGCAGCTAGGCCGGTGGCAGGATGACCTGATGGACGAACCCTCTTCACCTCGCACCGAACTGACCGGATACGGCACCTGGGCCGTGATCGCGGGTGGTTCGGAAGGTGTCGGCGCGGCGTTCGCCCGGTTGCTGGCCGGCGCGGGCCTGAATCTCGTGCTGATCGCCCGCAAGTCGGGACCGCTGCAGCAGACAGCGGCCGACTGTCGCGCCCACGGCGTCGAAGTCCGGGAGTTGGCTCTCGACCTCACCGACCCCGCCACGGTGGACCGGATCATCGACGAGACCTCGGATCTCGAAGTCGGGCTGTTGATCTACAACGCGGGCGCCAACACGTGCAGCCAACGCTTCCTCGACGGCGACCTGGCCGACTTCGGGAGCGTGCTCGATCTGAACGTGGGAACCATGCTGGCGCTGGTGCAGCACTATGGGCGCCCGATGCGCGACCGCCGTCGCGGCGGAATTCTGATGGTCGGCTCGATGGCGGGCTACCTCGGCTCCGAGAGGCATACCGTCTACGGCGGGGTGAAGGCGTTCGGGCGGATCTTCGCAGAAGGGCTGTGGCTCGAGTTGCGCGACGATGACGTGCACGTGCTGGAGCTGGTGCTCGGGGTGACCCGGACCCCGGCGATGGAGCGCGTCGGGCTGAACTTCGATGTGCCAGGGATGCGTGTCGCCGACCCCGCCGACGTCGCGAAGGAGGGACTCGAGCAGCTCCCCCACGGTCCGGTGTTCGTCGCCGGCGGCAATGCCGACGACGTGGCACGGCGCAACGATCCGGACAGGGCCAGAGTGGTCACCGGCGCTCACCGGATGATGCAGAAGCTGATGGGCGAAAGATAGCGACGGCCCGGCCTGATGCAGCCTCGCTGGGAGGATCTCGACGCCTAGTTCAGTTGCTGATCCTGCTGCTGCACCGGCGCGCCGACCTCGGCGAGTTTGGCCGGGCTGGAGGTGATCTCGTCGATGACGGTGTGGATGAACCGCATCTTCTCCAGCACCGCCGGCGGTAGCACGAACGGATACAGGTCGTCTTTGCCCATCGAGCGGTTCACCATGTTCAGCGCCCACGCCAGTGGCAGCCACATCTCGATCATGGTGTCGAATCCGCTGGGGCCGAGCACTTTGCGCTCGAAGGTGGCGCTCGCGGCTGCCATCCCGAACGCGGCTGCGGTGTCGAGGGTGTCGCGGATGTGCAGATAGTGGGCGAACGTCTCGGCCCAGTCCTCAGCCGGGTGCATCGTCGCATAGGACGACACGAAGTCGTTCTCCCAGCCCGCGGGCGCCCCCTGGCTGTAGTGCCGGTCGAGCGCAGCCTGGTAGTCGGCGTTGGGATCGCCGAACAGCTCGTGGTAGCGCTGCAGGTAGTCAGGCGAGGTCCCGATGAACCGGTACTGATAGTAGTGCCCGATCTCGTGGCGGAAGTGGCCGAGTAGCGTGCGGTACGGCTCGTCCATCGAGATGCGCAGCTGTTCGCGGTGCACGTCGTCACCCTCGGCGAGATCGAGTGTGATGACCCCGTTGTCGTGGCCGGTGAAGACCTTCTCGAACTGGCTGGACAGCAGGTCGAACGCCAGGCCGTATTCCGGATCCTGGTCGCGGCCGACGATCGGCAGCTTCAACTCGAACAGCTCGGCGATCAGCCTGCGCTTGGCCTTCTCCGCGGCAGCGAACGACGCCAGTGCCACGGTGTCGGCGTCGTTGGGCCGGGTGCGGGTCAGCGCGCAGGACGCGCAGAGCCTGGCGACCGGCCCTTTTTCCACCAACCAGTTGCACTCGGCCAGATGCAGATTCGCGCACAGCCGGTACTGACTCTCGTCGACCGCGCCGGCATGCTCGCTCTCGGCGGGCGGGGCGATGACCAGAAGCGCCATATCATCGAGCGAAAACCCCAGTGAGCTGCCACAGTTCAGACACACCGAATTCTCAAACGACAACCGCTGGCCGCAGTTGGGACAGTTGAAGTCACGCATCGAGCACTGCCCCGGTGCAGGGTGCCACGTCGACGGCGACGTCGATGATGCTTCGCTCCGAGTCGGTGTAGATGATGCCGCGCAACGGGGGCACGTCGGCGTAATCACGACCGGACCCCACTGTGACGTAGCGCTCGTCGACCATCTGGTCGTTTGTCGGGTCCAGGCCGAGCCACAGATTCTGCGGCGTCCACACTGCCGCCCAGGCGTGTGTCGCGTCGATGCCCACCATGCGTTCCTTCCCGGGCGGAGGGTCGGTCGCCAGGTAACCGGAGACGTAGCTGGCGGCCAGACCGTTGGCACGCAGGCAGGCGATCGCGAGCCGCGCGAAGTCCTGGCATACCCCTTCGCGGGCCGCCAAAACCTCGCTCACCTTGGTGGACACTGTCGTCGATCCCGAGCGGTAGGTGAAGTCGGTGTAGATCCGCGACGTCAGTTCGCGCAGCACCTCGATCAGCGGCCGACCGGCGGTGAAACTCGGTGCGGCGTAGGCACGCAGTTCCTCGGTGATCTCCGGAGGTTGCAGGTCCAGTGTGAACTCGGTGGCCAGTGCCCCGTCGGTGCCGACCGGACGCGCAATCTCCCAGGGCGCCAACGCCGACGGGCCCTGGTAGAGGTCCGGTGGCGGCGCGTCGACCTCGACGACCGAGCGGCTGGTGATGCGGAGTTTGCGGTGCCGCTCGGTGACGTGGAAGTACGAGCTCAGGTTGCCGTACGCGTCGCGGCTGGTGGAGCTGTCGGCGGCCTCCGGTTCGATCACCAACTCGTGGAACAGGCACCGCTGGCGCGCGGAGTCCCGTGGGGTGAGAAAGCCCCGGCCGTAGGAACTGGTGACCACCTCGGAGTATCGGTACTCGGTGCGGTGGGTGACCTCGTAGCAACGGCTCGTCACCGATGCGGTGGGGCCATCCGGGAACGCGGTCATGGCATCACCCGTCGTGCGTCGGGACCCCACAGTGGCTGCATCCCGCCGGGCAGCGACAGGTGGGTGGCGGTGATGACGCCCGACAGCTCACGCAGATCACGGTGGATGCCGGTGAGGAGTCCGTCGAGTTCGTCGCGTGCCCCCTCGGAGGTGACCTCCTCCAGCTGGGCCGGCTCGATGCGGCGCAATCGGGTGGCGATCTCGTCGACCATCCGTTCCGGCCGTGACGACCCCGATGCGCCGGGCAGCGCTTTGAGGTCGGTGCGCAGCCGCTCCAGCTGGTAGACCAGCGACCGCGGGTTGTCCGCGTCGAACAACACCAGCTCGGCCACCCCGGCGATGCTGACCACGCCCGGATTGCGCCTGCGGTAGATCACCAACGATTCGCACGCGATCAGCGTCGACTCGGTGATCGTCTGCTCCGCATCGGGCAGCCGGGCCTTTGTCAGCGTGGCCCGCAGCAACGCGGTGAGCGCCAGTCCACGCTCGAGCCGTTTGCCGATGTCCATCATCGTCCAACCGACGTCGTGGACCATCGATTCGGCGACCACCCCGGAGAGCGCGAGCATGCCTGCCAGCGTCAGCGTGTTCGTCGATGACAGGAACGCATCGCCCTCGGCGCGGGAATCCGGCGGGGTCTCGGAGCCGTGCAGCAGCGCGCGCTCGAGGGCGGAGAGCACCATCCAGGTGTCGTTGGACATCTGGTCCCGGACTGCCCGGGCGGCAAGGCTGAGGCGCTCCACGGACTGGGCCAGGGAACCGGGGCGGTAACGATCGGCGGTCAGTGACCACAGCGTGGTCGGGGTGGTCGCCACCATCTCGGCATAGTCTCCGCTGGCACCGGTGTCGGTCCCGGTGATCCTGCCCAGTGCCGTCAGCAACACCGGGACACATTCGCTGCCGGCCAACGCGCGCCGATAGCGATACTCGTGATAGCGCTCGCGGGTGACCGTCAGCAGCCTGGCCATGTTCTCCGCGCGCTCGGCGTACCGACCGATCCAGAACAGATCGGACAGCACACGGGGCGAACTGATCGCGTGCGTCGGGCTCGAGGTGACCAACGAGGGCAACTCGGCGGCCTGGGCCTCCTCGAGAACCTCGACGTGAGGTGCCGTCGCGACCTCCGCCGTCACCCGCGTCTGAGTCCGTACCCAGATGTCCTTGGCCGCAACGGTGTTGAGGCGGTAGGCGGCCGACCCCGATGCCAGCAGATAGCCCAGGCCGCCGATCATCGGCGCGTAGCCGCTGTGCTGGGCCACCGTGAACAACCGCATCCCGACGCTAGCGGACGACAGCCCGCCCGGGCGGTAATCCGAAGGGGCCGAGGAGAACTGCGGTAGCTCCTGACCCGTCCACTGCCATGGGCCGGCTTCGATGCGGGCCGACAGCTCGTCGCGCTGCGCCGCTGACAGTTCCGGGCCGACGATCGGTTCGCCCCCGGTGACCGGCCGGATCAGCAGAGACGGCAGGTTGGTCAGCAGGTGGGAGCGTTCCACGTCGATACCGCCCCAGTAGACAGGCGCAGTTTGCAGCAACGGCGTCTCACCGAGCAGTTCCTCGGCCAGTTTGGGCAGGAATCGAAGTAGCCCGGGGCTTTCCAGCACCCCACTTCCGATGGTGTTGACCACCGTCACCGCGCCGCGGCGCAGCACCTCGACCAGCCCCACCACCCCGAGCCGGGAATCCGCACGCAGATCCAAGGGGTCGACGAAGTCGGCGTCGACCCGGCGCAGCACCACGTCCACCCGGTTCAGCGTGCCCATCGACCGCATCCACAGTTTGCCCTCGCGGACCACCAGGTCGGCGCTCTCGACAAGCGGAAAGCCCAGCACACTGGCGAGGTAGGCCTGGTCGAAAGCGGTCTCGGAGAAGATGCCCGGGCTCAGCACCACCACCACCGGCTCCTCGGCCGACTCGGGGGCGGCGTCGACCAGGGCCAGCCGCAGCGCCTGGGCCCATGGCGAGGCGGGGCGCGGCCCGATCTGCTCGTAGAGGTCCGGGATGGCGTGCGCGACAACGCGCCGGTCCGCGAGGGCATACCCGGCCCCGGAGGGGGCCTGCGTCCAGTCGGCGTTGACCAGGAACTCACCCGACGAGGCCCGGCTGATGTCACATCCGTGCAGGAACAGCTGGTGGCGGCCCGGTACCTCGATGCCTCGGGCGGCCCGCACATAGCCGGGATGGGCGAACAACAGCTGGGGTGGCAGCACGCCGCTGGTGACCGAGCGCCGCTCCCCGTAGAGGTCGGTCAGCACGGCATCCAGCAGCCTCGAACGCTGCACCAGGCCGGCTTCCAGTGTGTCCCAGTCCGCGGCGGAGATCACCAGCGGCAGTGCGTCGAGCTGCCAGGGCCCGGGCACCGCCGTGCCGTCTCCGTTGGTGATCGCCTCGCCGTTGTGATCGACCTGGATGAAGGTGATGCCGTCGTTGTCCACCAGGCTGCGCACCGCGGCCCGCAGTCGGTCGAGTCCGCCGCGGCCACGCTCGTCCAGACAGTCGGCGAGTTCCTGCCAGGCGGGCCGGATCTCGCCTGCCTCGTCGACGAATTCGTCGTAACCGGGCCCCGGGTCCCGCAGGGTCGGCTGAACGTCGAACAGTGCCGGCTGGGCCCGCATGGTGCGGTAGGGCGCCAGCGGGTTGTCGAAGTCGAGGGACCCGGCGCCCGATCGGGGCGCCGGACCTGTTGCCGGAAGTGCCATTACTGCAGCACGGTACGCACTCGCCGCAGATCCAAGATCCCCGGCGCGCCCAGATCGGTCGACTGACGCGCCTGCTTCTCCCGCAGACCTGCCAGGTCGGCCTTGCCCGGTGTGAAACCACTCGCCTCGAAGCGGCGACCGCGCCGCGACTCTGCCTCGACGGCGTTGACCGGCGGGGCGTCGTAGGCCCGTCCACCCGGGTGGGAGACGTGGTAGGTGCAGCCGCCCCGCGACACCCCGGATGCGGAATCGACGAGTTCGAACCGCAGCGGCCCGTCGACGGTGATCGTCGGGTGCAGCGCGCTGGGCGGCTGCCAGGCGCGGTAGCGCACCCCACCGACCTGGACGTCGGGGTTGTCGGTGGCCAGCATCGGGATCGGGTGGCCGTTGGCGGTGACGATGTAGCGCTGTCGGTCGGCGCCGATGAGCCGGACCTGGATCCGTTCGACCGAGGAGTCGACGTAGCGGGTCGTGCCGCCCGCGGTGGACTCCTCGCCCAGCACGTTCCACGGCTCGATGGCGCCGCGCAACTCGATCTCCACACCGCTGAACACCGCGGTCCCGATACGCGGGAACCGGAACTCGGTGAACGGGTCCAGCCAGCTGGTGTCGAAATCGATGCCGTGCGCCCGCAGGTCGGCCGCCACCTCGGCGACATCTTGAATCAGGAAGTGCGGCAACAGGTATCGGCCGTGCAGGTTCGCGCCGTGGCGGATCAGCGGGGCACGCAGCGGTTCATCCCAGAACCACGCCACCAGGGATCGCACGAGCAGTGACTGCACCATGGCCATCTGGTAGTGCGGCGGCATCTCGAACCCGCGCAGTTCCAGAAGCCCGAGCCTGCCGCGGGCAGTGTCCGGGCTGTAGAGCTTGTCGATGCAGAACTCGGCACGATGGGTGTTGCCGGTGATGTCGGTGAGCAGATGCCGCAGAGCCCTATCGGGAAGCCAGGGCTTCGGACCACCTTTGGATTTCGACAGCCTCGCGATCTCGGCGAAGGCGATCTCGAGTTCGTAGATCGACTCCGGGCGGCCCTCGTCGACACGCGGCGCCTGCGAAGTCGTGCCGATGAACCTTCCGGCGAACAGGTACGACAGTGACGGGTGACGCTGCCAGTACGTCAGCAGCGACACGAGAAGATCAGGACGCCGCAGCAACGGCGAATCGGCGGGGGTGATGCCGCCGAGGGTGATGTGGTTCCCGCCCCCGGTTCCGCCATGAGTGCCGTCGACATCGAAGGCCTCGGTGGACAATCGTGCCAGGCGGGCCTGGGCGTACAGACCCTCCAATTGCTCGCGTTGCTCGGCGAAGCTGGCCGTCGGCGCCACGTTGACCTCGATGACACCCGGGTCCGGCGTCACCGACATCGACTGCAGCCGGGCATCTGTCGGCGGACCGTAGCCCTCGACCACCAGAGGGCAGCCGACCTTGGCCGCGGCCGTCTCGATCCGGTGGACCAGGTCGACGAAGTCGTCCAGTTCCTCGGTGGGCGGCAGGAACACGTACAGGATGCCTTCACGGACCTCGCCGACCAGAGCGGTGGTCGGCATCGGGTCGGCATCCTCGACCACAGCGGCGTCTTCCCCGGTCTCCGCGGCCGCGGGGTCCCGCAGCGTCGGCCGCGACTCCATCGGGTCGGCGTCGAACGTGACCGGCGGCGGTTCCCAGCTGATGGACTTCAGTGGCAGGCGCAGCCCGGCGGGCGACTCACCGTCGAGCAGCACGATGCGTCCCCGACGCAATCTCCAGTCGGCGCTGGCCCAGGCCGATCCGTCCTCGAGGCGATGCAGCGGAAGCACGTACGCCGCAGGCTCGGTGACCGCGGACTCGAGTCGAGCCAGCAGCGCCGCGCGGGCCCGGAGGCTGTCGGAGGCCAGGTCGTCCTCGCCGGCGACGGGGTCCCCCTCGGGTTGACGCACCGTGTCCGCCAGTCTGCTCAGCGGGTCCTCGAACGCCGGGCGGACCTGGCTGTCGGGCAACCCCAGCCCTTCGGCGATGGCGCCGAGGAGTTGCCGCGCCGCCTCGGGATCCAGCGAGGGAGCCTGCGGCTGCTCGGCCCACGGGTCGGCCAGCAGCGCTTCGTCGGTCCACAGCGGTTCTCCGTCAGTGCGCCAGAGCAGCCCGATCTGCCAGCGTGGCAGCGGCTCTCCCGGGTACCACTTGCCCTGACTGCGCTGTACCAGGCCGTGGGGCGCCCACAACGCCTTCAGCCGCGCCGTCAGGGCCGAGGCTCGTTCGCGCTTGTGCGGGCCGTCCGCGTCGGTGATCCACTCCGGGTCGACCTGATTGTCGATCGAGACGAAAGTGGGCTCGCCTCCCACGGTGAGCCGGACGTCACCGGCGGCCAGTCGTTCGTCGACCTGTGCCCCGAGTGCGTTGATCTGCGCCCATGACTCGTCGGTGTAGGGCAGCGTGACCCGCGGATCCTCGTGCACCCGCGTGACCACGTTGGTGAACTCCAGCGTGGTCTCGCACGGTTCGGTCGAGCCGGTGATGGGTGCCGCGGACTCGGGATGCGGCGTGGCCGACAACGGGATGTGGCCCTCGCCGGCGAACAGGCCCGAGGTGGGATCCAGGCCGATCCACCCGGCGCCCGGGATGTACACCTCGGTCCAGGCGTGCAGATCGGTGAAGTCCGCCGCCGGGCCCGACGGCCCGTCGAGCGCTTCCACGTCGGAGGTCAGCTGAACCAGGTACCCGGAGACGAATCTGGCCGCCAGACCCATCTGGCGCAGGATCGACACCAGCAGCCACGCCGAGTCCCGGCATGACCCGATCCCCGTCCGCAACGTGAGATCCGGGGTCTGCACGCCCGGTTCCATCCGGACGCTGTAGCCGACGTCGGCGTTCACCGCCCGGTTGAGCGCGACCAGGAAATCGATCGTCCGGGTGCCGCGGGGGACGGAGAAATTGTTCACCCACGCCTCGGCGAGGTCACCCGGCCCGGAGGCCGCGCCGTGCTCGTCGACCGGCCTCAGATAGGGCTTGAGATCCTCGGCAAGCGCCTTGGGGTACTCGAAGCCGACACACTCGGCGTAATCCTCGATGAAGAAGTCGAACGGGTTGATCACCTTCAGGTCGGCGATCAAGCCGACGGTGATGGTCAGGCTGCGCGTGCGGGTCGGGAAGACCAGCCGGGCCATGAAGTTGCCGAATGCGTCCTGCTGCCAGTTGACGAAGTGGTCTGCGGGCTCGACCTGCAGCGAGTAGGCCTCGATGGGGGTGCGTGAGTGCGGCGCAGGGCGCAGGCGGACCACGTGTGGAAAGACCTCGATGAGGCGGTCGAACGTGTAGCTGGTGCGGTGCTCCAGCGCCACCTTGATACCCATAACGTCAAATCCCATCACACCCGGGACGGCGATGCAGATCGCGTCACGTCTGTGAAGCCCGCCGGTTGAACAGAACCCTACCGGCGGAGCCGGACCCCGAGTTCATCGAGCGGCACCACGTGGCCCTTCTCGCAGCGCAGCACCACGGTGGTGCCGGCGCCACAGCCCTCGTGCGTGAGCCGAAGCGGCGCCGGCGCAGGCAGATGCCGCTGGCCCCAGGCGAACATGGCCCACACCACCGGCATGAAGTCCACCCCGGCGGGGGTGAGCACGTATTCGTCACGGCTTCGCTGGCCCGGTTCGCGATACGGTCGCCGCTCCAGTAGGCCTGCCTCGACCAGATCGGACAGCCGCGCCGAGGCCGCGGCCTTGGTGACGCCGACGCGGCGCCAGAAGTCTTCGAAGCGGGTGGTGCCGTAATAGGCCTCGCGCAGCATGAGCATCGCCGACTTAGCACCGAGCAGTTCGATGGTCTTCTCGATCGGACACTGGCCCACCGCCGACCAGGAGTCCCGGTCGACCAGGCGGCCCTGCAGCACTGTCATGGCGTTCACCCTACCTCTGGGTCGCGGGGCCTATACCCAGACCGTCGCCGGAACGGTATTCCAGCAGCGAAAAACCGAGAGACGCCCTGCTGGAATAGCGTTCCGGCAGTTAGGGTTAGGGCTAGGTTCGAGTCAGTTCGAACAGTGGGATGGCCCGTGCCGTCTTCGCCTGATACTCGGCGAACACCGGCGCCTGCTCGGTGATCTTCGGGTAGGTGGCGTCGCGCTCGTCGGCGGGAAGCTCGCGCACGTCCACGTCGTAGGCGTCGGTGCCCACCTCGATGTACGCCCGCGGGTTGGCGCGCAGATTGTGCACCCAGGCGGGATTCTTCGGCGCACCCGCGTACGACCCGATGATCAGTATCTTCTCGTCGACGGTGAGGTAGGCCAGCGGCGAAAGGCGGGTCTTGCCCGTCTTGGCGCCGGTGGTGTGCAGCAGCAGAGTGGCACCCTCGAACGGGCCGCCGACCTTACCGGCGTTTGCTCGGAACTCCTCGACGATGGCGCGGTTGAAGTCGTCGAGCGCTGCGGTGTCCGCGAGGAGCTTGTCCTTGTCCGGTTCCGTCATGACTTCTCCAGCTTCTCCGGCTTGGCATCTATCCCGGACTCCTTGCGCTGCTGTGCGGTGATCGGCGCGGGCGCATCGGTCAGGGGATCCACCCCGCCGCCGCTCTTCGGGAACGCGATCACCTCCCTGATCGAGTCCAGCCCCGCCAGCAGCGCCACGATCCGGTCCCAGCCGAAGGCGATGCCGCCGTGCGGTGGCGCACCGAAGGTGAAGGCATCCAACAGGAATCCGAATTTCTCCTCGGCTTCGTCTTTGCTGATGCCCATCATCGCGAACACCCGTTCCTGGACGTCGCGGCGGTGGATGCGCAGCGAGCCGCCACCGATCTCGTTGCCGTTGCAGACGATGTCGTAGGCGTCGGCGAGCGCGGAGCCGGGATCGGTGTCGAATGTCGCCTCCGACTCAGGCGCCGGCGCGGTGAACGCGTGGTGGCTGGCCGTCCACGCCCCCGACCCCACGGCCACGTCCCCTGCCGCGGTCGCGTCATCGGCCGCTTCGAACAGTGGCCAGTCGATCACCCAGGTGAAGGCCCAGGCGGACGGGTCGATCAGGTCGAGGCGCTTGGCGATCTCGATGCGGGTGGCCCCCAGCAGTGCCCGCGCCGACTTCGCCGACCCGGCGGCGAAGAACACGCAGTCCCCCGGTTTGGCGCCGACGTGTGCGGCCAGTCCGTCGCGCTCGGCGTCGGAGAGGTTCTTGGCGACGGGTCCGCCCAGCTCTCCGTCGTCACCGATCAGCACGTAGGCCAGCCCCTTGTGCCCGCGCTGCTTGGCGAACTCCTGCCAGCCGTCGAGGGTCCGCCGCGGCTGCGAGGCTCCGCCCGGCATCACCACCGCGCCCACATACGGAGCCTGGAACACCCGGAACGGGGTGTCGGCGAAGTACTCGGCGCATTCCACGAGCTCCAGGCCGAATCGCAGGTCGGGTTTGTCCGAACCGAACCGGCGCATCGCCTCGGCGTAGCTGATCCGCGGCAACGGCAGCGGCAGGTCGTAGCCGATCGTCGACCACACCGCCCGCAGCACTTCCTCTGACACCGCGATCACGTCGTCGGCGTCGACGAAGCTCATCTCCATGTCCAGCTGGGTGAACTCGGGCTGACGGTCGGCGCGGAAGTCCTCGTCGCGGTAGCACCGCGCGATCTGGTAGTAGCGCTCCATGCCTGCGACCATGAGCAGCTGCTTGAACAGCTGCGGGCTCTGCGGCAGCGCGTAGAACGACCCTGGCTGCAGCCGGGCGGGCACCAGGAAATCGCGGGCGCCCTCCGGGGTGGAGCGGGTCAGCGTCGGTGTCTCGATCTCGACGAAGTCGTGTGCGGCGAGCACGCCGCGCGCGGCGGCATTGACCTTGGAGCGCAGCCTGATCGCTTGCCCCGGCCCCTCGCGGCGCAGATCGAGGTACCGGTACTTCAGGCGCGCCTCCTCACCGGCGGTCTCGTCGAGCTGGAACGGCAGCGGGGCACTCTCGCCCAGGACCGTCAGCGTGGTGGCGTTGACCTCGACGTCACCGGTGGCGATCTCGGGGTTGGCGTTGCCCTCCGGCCGGACCTCCACGACGCCGGTGACCGTGATGCAGAACTCCGAGCGCAGCCGGTGCGCCTGCGCCAGCACCTGTCCCTCCTCCAAACCCTCGCGGAATACCACCTGCGCCACGCCCGAAGCGTCGCGGAGGTCGATGAAGATGACGCCGCCGTGGTCGCGACGGCGCGCCACCCAGCCGGCCAGCGTCACAGTCTGGGCGGCGTCGGCGGCGCGCAACGATCCGGCGGTGCGGGTGCGCAGCACGAATTACTCCTCGAGTCGGGGTTCTCAAACGACTGCTCAGTCTAAGGGGCGACGTCCGCAGGCCTGACCAGACAGCTATCGTGATCTGTCCGGTAAGCGGTGCAGCGACGAAAGGCGCGGTCCGATGGCTCAGCGTCACCCCTGTGAACGCGTCGACCTGGATTTCGTCGCTCGCGCTCCGTATCGCTTCGTCAGCACCGTCGACCTGGCCATCACGCCGGAGCAGCTGTTCGAGGTGCTCGCCGACGAGACCTCGTGGCCGCAGTGGGCCACGGTCATCACCGACGTGACGTGGACCAGTCCCGAACCTCGCGGGGTGGGCACCACCCGCACGGTCGACATGCGCGGTGGCATCACCGGCGACGAGGAGTTCCTGGTCTGGGAACCGTTCACGCGGATGGCGTTTCGCTTCAACGAAGCGACGACCGATGCGGTGGCCGCCTTCGCCGAGGACTACCGCGTGGTGCCGACGGCCGACGGGTGCCACCTCACCTGGATCATGGCGATGAAGCCCAGTGGCCTGGCCGGCCGGTTCGGCCTGTTCGCCGGACGGCCCGTGATGGGCTGGATGTTCCAGCGGTTCCTGCACAACCTCCGCCGTCATACCGACGAGCGGTTCTCCAGGTCCTAATAGACGAGGGCCCACGCCGTACGCCGGACAGCGTCGGGGTCCTCGGCGACGACATCCCGGGCGGTCAGAATGAGCCGGGTGCGTCGGCGTCCGGTCTCGTATAGGGGCCAGTCCGCCTCGTCGATCCCGTCGGCGTGGGCGAAGTCCAGCCAGGCACGCTGCATCCGGCGTCCCACCGACGGCTGCAGTCGCCGGGCGAGTGGATGCAGTTTGCGGCCGACGAAGGACGCGTAGCTGTGCTGGACGTGCACGATCTCGCTGCCGTGGGTGGCGCCGAGGCCCAGCATGCGCAGGCTCATGCCGAAGTGGTCGAAACGGTACATGCGGGTGGGGGCGTGCGCACTGTATGCGTCGGCGAACGACCAGGCCGGGCCGCCGAACATCACGTCGGATCCGAGGTCGATCAGGGCACGGCGCCGCGGAAACGCCGGATACGCCTGCAACACAAGCTCTTTGGCTTCGGGGGCGACGCGGGCGAAGTACGCGTCCACCGACGCCCGCGTGGTGGGCAGCATCGGCGGCTTGGTCCAGGCGAACATCGAGGCCTCGTGGCTGTTGGTGCCGATGATCAACGGCATCCGGGCCAGGTGACCACTTCTCGCGGCGTCGACCGGGTGGCGGGGCAGCAGCTCCGTGCCGTGCGTCAACCCGTAGGCCAATGTCGGTGTCGTCGACGCGCTCTTCAGTTGCAGTGCGCCCGCGGCCCGGCGCAGCTGCCGCTGAGGTAGTCCCTTGACCTCGGAGGCGCGCACCCCGAGACGGGCCAGGAACTCGTGGGCGCGGGCCGCCCGCAGCTCGCGGTCGGCGATCAGCGGCAACGCCGGACTCTGGGCGATCGCGCGGTGGAACAGTCCGGTCGCCATCGGGCTGGCCAGCAATGCCAGCACCGACGTCGCGCCTGCGGATTCGCCGAACACCGTGACCTGGTCGGGATCCCCACCGAACGCGGCGATGTTGTCGCGCACCCAGCGCAGCGCCGCGATCTGGTCGCGCAACGCCAGGTTGTCGTCGAATCCCTCGCCGAGGTCCCCGAGCTCGAACCCGCCGAACACACCGATCCGGTAGGTGACGTTGACGACGACGACGTTGCCGTTGGCGGCCAGCCGCGACCCGTTGTACAGCTGGAACTGGCCTGCGCCGTAGACGAATGCCCCGCCGGGGATCCACACCATCACCGGCAGTGAACCCGTGGTGTCCGGCGACCACACGGTCAGGGTGAGGCAGGCTTCGTCGCGCACTTTGGGGTCGTCCCGGCCGCCGCCGACAAATGACTTCGTCTGCGGCGGCAAGGGCCCGTGCTCGAGTGCGTCACGGACCCCCGACCACGGTTCGAGAGGACCCGGGCCCAGGAATCGACGTTGCCCGACCGGCTGGGCGGCGTAGGGCACGCCGCGCCAGACACCGATGCTTCCCTCGGTGTCGCCGCGCAGATCCCCTGATGCGGTCTTGATCACGGCGCTTTGTCCGGCAACGACTGCCACGCGACAAATCGTAGTGTGCGAAGCTTGACCCGACTTGGGGCCGGGCGCGCCCGGCGTTGAAAAGAGGTAGTGCGATGACCTTCAACGAAGGCATGCGGATCGATACCAGCACCACGTCCAGCAGCAGCGGCGGTCGCGGACCCGGCCGGGGCATTGCCGTCGGCGGTGGGTTGGGCGGATTGCTGATCGTCGTGGTCGCGCTGTTCCTGGGCGTTGATCCCAGCACTGTGGTACCGCCACAACAGATGGACACCCAGGGGGTCGAGACGCCCGGGTTCGACCTGAGCCAATGCCGTACGGGCGAAGACGCCAACAACATCGTGCAGTGCCGCGTGGTGGCGACCGGGAACTCGCTCGACGGGGTGTGGGCGCAATTGATGCCCGGGTACACGCGGCCGAACGTCGAGATATTCACCGACGGTGCCCAGACCGAGGGTTGTGGCTCCGCGAGCAGCGCGGTCGGACCGTTTTACTGTCCAGTCGACCAGACCGCCTACTTCGACACCGGATTCTTCGACACCTTGGTCAGCGAGTTCGGTTCCAGCGGTGGGCCGTTCGCCCAGGAATACGTGGTCGCCCACGAGTTCGGCCATCACGTGCAGGATCTCCAGGGCACACTCGGGCGTGCCCAGCAGGACCCCGAAGGGCCGACCGGCGGGGGCGTCCGCACCGAATTGCAAGCCGATTGCTACGCGGGCGTGTGGGCGCACTACGCCGCGATCACCAAGCAGGAGGGTACCGACGTGACATTCCTGAAACCGTTGAGCGACAAGGACATCGCCGACGCGCTGTCGGCCGCATCAGCCGTCGGGGACGACCTCATCCAGGAGGCCGCCACCGGTCGGGTCAATCCGGAATCATGGACCCACGGCTCCTCCGAACAGCGGCAGAAGTGGTTCACCGTCGGATATCAGACCGGCGAGCCCGCCAAGTGTGACACGTTCGCCACCAACAACCTTGGCTAGGACCACCACCGCCGTCGACACCGTCGCCGAGCGCTACCTCGAGACGTCGGCGGTCCTGGACCCCTGCGCGGCAACCGAATCAGGCATCGCCGGCCACGACGACGAGATCACCGACTACTCCCCCGACGGGGTCGCCGCCCGCGCCGAGGCGGCCCGGCTGGCGCTGCGCGAACTCGATGCCGCGCACCCGGTCGACGACGTCGATGTGGTCACCGTCGCGGCGATGCGGGAACGGCTCGGGGTGTTGCTCGACATCCACGACGCCCGGCTAGACCTCGGCGAACTCAACGTCATCGACTCACCGCTGCAGACGATGCGCGATGTGTTCGACCTGATGGCCACCGACACCGAGGACGACTGGACGGTGATCAACCGCAGGCTGTCGCGGATTCCGCAACGCGTCGCCGGGTACGCCGAATCGCTGCGCGCAGCCGCGGCGGCTGGGCAGGCCCCCGCCGCCCGCCAGGTGCGCCGCGGGATCGAGCAATCCGGGCAGATCCAGCGCTTGTTCGTCTCGATGGTCGCCGATGCCGCTCCGGGCAACGAGGTGCTGCGCGCCGAATTGCATCAGGCCGCCGAAGACGCCGCCGATGCCTACGCCTCGCTGGCCAAGGTGTTGCGCGAGGAAGTCGGCCCCTACTCCCGGGAGACGGACGCGTGCGGGCGAGACGCGTACCGGGTGCTGTCGCGGTCGTTCCTCGGCGCCGCCGTCGACCTGGACGAGTCCTACCAGTGGGGCCTCGATCGGCTGGAAAGCATCGTGGCCGAACAGGATTCGACAGCCGACCGGCTGTACCCCGGCGCCTCGGCGGAGGAAGCGCTGCGGCGGCTCGACAGCGAGCCGCGCTATGCCGTACACGGCACCGAAGCCTTGCGGCAGTGGATGCAGGACCTCTCGGACCGCGTCGTCGAGTCGTTGGCCGATCGCCACTTCGACATCGCCGAACCGCTGCGCAACCTGGAGTGCCGGATCGCCCCCACGCACACCGGCGGCATCTACTACACCGGGCCGTCGGAAGACCTGTCCCGCCCCGGCCGGATGTGGTGGTCGGTCCCGCACGGCGTCGACACGTTCCACACGTGGCAGGAGACGACCACGGTGTTCCACGAAGGTGTTCCCGGCCACCATCTGCAGATCGGCCGGGCGGTGGTGCTGGCCGATCAACTGAACCGGTGGCGCAGGCTGGGGTGTTGGGTGTCCGGGCACGGTGAGGGGTGGGCGCTCTACGCCGAACGGCTGATGGCCGAACTCGGCTGGCTCGACGATGCCGGGAACAGAATGGGAATGCTTGATGCCCAACGGTTCCGGGCCGCACGGGTGGTCATCGACATCGGTGTGCATTGTGGCCTGACCGCCCCGGACGGCGGAATCTGGGATGCCGACCGGGCGTGGACGTTCCTGAAGTCCCACAGTGCGATGGCCGACGAGAACCTGCGATTCGAACTCGACCGTTATCTCGGCTGGCCCGGTCAGGCCCCGTCATACGCGATCGGACAGCGCATCTGGCAGCAGTTGCGTACCGAGACCCTGGCCAGGGGCGTCCCGCTCAAGGGGTTCCACAGCAGGGCACTGGATCTGGGCGGCCTACCGCTCGACGTGCTGCGTTCGTCGCTGGCCGCCTGACCCCGTCAGAGACGCGACTGCTCCTTGATGGAGGCGTCGGTCCTGCGCAGCGGGCGGATGAGCGCATCCTGGGTGAACGACGCGATCAGCGCGCCTTCCCGGGTGTGCACTGCCCCGCGGACGTAGGACATGCCTGCGCCCACCTGGGTGCTCTCGTGGGTGTAGAGCAACCAGTCGTCCCAGCGCACCGGCTCGTGGAAGCTGACCGACACCGTCATGGGAGCAGTCGAGACCGTCAGGTGCGCCTGACTGGTTCCGATGCCGGCGTGCGCTCTCATGGTCGTGGAGATGCCGAGGTGGCCGGTGAAATAGGCGATCAACGCCTTGGCCAGGTCGTCTCGCGCCGGAATCGGGTCGTAGTGCAGCCAGGCATACAACTCGGGTGGCCCGACCTCGTCGGGACTGTTCACGTCCTCGACGTCGACCAGCCGCAGCTCGCGGCCGACCATCGGCATCGGAGACACGTTCGCCTTCTCGGGCGGGGCCACGTCGGGCCGGGGCAGGTGATGACGGATGACGTCATCAGTGGGGACGTCTGCGAGCACCGTCGTCGTGATGCAGCGCTTGCCGTTCTGCCTGGCGGTCACGACCGCCGTTGCGGTGGAACGGCCTTCGCTGACGACGTCGACATCGAACTCCACCGGCCCGGCCCCTACCATGACCGCGCGGGCGAACACCGAGTACACCGACCGCACCGACTTCTCCGGAAACCGCTTGGCAGCAGCCACAATCGACTGCGCGAGCACCTGGGTGCCCTCGACCACCTGCCGCTCGTCCTCACCGGCGGGGCCGGTCTGCGCGGTGAACGTACCCTCCGCGCCCGGTGCGGCGTCGAAGAGATCGAGCAGTTCCTGCACTGTCCAACGCGCGTCTGCCGAATCAGTTGTCATTCTCGGTGGGCCTCCCCTGAAGTAACGGTCGTGGGAACAGTAACCGAGGTTCGCCGATAGCGGTAACGTCATTACCATCAGCTGACGGCGAGCAGGAGGGCGGTGAACTCCGAATCCCGCGCCACCCGCTTCATGGGTTCGGCGCTGGCGATCCTCGGCGAGACCGGCCGCACCGACTTCACCGTCCTTTAGGTGGTCGAACGGTCGAAGGCCTCCCTGCGGGCCTTCTACCAGCACTTCGCCACCAAAGACGAACAGTTGTTGGCTTTGGTGGAGAAGATCATGGCCGATGCGACCCTGCAGTGGCGGGCCGAGACCGATGCGCTGTCGAGCGCCGAGGCGTTGCGGCGGCTGATCGAGCGCATCAGTGCCCCTGCCGAATCCACCACCCAGGACAGCATCAACCAGGGGCTGACCTACTACAACGACCACCTGCTGGAGACCCGGCCCCGGGAGTTCGCCAAGGTCCTGTCACCGCTGCACGCATTGTTCGCCGACATCCTGCGCCGCGGCATCTCCGAGGGGGCGTTCCGCGCCGACCTCGACGTCGACACCGACGCCGCGATCCTGATGCAGACGGTGCTGGGCGCACTACGGTTGCGCGACCTGGGAGCCGAGCTGAACGGCATCCCGATCGACGGCGGCCACCTGCACACCTTCTGCCTCCGCAGCCTGACCCGCCAGCCCTCTGAACTGCAATAACAACGCCACAGCACTACTGGCACCGTTACATCCGAGCGTGGTAATGTCGTTACCACCGGTCGGTAATGTCATTACCAGTTCTCGCATACACGCCATGTCAGGAGCCCGCATCATGCCGTCTCGCAATCTCGACTATCCGGTGTTCGACGCCGACAACCACTTCTACGAGCCCAAAGAGGCGCTGACCGAGTTCCTGCCCGATCACCGCAAGGGCATCATCGACTACATCGATGTCCATGGGCGGACCAAGATCGTCGTCCGCAACACGATCAGTGACTACATCCCCAACCCGACCTTCGAGGTCGTCGCGCGCCCGGGTGCACAGGAGGAGTACTTCCGGCACGGCAGCGGGGGCAAGAGTTACCGCGAGGTGATGGGCAAGCCGATGAACGCCATCCCGGCCTTCCGCAACCCCGAGGCCCGCCTCGAGGTGCTCGACGCGCTCGGCCTGGACTACACCCTGATGTT
>NZ_JBAUJB010000056.1:0-2569 GCF_049683355.1 Mycobacterium sp.
AGCGACACCACCAGGGCGACCTGCGGCCAGTAGCCGGTCATCTACGCGCCCGAATCCACTTCTCCGCGCCCACCACCACGCTGACGACCATTGCGATTGCGAAGATGCGCAGCCAGCGACCGGCGTCCAGTGGCGCTGTCTGGAACACCGTGTTCATGACGGGTAGGTAGGTGATCAGCAGTTGTGCCACGGCTTGCGTCGCCACCCCGACGATGAGCAGGCGATTCGTGAAAAGCCCAATACGCCAGGCAGAACGGGTCAGAGAGCGGCAGCTGAACAGATAGAACGCCTCCACCACGACGAACAGGTTGAGCGCCGCGGTGCGCGCCTCCGGCAGCGTGGCGCCGTTCGCCAGTTCCCACTCGAACAGCCACCACGAACCGGCCACGAGGAGCCCCGACACCAGCAGGATGCGGCCCACCAGTGCCCGCGTGAGCAGCGGCTGACCAGGATCGCGGGGCGGGCGGGTCATCATGCCGGCTTCCTTGGGCTCGAAGGCGAGCATCAACCCGAGCGCGACGGCGGTGGTCATGTTGATCCACAGGATCTGGGTCGGCAGGATCGGCAGTGCCGAACCCAGCGCGATCGCCACCAGGATCACCAGCCCTTCACCGATGTTGGTGGGCAGCGTCCACGTGATGAACTTCGTCAGGTTGTCGAAGACGCCGCGGCCTTCCTCCACGGCGGCTTCGATCGTCGCGAAGTCGTCGTCGGTCAGCACCATGTCGGCGGCGTCCTTGGCGACCTCGGTGCCGCTTCGGCCCATGGCAACGCCGATGTTCGCCTGCCGCAACGCAGGTGCGTCGTTGACGCCGTCGCCGGTCATCGCGACGACGTGGCCCCTGTCCTGCAACGCCTCCACCAGTCGCAGCTTCTGCTCCGGAGACACTCGCGCAAAGACGCTCGCCCGCTCGACGGCGTCCGGGAACTCATCAGGTGGCAGTGCGGCCAGGTCTGCCCCGGTCAGGACAGCGCGATCGTCGGTCGTGCTGCCGTCGAGCACGCCGACGGCACCGGCGATCGCGCTCGCCGTGCCGGCGTGGTCACCGGTGATCATCTTCACCGCGATACCCGCAGTGTGACAGGCAGTCACCGCCGGCGTGGCAGCCGCGCGGGGCGGATCAAGCATGGCCTGCAGACCGGTCAGAGTCACCGCGCCGGGGAGCGCTTCCTCGCTGAAATCAGCGGGGTCCGCCGTTGTGCGGACACCGGTCGCCAACACTCGCAGGCCCTTGGCGGCAAGACTTTCGACCGCATCCAGCACCGCCGGGCCGTTGATGGGTTCGATCGCACCGTCGGCGCGCATCTGGGTGCTGCACAGTGCGAGCATCCGCTCCACCGCACCCTTGACCAGCACGACATGCCCGTTGCCGGACCTGTGCAGGGTGGCCATGTACTGGCGCTCCGAACTGAACGTGATCGTGTCGACACGGACCAGGGCTTGGGTGAGGTCCACTGGCGTGAGTCCGGCTTTGACCGCGACGACCAGCATCGCCGCTTCGGTGGGGTCCCCGACGATGTCCCACCGCTCGCCGGCTGACATCAGGATCGCGTCATTGCAGGCCGCGCCGGAAACGAGGGTCCATCGCAGGGCGGCGTTCGTCTCGACGGAGACCGGAGTGCCACTTCGCGACAGCAACGCGCCGTCGGTGGCGTAGCCGGCGCCCGTCACGATGACCGGCTCATCGGGGGTCCAGATCTCCCGCACGGTCATCTGGTTCTCGGTCAGCGTACCGGTCTTGTCGGCACAGATCACCGTGGTGCTGCCGAGTGTCTCCACAGCCGGGAGCCGACGAATCACCGCTCTGCGCTTGGCCATCCGTGAGACCCCGATGGCCAGCGTGATCGTCACGGCTGCGGGCAGGCCTTCCGGGATGGCGCCGACGGCCAGCGCGACGGCCGCGGTGAAAGTCTCGACCGCATCTTGCTGGCGTAGCAGGCCGATGGCGAATGTCAACGCGGCGAGCGCCAGGATCCCGACCGTCAGCACCCTGCTGAACCGGGCGAGCTTCTCGGTCAGCGGTGTCGCCAGCATCGTCGCCGCACCGACGAGCCGGTGGATCTCCCCGATCTCGGTTTCGGCGCCCGTGGCCACCACGACCCCGGCCCCGGAACCGGCGGTCACCAGGGTGCCGGAGTGGGCCATGTTGCGCCGGTCCGCGACGGGAGTCGAGTCCGGCAGCACGACTTCGTCCTTCGCCACGGGCACCGACTCGCCGGTCAAGGCCGACTCGTCGACGCGCAGTTCAACCTCTCGGAGCAACCGGATGTCGGCCGGCACCTTGTCGCCGGCCTCAACCAGCACCAGATCACCCGGCACGAGTTCTTCGGACGCGATGACCCGTTCGCGGCCGTCGCGAACCACCTTGGCGTCGGTGTGGACCAGTGCGCGCAGGCTCTGCAGCGCCGCCTCGGCCCTGGACTCCTGGATGAAGCCGACTACGGCGTTGACGATCACCACAGCAAAGATCACGACGGAGTCGACGTACTCGCCCAGCAGCGCGGTGACGGTTCCGGCGGCCAGCAGGACATAGATGAGCGGGTGGTGGAACTGACGCAGGATCCGCAC
>NZ_JBAUJB010000057.1:0-1508 GCF_049683355.1 Mycobacterium sp.
GCCCCGGCACCAAGCTGACTAACGGGCTCCACAGCCCAAGGAAGCGACGGCGTCGGCAGGCGACCCGACCCCATTTTCACGCCTACAAGGCGTCACCAAAAGGGATAGGAAGCTGACTACCAATGGCTCTATATCGCAAGTACCGACCGGCGACTTTCGCGGAAGTCATCGGCCAGGAACATGTCACCGAGCCGTTGTCGACAGCGCTGAACTCCGGCCGGATCAACCACGCCTATCTGTTCTCCGGCCCTCGTGGCTGCGGGAAGACGTCGTCGGCGCGGATCCTCGCGCGGTCGCTGAACTGTGCGCAGGGCCCCACCGCAACCCCGTGCGGGGTGTGTGACTCCTGCGTGGCGCTGGCGCCGAACGGCCCCGGCAACGTCGACGTCGTCGAGCTCGACGCCGCCAGCCACGGCGGCGTCGACGACACCCGGGAGCTACGCGATCGGGCGTTCTATGCTCCCGCCCAGTCCCGGTACCGCATCTTCATCGTCGACGAGGCGCACATGGTGACCACGGCGGGGTTCAACGCCCTGCTGAAGATCGTCGAGGAGCCGCCCGAACACCTGATCTTCGTGTTCGCCACCACCGAACCGGAGAAGGTGCTGCCCACCATCCGGTCGCGCACCCACCACTACCCGTTCCGGCTGCTGGCCCCCAAGATCATGCGCACGCTGATCGAGAAGATCATCGCCTCGGAGAACGTCGACGTCGACGATGCGGTGTTCCCGCTGGTCATCCGCGCGGGCGGGGGGTCACCACGGGACACGCTCAGCGTGCTGGACCAGCTGCTGGCCGGCTCTGAATCCGGCCCGGCCGGTAACCACGTCGCCTACCAGCGCGCACTGGCCCTGTTGGGTGCCACCGATCTGGCCCTGATCGACGACGCGATCGATGCGCTGGCCGCCGGTGACGCCGCGGCGTTGTTCGGCGCGGTGGAAGGTGTCATCGACGCCGGGCACGACCCGCGCAGGTTCGCCACCGACCTGCTCGAGCGGTTCCGGGACCTGATCGTGCTCCGGGCGGTGCCCGATGCGGTCGCCCGGGGCGTCGTCGACGGACCCGAGGACGTGCTGGACCGGATGCGCGATCAGGCCGCCCGGGTCGGGATGGCCACCCTGACCCGCTACGCGGAGGTGGTGCACGCCGGACTGGGCGAGATGCGCGGGGCGACTGCGCCGCGGTTGCTGCTGGAGGTGGTGTGCGCCCGGTTGCTGCTGCCCTCGGCCTGCGACACCGAGGCCGCACTGCTGCAGCGGGTGGAGCGCATCGAGACCCGGCTCGACATGTCGATCCCGGCCGGCGAGCACGTCGCCCCCGCCCCGCCGAAACAGTTCGTCCGCAAGACGCAGGCTGCCCCGGAGCCTGAGCAACCGGCACCCGAGCCGGCACCGGAACCCGAACCGGAGCCCGCCCCACCGCCCGCGCCGAAAGCCGTTGAGCCCGAACCGGAGCCGGACCCGGCACCACCGCCGGTCCGGCCCCCGGCGGCCCCCGCGGTCGAGGCG
>NZ_JBAUJB010000058.1:0-14145 GCF_049683355.1 Mycobacterium sp.
CTGCGGTGGGGCTCGCCGGTCCAGCACCTCTACCGCACCGCTGTCAGCGACTACACCGTAGGGTCAACGACCATCCCCGCTGGTTCGCGGGTGATGCTGCTGTTTGGCGCTGCCAATCGTGACCCGCGGAAATTTCCGAACCCAGACGAGTTCGACATCGACCGCAAACCGACGGACCATGTCGGCTTCGGAAGTGGTATACACTACTGCCTTGGGACAAGGCTCGCACGACTGGAGGCGCGCGTGTTGGTCGAGGAATTGCTGCCCCGGGTCCGGCGGATACGGGTGCTCGAACCGATCACATGGCGGGACAACCCGACCTTACGCGGGCCAGAACACCTGCTCCTTCAGCTGGAGGCCTAACCAACTTGGCTCCGCTTCTGTCGACTGGGGCGTCGGTGCCCTTGCGGCCGGCGGTTCTTTTTCATCGCGGAAAGCCGCATCAGCGCACTCGGCGCGGTGGGCGCCGCGACCTCGGGTGGCCGGTCCACGCCGACCTTGCCCTCTTGCACCAAGCTTCATGCTCCCTGCAGGCAGATCCTCGATGGGCACCCAGCGGCCGAGGCTGCATCACGTCCCTCGGTTTATTGACCTCGAATAGCTAAAATGGTAAAGATAGGGCGACAGAGCCGCTAATTGCTGCTGCCCGGGAGGCAACAGGTGACGTTCAGCACCCATTCCAACGATCAGGCGAGCGCCCCGGACCTGGTGAACGATCCCTACCCGTATTTCGCGTACATGCGCAAGACCGCGCCGGTGTGGCGCGGCTCGCTCATGGAGATCGACCTGATGCCACCGGAGCTCATGAACCCTGAAAATTGGACGTTGTTCGACTACGAGAGCGTCTTCGCAGCCTTCCGCGAGGACGAGGTGTTCGGGTCGGAGATGTACAACAACACGATCGGCCTGGTCTTCGGGCCGACGATCCTGGGCATGCACGGCAAACAGCATCACGACCATCGCAGCCTGGTGGCCAAGGCCTTCCGGCAAAGCGCGCTCGCACAGTGGGAACCCGAGGTGATCGATCCGATCTGCGACCAGCTGGTCGACGAGATCAAGAACGACGGTGAGGCCGACCTGGTCAAGGCCGTGACGTTCGAATTCCCGACCCGGGTCACCGCCGCACTGCTTGGCTTGCCGCAGGAGGACCTGGACCTGTTCCGGCGGCTGTCGCTGGACCTGATCTCGATCACCGAGGACATCGAGGCCGGTCTGAACGCCTCGGTGGAGCTGGGTGCGTACTTCCAGGCGCAGGTAAACCAGCGCCGCAGCAAGATGACCGAGGACATCATCGGCGATCTCGTCGCCGCCGAGATCGACGGCGAGAAGCTCACCGACGAAGCGATCATCTCGTTTCTGCGGTTGCTACTGCCCGCCGGGCTGGAAACGACGTATCGGTCGTCGAGCAACCTCTTGGCGCTGCTGCTCACACATCCCGACCAACTCGAGGCGGTTCAGCGGGATCGTGATCTCATTCCGGCCGCGATCGAGGAGGGGATTCGATACGAGCCCCCATTGGTCTTGGTGGCGCGCAACACCACCCGCGATGTCGAGATGCACGGTAAGACGATCCCCGAGGGCGCACAGGTCACCCTGTGTATTGGTGCTGCCAATCGCGACGAATCGCGTTGGACCGATGCCGAGGTGTTCGATATCCATCGACCGCGCCGCGCGCACATCTCCTTCGCCGGCGGCATCCACAGCTGCCTCGGCATGCACCTGGCCAGGGTCGAAACGCGAGCGATGCTGAACAGCCTGTTCGATCGCGTCACCGACTTGCAGTTGGTGCCCGATGACGACACAAAGATCACTGGTATGCCGTTCCGTTCCCCCAAACACCTTCCCGTGACCTTCCGCCCCACGTCGGCTGAGCCAGCACAACGAGCTAGAGCATGAAACGCCGCGCGGCGATCCTGCACGATCTCGATGAACCGTCGTCGTGCAGGATTTCGAAATCCCCGATGTCCGCACCGCTCGAAGAGGTCGATCAGCGCTCAGCCCTGGGCGAAATCCGGGGGTGGGGCCGGCGCTATCTGAACTCGCACCTGCTGCGTGCCCTGGAGACATTGGGCGCACAGACCGTGCTCGGCGTGCGCACCGTGCAGTACCTGATTACCGACCTGCTCACCGGGCGGTTCCCGTTCTGGGAGTTCATCCGGCAAGCGGCTTTCATGGCCGGCACCGCGGTGCTGCCGACACTGCTGGTGACGATCCCCGTGGGGGTCACCCTGGCCATCCAGTTCGGTGTCCTGGCAGGCCAGGTCGGCGCTGAGTCGTTGTCGGGCGCCGCGAACGGGCTGGTGGTGATCCGTCAGGGCGCCCCGTTGGTGGCGGCGATCCTGCTCGCCGCCGCAGTCGGGTCAGCCGTCGCCGCCGATCTGGCTTCTCGCACGATGCGTGAAGAGACGGCTGCCATGGAGGTCATGGGCGTCTCGGTGATCCGGCACCTGGTCGTCCCGCGGTTCGCAGCGGTGATCGTCGTGGGCATCGCATTGACCGGTCTCACCACATGCGCAGGGTTCTTCATCGGCTACATGTTCAACGTGTACATGCAAAATGGTGCCGGCGGATCGTTCGTGGCAACTTTCGCCTCGTTTGCGACGGTCGGCGACCTCATCCTCTCTCTGTGTAAGGCGGCCGTCTTCGGGGCCATCGTGGGGATCGTCAGCTGCCAGAAAGGCTTGAACACCACCGGCGGCCCGGCCGGCGTTGCGAACTCCGTGAACGCCGCAGTGGTGGAAGCGACGCTGCTGCTGATGATCGTCAACGTGGCGATGAGCCAGTTCTACCTGCTGCTGTTCCCGAAAGCGAGCCTATAGAGATGGCATCTCCCGCCGCGTATCGTCCGGCACCGGTCCGTCCGCTGTTGTCTGCCGCGGAGTTCGCCGGGGCGCCGGTATACCGGTCCGGTCACATGTTGCTGTTCTTCGGCCAAATCGTTGTGACCATACCGACGGCGCTCACCCGATACCGCAAAGAGTTCAATCGCAACCTAGCCGACATCACCTGGGGAAACGGGTCGATCGTCGTCGGCGGCGGGACACTCGGCGTCGCGATCGTTCTTGGCATCACGGCCGGTGCGCTGCTGGCCGTGGAAGGTTACAACGCGTTGAATCTGCTCGGCCTCGGGCCGGCGACGGGCCTGCTCTCGTCGTGGGGGTCCACCCGCGAGTTGGTACCGATCATGTTGGCCCTCGCGTTCACCATTCAGGCGGGTTGCCGCTTCACCGCGCAACTCGGCGCGATGCGAATCGCCGAAGAGGTCGACGCGCTGGAAGCAATGGCGATCAATCCGCTCCCATTCCTGGTGACGACCCGCGTCCTTGCCGCCCTCGCGGCCAGCGTTCCTCTCTTCGCGGTCTGCCTGGCCACGGCTTACTTGTCCGCGCGCGGCATGGTCGCCGTGATCGCAGGAACCTCGCCGGGCACCTATCAGCACTACTTCGAGTTGTTCAGCAGCGGCACAGACATCTTCTACGCCGGAATCAAGGCGGCGGTGTTCGTCTTCGTCGCCGCCGCCACCCAGTGCTACTACGGGTACTACGCCTCCGGCGGGCCCGAAGGAGTGGGAGTCGCGGCCGGGCATGCGATGCGCGCGACGATCACGGTCACGGTAATCCTGAACGCGTTGCTCACCATGGCGATGTGGGGAGTCGATGCCGGCGCCAGGTTCGGTGGTTAGATGAATCGCTCCAGTCTCGGCGCGTCGACCGCACGCACCTATGTCGTAGGGATCATCTTCCTACTGATCGTTGCCGGCACGGTGACCCTGCTGATCGCGAAATCGCGTGGGGCACTTGATCCCTTCGTCCGAGTGAGAGCCGAGCTGGTCAACGTCGGCGACGGGCTCCCGCAGAAGTCGGACGTCAAGTTCCGCGGTCTGCTTGTCGGGTTCGTCGACAGTGTGCAGCCGGCCGAGGCCGGCCAGGCGAACGTCGTCAAATTGAACATCAAGCCGCAGTACGCCTCGGGAATTCCGGACACCGTCACCGCTCGGGTTGTACCCTCCAATGTCTTTGCGGTGTCCTCGGTCCAGCTGGTGGACAACGGTGAAAGCGCGCATCCGTTGCGTGGCGGCGACATCGTCCAGGAGGACCAGACCCTCCCGACGGTGCTCTTCCAAACCACCCTGCAGAAGTTTCGCCAGGTATTGGCGGCCATCGCAAGGGACCCCAATGAGATCGGCGTCGGTTGGCTCACCGCACTGGGTGACGCCACCAGCGGACGGGGTGACCGCCTGGAGGACGCCGGCCGTGATCTCAACGAGATCGTCAAACAGTTGAACACCGTTGTCGCAGCCGAGCCCGGCCCATCGACGATCTCGGCCCTCAGCGCCGCCACCGCCGGGCTGCGTGACTCCGCGCCCGATCTCCTGGACGCACTCGACAGCGCCGTGAAACCGATGCGCACTCTGGCCGAAAAGCAGGTCGAGCTGCATGATCTGCTGGCCTCGGCGGCCGGGACGGCGGGAACTCTCGGTGGCAATTTCGAGAATCAGGCCGACCGATTGATCAACATGACCACCCAGTTTACGCCGGTGTTGGGCACACTCGCCGATCACGGCGGCAATATCCACTTGATCTTGACCAATGCACAGAACGTGGTGATGAAGTTCGTCGACGAGGCATGGAACTGGGACACCAACCAAGCTCAGATCAAAGTCGTCATTGCGCTGACACCCACCCGGACCTATGTTCGCGCAGACTGCCCCAGGTACGGCGACATGCTCGGCGAGAGCTGCTTCACCGCTCCGGAGGTGCCCACGGCGCCCGCCCTGACGCCGTCGTTGAATTCGATGGGATTTCCGTTACCGCCCGGTGTCAACGAGAACCGGCCCAACTACGCGCCACCACGGGGATCGGTGCTGCCTCCCGATGCACGCCGGCCGGATGGCAGACCACAGCCGCCGAGCTCCGCCCCGGCCGCACCGCCGAACGAACCCCTGCTGCCCGCGGAAGCCGCGCCCCCCGCAGACACCCCACCCGCGAGCGTCATACCGCAGTCTGCGGTGATCGGGGGCAACGTGGGCCCGGTCGGTAGCCGTCAGGAGAAAGACCAGCTGCGGTACCTGCTCGGCGGGAACGACAGCGCCGCCGCCCAGCTGCTGGCCGCGCCAATGCTGCGCGGAATGACCGTGACCAAATCCGAACATGTGGAGGCCGACCGATGAGGCACAGCAGGGGCAGGGCTGCCATCACGCTGACCGTGTTCCTGATCGTGTCGGTCGTCGCGACATGGCTGGTATTGGGCACACTGCGCCGGGAGGTCACCGGGCCCGCCAACGCCTTTTCGGCGGTGTTCACCGATGTGTCGGGCCTGACAGTCGGTGACGACGTTCGGATCGCCGGAGTCCGGATCGGCCGAGTCGACGGAATCGAGCTCGTGGACAATCGCGCCGTGGTGACGTTCCGGGCCGATGCGAACCAAACCCTCTACGACGACACGGCTGCCGCGGTGACCTATCAGGACATCATCGGCCAGCGCTACATCGCGCTCATCCCGGGATCTACGCAGCGCCATCAGCGGTTGGCCAGAGGATCCCAGATCCCCGTCGAACGGACCAGCCCGTCGTTTGACATCTCCAACCTGCTAAACGGGTTCGAGCCACTGTTCGCGTTGCTCGACCCACAAAAGGTCGACGATTTGACCACCAGCATCATTCAAGCGTTGCAAGGGGATACCGGTTCGGTGCTGACGCTTATCACCGAGACTTCCTCGTTGGCGGAGACCCTGGCCGGTCCGGATGCGGTGCTGGACGAGGTGATCACCCACTTGAACGCGGTGACGACCGTCCTGGTCAAGCAGAACACGAACCTCCAGGATGTGATCGATCAGTCTCGCCAGATCATGGCCACCCTGTCAGACCGGCGCGACCACTTGGTGGCCTCGACGGGCTCGATCAACACCGCCGTGTCCAGATTGGCCGAGATCGGCGACGCAGTCTATCCGGATCTGCAGCAATTTCTCGTCCGTGAACCCGGGTTCTTGGGCCATGTCACCGGAGAGGGTAGGGACCGCTTCTCGGGTTACGTCGGCAACCTGATTCACGTCTGGAAGGATCTGGCGCGGGCAACTCAGCGCGGCGCGTACGTGGACGGACTGCTCTGCGACGTGAATTCGACCATCTTCGCATCTCTGAGCCGAGCCATTCCCGGCCTAGTCAAACTGGCCTCACCGGGCAACATCGTCCAGCACTCTCCGATCTGCAGCAAATGAGACCCGTCATGTTGAAAGCCTTGCAACGCCCCCTCGAGCGGTACAACAAAGTGTGGCTCGGCGTCGCTTCGGTCACGGTCATTCTAGCTATCTGCGCAGGTATTGTCGGTTTCGGGCATTTCTCCATCGGAAAGTCCAAGTACCGAGGCGAATTCGCCCAGGCCGCACAGCTCAGCACGGGAGATCAGGTCACGATCGCCGGTATCTCCGTCGGTAAAGTAAGCGGTGTTGAGTTGGCCGGGGACCGCGTAATGGTGGACTTCGACGTCCGCAAGGACGTGCACCTTGGTGAGCAAACCCGCGCCGCGATCAAGCTCACCACCCTGTTGGGCCGCCGATATCTGGAGTTGTCTCCTGCCGGCGAAGGGGCACTGGACCACCACACCATCACGTTGCAGAACACCTCGGTTCCCTACAATCTTCAGCAGACGCTGGCCGACGCGACCACGACCTTTGAACAGGTCGACGCCGACCGCGTGGCCGATTCCATGGCCTACCTGAGTCAGGGCCTCACCGGGGTGCCCGAAGCACTGCCCCAGGCACTGGCGAACATCGACTCGCTGGCGAAGATCGTGGCCTCCCGCCGCGACCAGATCGGTTCCTTGCTCGGGAACGTCGACACGGTCACCGCGATGATCCGCGACCAGCAGGCCAACCTTGGCGTGCTGGTACTCCAGGGACGGGATCTGTTGACGGAGATCACCACCCGCGCCGACAAGGTGCACGGGTTGATCACCGGTGTCACCGCGTTGATCACGACCTTCAAGCGAATCCTGGGCGATGAGCCGGCCATCGATTTGATGCTCGCCAACCTGCAGACGTTCGGCGCCATGGCCGCCAAGAATGACCAGTTGCTGCGCGCGTTCCTGCAGGCCTCACCGGTCGTGTTCCGCAACATGGCCAATGCGTCTGGTAGCGGCCCAGCATTCGACGTGAGCCTGCCTGCCGGCGCACTGATCGACTCCTTCGCTTGCGCACTCAGCGAGCGCGGCGAGCAGTTCGACCTCGCGCAGTACTTCACGGACTGCAAGCCGGCGCCGGATCAGTTCCCGGGTTGGCCACCGCCCGATCCAGCCAGGTTGCCCCCAGGATGACGCGGAAGGAGACGCATGTGAACCGGTTGCCCACCAGCCGAACCGTCAAGCTGCTGGTCGGGGCATTGGCGTTGACGTTCGCAGCTACCGCTGTGCTCGCAGTCGCCCTACTTCGAGGCGACGACCAGGGCCCGGTGAGGGTGACGGCCCATTTCGAGGACGCAGTCGGCCTCTATGCCGGCAACGCCGTGTCGGTTCTGGGTATGCAGGTCGGCGAGGTCACCAGTGTGGTGCCGAAGAATGACTTTGTCGAAGTGAAGATGGAGATAGACCCGGATGTCGCGATACCTGCCGATGTCCAGGCTGTCACGGTGTCCACGTCGATCCTCACCGATCGGCATGTGGAGCTGACGCCACCGTACAAGTCGGGTCCCACACTCGCCGATCAAGATGTGCTGAGCCTGCCCCGGACCCGCACACCCGTGGAGTTCGATCGCACCTTGGCGATGGCCGACAAGCTGGCGCGCTCCCTGAGCGGAGACGAGGCCGGACAGGGGCCCCTGGCCGATCTGGTGGCAATCGGCGCCCGGATCGCATCCGGCAGTGGGGAAGACGTCAAGTCGGCTTTGGACCAGCTGTCGCAGGCGCTTCGCCTCAGCTCGGACAATGGCACGGCAACCCGGGAAAACATCCAGACCATCGCAGACAGCCTCTCGGTGCTGACAGAATCCGCGGCGGCGAATGACACCGCAATCCGTGACTTCGGCTCACAGATAAGACAACTCAGTCAAATCGTCGCTGACCAGAACCTGGGCAGTGGCGACGCCGGTGCCCAGCTGAACCAGATCCTCGACCAGGCGGCAACTCTGTTGGAAAATAACCGTGGCCGGTTGAAGCCGGCGTTGACCGATGTGGAGACCCTGACCCGTACCATGGCCGACAGCAAGCGGGAGCTCAGCGAAACCCTGAACCTGCTACCGATGGTCGGCACTAACGTGTACACCGCGATCGATCAGAGTTTCGGCGCCATGCGCGTACACGCGCACGTGGACAAAATCCTGCTCGACGGTCAGATTACGAAGGAGATATGCAACCTTGCCGGCATCAAGGACCTGGGCTGTAACACAGGGACCGCGCTGGACTACTCACCGGGCTACGGTACGAAGTTCTTCGTCGACGGCATGATGGGAATGCTGCAAAACATGGCGGGACCGAAACCATGACGCAGTTGATGGGAACCTTCAACCGTTGCCGCACCGGCGTCGCCGTGGCAGCCTTGACCGCGCTGCTGACGGGGTGCGGCGTCACGCTCGGCAGCCTCCCACTGCCCGCCCCGGGCAGTGGCAGTGGCGACGCCATCACCGTGACCGCGACCTTCGCCAACGCCCTGAATTTGCCAATGCGGGCCAAGGTGAAACTCAACGGCGCCGACATCGGTCTGGTCGAATCGATTCGGGCGCGAGATTTCACCGCCGAAGTCACCATGCGGATATCGGCGGATGCCCCGTTGTATACCGACAGCTCCGCCCAACTGCGTTCTGCGACTCCGCTGGGCGACAATTTCGTCGCATTCCGCCCGGCGCCCAACCGGTCCGTCGATGCCCGTCGCCTGCACGACGGTGACAAGGTCGGCCTGGCAGCGACTACTTCGGCCGCGTCTGTCGAGGATGTACTGGGGTCAGCCTCGCTGCTGGTCAACGGTGGGGCGGTCCGCCAACTGGTCACAGTGGCCAACGGGGCCGGTAGCGCTGTCGGTCGTCGCGGCGACAAGATCGGCGTGCTGCTCGAGCAGTCCAATACGTTGCTCTCGCGGTTGAACGCCCGTTCAGCTGACATCGACACCGCGATGCGTAACACCTCGGAACTGGCCGCCACTCTCACCGCACGCCAACAGACGCTCGATGAGGCGATTTCTGCTGCGGCGCCCGCGACTGCGGTGGTGCGTGACAACACTGCACAGTTGGCAGATCTCATCGACACGGTGGCCCGGGTCACCAATCAACTCAACCGATTCCCCTCCCTGCAGGGCACGGACAGCCGCAGCATGATCGCTGATCTCAACAGTCTGTCCGCAGCCCTCAACGCCCCGATTCTTGACCCCAACCTCAACGGCAACGCCTGGACTCGCGTGATTTCCATCCTGACCAAGATGTCCAGCGGGCCGAACGTCGAGGCTGTGGCGGACATCGCCCAGCTGGCATTCGGTGCGGTGCCGGACATGAACTTCCCCGGCGACCCGATGTTCCACGGCGCCGACGGCACCGACTGGCACGCCATGGTCGGCAGCCTGCGGTACCAGTGGAATCTGCTGCTCAGCCGCATCTACGGTCCCGAACACAGGCCGCGATGATGAGCACTAAACCACATCTGGCGGAGCGAGCGGCCCGCGTCGTCGTTGACTCGACCCGGGTGATGGCGCGGCGCCGCGTCGCATCGTCGGTGATCGGCCTGATCGTCGCGCTGGTTGCGGCCGGGCTGTACATCGCGATCGGATCACTGGGAATGCATCCGCTGCGCTCGACCATCTCCGTCAAGGTGCTGCTACGCGAATCCGGCGGATTGCTGCCGAATCAGGACGTCACGTTCCGCGGAGTGCCGGTCGGTAGCGTCACATCGGTGAACTTCACCACTGGCGGTGTGCAGGCGACAGCCGAAATCGATAGCACCGCTGGAGTTCCCGCGGACAGTCAGGTCAGTGTGTCCGCCCTTTCACCGGCGGGTGAACAGTACCTGAACTTCCGGCCGAACGGATCGAACGCCGAGCCGATGGCCGACGGCACCGTCATCACCGAAGAAGAGACGTCGGTGCCGGTTTCGCTGGCCCAGTTGCTCGGCGACGCCGACGGCATGCTCTCCCAATTGGATCCGGAGAAACTAAGGCTCATCACCGACGAGCTTCGGGTCAGTGAACAGGGACCGGAGAAGCTGGCTGCACTCCTCGACGGTGGTGCGTACCTGATCTCCACCGTCGACTCGGTTCTGCCGCAGACCATGAGCATCGTGCGCAACAGTCGCACGGTGCTGACGACGCTCGGCGATGCCACAGCGGGCCTGCAGCGCACAACGGACAATCTGAGCCGCACGATGGCCGGCGTGAGCGCTATGGACGGAGGCTTCCGTACCCTGATGGATCGCGGCCGGGCACCGCTGACCGCATTGGACGGAATCACCGCCGACAACTCCGACACCATGGCCCAGTTGCTGGTCAATCTGAGCACCGTCGCCCAGGTCGTGTCGGCCCGTGTTCCCGCACTGAACGAAATAGTCAATTCCCAACGCGGCGGCTCTGGGCTGGATGCCATAACGAAGTTCCTTCACGACGGGTACCTTTGGGTCGTCGTCGATATCTACCCTCGATATGGATGCGACTACGACCTGCCGCCGCCGCCTCTTTTCCTGGCGAATCATCCAGAACCGTATCTCTACACCTACTGCAAAAACACTGACCCGTCGGTGCTGGTTCGCGGGGCGCGCAACGCTCCGCGGCCTCCGGGCGATGACACCGCGGGACCGCCCCCCAATCACGACCCTCTCGCACAGATGATGCCGACACCGCAGTTCAACAGTCTTATCCCGACCCCCTACGGCGGCCCCAAACTGCCGGTTCCGTTGCCACCGGACCCGCCCGACTGGCCCGTCCCGCCGTTCTGGCCACTCTCACCGCCGCGTGCGCCTCAAGCGCAGCCGGGCGCCGTCGTAGGTTGACCTGCTGTAGTGACGCGATGAAAGACAGGGTCGGGTCGGGAGCTGGAGTAGCGAATGATCAGTGAAGGTAGGACCCAGGGCCTTGATGCCGCCGGTTTCTCGGTCGGTTGTCCGTGCCCTGGTGCCCCTGGGCAGGCAGCGGCCGCTGCAGCGCCCGCCGCCTCAAACGGTGCACGCGGTTTTCCCGCGCACGGCTTGCCGACGCCGTTCACCGCCGGCATTCGGTTTCTCCTGCCGGGCCTTGTCCCTGCTCCTCCGGGCTCGGTGATCCCTCGGCCCACCCCGTACACGGAAGCTTGTGTAACGGCGCGGCAGGCTTCGCTTGCTGTTGGGGACCGCTCAGTCGCACACTCCCACACCCGCGGTGTTCGACGCCTGGCATCGACACCGCCCGTTTCCAGACGGCACCGCCAGCCTGCTATCGGGCCTCCTGAGGGCTACCCGGATCGGACTCCCACCGGGAAGCGACGACGAGCTTACGAATCAGCGGTCAACCACTAACCGGGCAACCACCTTTCATTACTGGACGAAATGGGCACCATGACGACGAAATTATTCAAGCGCACAAGCACCAAGGACGTGTTCGACACCGTCACCGACGACCCGGCCGTCGACGCAAAGCCCTCCATCGAGGAGGACTCCGGGGTGCAGTCCGGCAAGGAGGGGTCGGAGATGCCGGTCGAGCCCGACGAACCCGGGCAGGCACCCGGGAACACAGAGCCGGCATCGGAGGCGCCCTCGGTTGAGGCGCCGTCAGAGGACGCTCCCGAGGAGAACGCGCCCGACGATTCCAAGGACGCACACCCTGCCCCGGCATCGCGCTGGCGGCGCTGGCGACGCTACATCGTCATGGGCATGGCAGCCGTGATTCTCGTGGCGGCACTGAGCGTGTCGGGGCTGTTGTACTGGCAATCGGTGCAGCGAAAGGAGATCGACCGCGCAAGTGCCGCCGCGCTGTCGTCGGCCCAACAGTTCGCGGTCGACTTGACCAGCATGGACAGCGGCAAGGTGGACGACAACTTCAACAAGGTGGTGGCAAACTCCACGGGATCGTTCAAAGACGCCTACACTCAGTCGGCGAGTCAACTTCGCCAGGTCCTGGTCGACAACAAGGCCACCAGCAAGGGCACGGTTATCGACTCGGCAGTGAAGTCGGCGACCAAAGACAAAGTCGAGGTGCTTCTGTTCATCGATCAATGGATCACTAACGCGGCCAATCCGGAGCCACGTCTGGACCGCAGCAGAGTAGTGATCACGATGGAACGCATCGACAGCCGGTGGTTGGCAAGCGATGTCGAACTCAAGTAGCCGAGTACCACGGTGATGAGGCATCGGCGACCGCACACCCGGATGCTGCCCGCGCTGGTGGTACTCGCGCTGTGCGGATCGCTGTTTTCCGGTGCGCTGCCGGCAGCACACGCTGAGGACCTCGCGGCGGTCCCGGCGACGATTTCAGGTAAGAGCCCCGACGGCTTGGGAACTTGGGCTGTTCATTATCAACGAGTCGAAGGTGGTGACCCTGCGCTCGCCGCCGCGATCAACGATGTGATCGATGCGAAGGCCATGGAGGGGGTCCAGCGGGCCACGTGGGATGGGTCGACCAGGCGGCCCTGGAACTACGGCGCTGACGGGACGTTGTCGTTCGGAACGATCACCGTCGCCGAGGTCTTCACCAGTCAGTACGACACCGCCGAACCCCACATGCCGATGCAGTCGGTGGCCGGCGTGGTGTGTGATCGCCGCTCGGGCCTGCCGATTAGCTGGGACAACCTGTTCGTCGACAAGACCGCGGGCCTGTCCCGGCTCGGGGACGAGACCGCCGCACGCTTGGCGGCTGTAGCCCCCGCCGAGCATGTGAGCGCTTGGCGGCGCCAGGGCCATTTCGCCCCGATTGATGTCAATTTCAAGGCTTGGAACCCCACCTCAACAGGTATCGATCTGCACTTTCCCGAGTTTCAGTTCGGCCGCGGATTGAAGGTGGTGACCATTCCGTGGTCGAAGCTGGCGGATTTGGTCCGGCCCGAGTTCTCGGCAATCATGAGCTGACGTGCAATCACTCCCGGAGATCTGGCCGGCGCATGCGCAAACGGGCATCCACCGGATCACCGTCGTCGATCAGGCCGGCGCTGAAGGCCCTGATCGAACTCTGCGATGGCGAGCCGCCACTGTGGATGAAGACCACGATGGAGCACCTCATCGTCGAGGCCTCTTGGCTGCCAAAGGCTTTCATCCCTAGCGGCGCGCCCGCCGCCAAGTCGCTCGGCTTGGGGCGGCAGCACCGGGGCGATCTACGTCGACTCGACCGGTCGGCGGTTCTGCAATGAGTCCAATTCCTACGTCGAGTAATTCCTACGTCGAGGTCGGCGAGGCTGATGTACGCCAATGAGGGTGCCGTGCCGAATCCTCTTCGACGAGTAAGTGGTGTGCCGACCGGCATCTCGAGTAGATCCTGTACCCCGAAGTCGGGTCGTACGGAGCGTGACTGACCCGGCAGAAGTTCAGCGGCGCAAGTACGGCTTTGACCGCGTTGATGAAGGCCGCCACCGGCTGTCCAAGGGCATCGGCACCAGTCGGTTCGTGTGGATATGCTATGGTCGTTTGCCAAGGTGCTGGTCGTCAAGCTATTGACTGTGCCCCCGGCTTTTCACCAGTGATAGGATCACCCTGATGGTCGCGGTAGCAGGACATCCGGCAACAGCAATGGCCCGCACTGCTGTGCAGGTGTGCGGCCAGCTGGCGGCACGCAGATTGGACGCGATCGGCCCGCTGGGCGCGCCGTTCGACCCTTTCGATCCCTTAATCGCTGCCGCCCCGGGGCCTACGTATCAAGCGCTGCACGCCGATCCAGGTGTCCACCCCATTGGCAGAAAAGGTTTCGCCCTGGCCAGCTATGACGATGTGCGGCGCGGCGCTCGAGCCCACGACGTGCTGATCTCCGGTCAGGGCATCACCATGTTAGCTGCGTCGCTGCCGACGTTGCTGACGCTCGATGAGCCGCGGCACGGGGAACTACGCCGGTTGCTTACCCCATTGTTCACCGCACGACGACTCGCAGCGCTTGATCCTATGATGCGCCAGCTAACAGGGTCGGCGATCGAGAGGATGCTGGACCGTCCAGGCGCCGATGCGGTCAGCGAACTTGCCGTGCCTCTGCCGGTCGCTGTGATGGCCGCGCTGTTGGGCGTACCGG
>NZ_JBAUJB010000059.1:0-5851 GCF_049683355.1 Mycobacterium sp.
ATCCGCGACATCAGTGACTGGGTGGTGGTGATGGCCCAGGGCTCGATCATCGCCGAGTCACCACCGGACGCACTGGCCGACAACCCCGCGGTGGTCGACGCCTATCTCGGTAGCCACCACGATCAGGCCCTCGAATTCGACGAGCACGGCAACCCCGTCGGCGCGACCGCCGAATTGGCACAACACCTCGAGCAGGCGGTCCTGGCCGAAATCGACAACGACGGTGAGAAGCGATGAGCGAGGCAGCGGACCGACCGACCGAGTTGTCGCCGGCCGAGCTGGCGGCCACGCCCGAGGAGCACGCACGCCTGGCCGAGGGCTCGCTGTTGCGTGCCGATCGCCTGGTGGCCGGTTACGTTCCCGAGGTCGACATCCTGCGCGGCTGCGACTTCTTTCTGCGCGACGGGGAGATCGTCGGCATCATCGGCCCCAACGGCGCGGGCAAGTCCACGCTCCTCAAGGCGCTGTTCGGCCTCATCCCGGTGCGGTCGGGATCGGTGACCCTGCGGGGCGACAACATCACGTCGGCGCTCGCCCACGTGCTGGTGACCAAAGGTCTGGGCTACGTGCCCCAGAACCGGAACGTGTTCCCCTCCTTGACGATCGAGGAGAACATGGAGATGGGCATCTATCTGCGCCGGTCGAAGTTCGCCGAACGGTTCGAGGTCGTCAGCGAGCTCTTCCCGCTGCTGGGACAGCGGCGGAAGGTCAAAGCCGGCGCACTGTCCGGCGGTGAGCGCCAGATGGTGGCGATCGGCCGAGCGCTGATGATGGAACCGTCGGTGCTGCTGTTGGACGAGCCCTCGGCGGGGTTGTCACCGATGTTTCAGGACGAGGTGTTCATCCGCTGCAAGCAGATCAACGCCGCCGGGGTCTCGATCATCATGGTCGAGCAGAACGCGCGGCGCTGTCTGCAGATCTGCGACCGCGGGTACGTGCTGGACCAGGGCACCAACGCCTACACCGACACCGGCGCCAACCTGATGAACGATCCCAAGGTCATCGAGCTCTACCTGGGCACCCTGGCCGGCAACCGCGAGAACTGACTCGGGCTGCCGGCCAAGGAAGCTCAGGCCTCGTTGACGATGATGTAGTCCTTGGTCTGCAGCGTGTTGTCCGGACCGAACTCCAGGCTGCCGTACGAGCCGACGGACGGTTCCCCCGCGGGACCGAACGCCAATTCGCCTGTCACACCGTCGTAGTCGATGTCCTCACCTGCCCTGATCCGGTCCCGGCAGTCGGCGAACGTCGTGCACTTCACGCCGTCGCGCGTCACCCCGATGATGTTGGCCGCGATGTCGACACCCGCCGTGGACTGGGCCTGCTCGGCGGCCAGCGCCGTGATCACCACCGCGTCGTAGGACTCCCCGGCGTAGTTGAAGTCGATGAGCGCGGGATCGGCTGCCTTGAGCCGGTTCTCGAAATCAGGACCGATGTCGGTCAGTGGCGTCGTGCCCTTCATGCCCGCCAGCAGGCCCGGGGCGACGCCCTCGCCGAGGGCGTTGCCCATGTTGCCGTCGGTGCCGTACACCAGCATGCCGTCCGACGGTCCGATGCCGACCTCGTGCATCCGGCTCAGGATCTTGGCGCTCTCCTCGAAGCCGATCACCGCCACCGCGTCGGGGCTGAACTCATTGGCCTGGTCGACCTCGGCGTTGAAGGACTGGGCATTGGGGTCGTAGACGATCGTCTTGATCTGGTCCGACGGAATGCCCGCCGCTTCGAGATCCTCGACCGTGTTGGCGGCCAAACCGGTGCCGTACGGATCGTTGAGCGCCATGATCACCACCCGCTGTGCGCCGTCCTGGGTGATCAACTGCGACAGCGCCTGCGCCTGCAGGACATCGGTCGGAGCGGTGCGGAAGTACATGCCCTTGTCCGGGTAGCAGACGAACTGGTCGGAGGTGTTGGCCGGAGAGAACTGCACCACTCCGGCGCTGGAGATCTTGTCGATCACCTTCAGCGACACCGCGGACGACGCGGCACCGATGATGGCGCTGACCCCGTCGGCGAGCTGGCGGTCCACCGTGACGTTGGCGGTGTCGGTCGTGGTGTCCCCGGAGTCCCCGGTGATCAGCTGGACCGGTTGGTCGAGCACGCCGCCGGCATCGTTGACCTCGGTGACGGCGACCTGCACGCCCGCGACTTCGGGCGGGCCGAGGAACGCCAGGGTGCCGGTCTCCGGCAGCAGGGTGCCGATCTTCAGCGGCGTGGTGACCGGTGCCGCCCCCGGGGTGGCCTGGGGGGGCTCGCAGTCGGTGGAGACGACCTCGGCGGATTCCTCGGTCGTCGTCTCCTCGCCGGTAGCAGAGGTGTCCTCCCCCGAATCGCTCGAGCAGGCGGTCAACGCGAGCGACGCGATCCCCACGATGGCGAAGGCACGAGCGAGAGTTCGATGTGTCATCGAGAAAGCTCCTGAATATGTCATTTGCCGACTATTGCCAGCGCCTGCGAGGCGCTGGCACGACGCTATCGGCTGCCGGCGGGACGTGAGATCCCTGCAAGCCCTCGTGACCAATCTGTGACCTCACGGAGAACAAGTTAACTCCCCCGTAGTACGAGCGGGTGAATGTCAGGGCGACTCGGGTTCCAGCGTCTCCAGAACCACCTCTGCGACTCGCTTCATCGTGGTGCGGCGGTCCATCGCGGCCCGCTGGATCCACTTGAAGGCCTCCGGCTCGGTCATCGCCTGCTTTGCCTGCAGCAGGCCCTTGGCGCGTTCGACGAGCTTGCGCGTCTCCAGGCGATCGGACAGGTTCGCGACTTCCTTCTCCAACTCCGCGATCTCGCCGAACCGGCTGACGGCCACCTCGATGGCCGGAATGAGGTCGCTGATGTTGAACGGCTTGACCAGATACGCCATCGCGCCGGCGTCGCGGGCACGCTCGACGAGTTCGCGCTGGCTGAAGGCCGTGAGGATCACGATCGGGGCGATCCGCTTGGCAGCGATCTCGGACGCGGCGTCGATACCGTCGCGGCGCGGCATCTTGACGTCCATGATCACGAGGTCGGGTCGCAGCGACTCGGCCAGGTCGACGGCCTCCTGCCCGTCGCCGGCCTCACCGACGATCTCGTAGCCTTCTTCGCGCAGCATCTCGGCCAAGTCCATCCGGATGAGAGCCTCGTCCTCGGCGACAAGCACGCGGTGCGGCTTGACGACTTCGTCTGGTGACCCGGTCATGGATCACATTGTGGACGTCGCGGGCCGGATGGGCGACCGCGGGGCCATCCTCTATGGTGGGAGGCCGCGCGAACTTGCCGTTCCCGGTGAGAGTGCCGACGCCCTCGTATCCCAACTGGCAGAGGAAACGGATTCAAAACCCGTACAGTGTGAGTTCGAATCTCACCGAGGGCACCGCAAAACGCACAGCTCAGCGGCCGTTGAGCGTTAGGCTCCGACAGTGGTCAAGGTGCGACCCGTATGTGTCCCCGACGTGGCGCTGGGTAAGCGCGCCTGGTCTCCGAGCCACCACCGCGACGACCCGGTCGGCCGCCGGCTGCGGGTGCTCAAGATCGCCGGCTGGATCGCAGCCGCGGTCTCGATCGGTTTCGGGGTGTTCCAGCTGGCCATGGGCGGAGCGCTGTGGTGGCTGGGGGCCGTCAACCTGTTCTGCGGCCTGGTCTTCCTGGCGATCCCGCGACTGTGCCGCTTCGGCGAGCTGGTCGCATCCCTGACGTTCGTCGGGTTCGCCTACGTATCGGTCGGTTTCATCTGCTTCACCATCGGGACCGGCTCGGGACTGCAGTTCTACACCCTGGTCGCCGCATCGCTGGCGGTGCTGATCCTCGGCATCGAGCGCATCGTGCTGACCGCGGTGATCGCCGCCGTCGGCGTGGCGATGACGATCGCGCTGGAGCTGACGGTGCCGCACGACCGGGGACTGGGACCACCCTGGACGTTGACGGCCGGGTTCATCACCGCGGTGGCCACTTCGGCGGTGATGATCATCGCCACCATCTGGTACACGCTGCGCGAGATCGAACGGGCGGAAGCGGCGATGGAGGCCGAGTACCAGCGCTCTGAGCAGTTGCTGGCCAACATCCTGCCCGCGTCGATCGCCGCCCGGTTGAAGGACCCGTCACGCACCGTCATCGCGGACAAGTACGACGACGCGTCGATCCTGTTCGCCGACATCGCCGGATACACCAAACGCGCCAGCGACACCGCGCCCGCGGAGCTCGTCCGGTTTCTCGACCGGCTCTACACCGACCTGGACGCGCTCGTCGACCGCCACGGTCTGGAGAAGGTAAAGACCAGCGGCGATTCCTACATGGTGGTCAGCGGGGTGCCCATCCCCCGCGCTGACCACCTGGAGGCGCTGGCCTCGCTGGCGCTGGACATGGCCCACGCCGTCGCCGACCTCAAGGACTCCGAGGGCCGCGACGTACCGCTACGTATCGGCATGGCCGCAGGGCCCGTCGTCGCCGGCGTCGTCGGCGCCAGGAAATTCTTCTACGACGTGTGGGGCGACGCGGTGAACGTCGCGGCCCGCATGGAGACCACCGACGTCGAAGGGCGAATCCAGGTGCCGGACAACGTCTATGAGCGCCTGCACGACTCATTTGTGCTCGAGGAGCGCGGCCACGTCGACATCAAGGGCAAGGGCATGATGCGCACCTGGTACCTGATCGGCCACCGGGCTGAGGTGGTCACACCTTCCGGTTCTCCGACTTGAGCAGCCACGCCAGCTTCTCCAGGCCGTCGATGAGCTGGTGCAGGATGTCCGCGGTGCTCGGATCCTCGGCGTCCACGGTGTCGTGGACCGACCGAAGCGTGTCGACCGCCGCGTACACGCGTCCGGTGATGAGGTCGACGACATCGGCGGTGCTGCGCTCGTAGGCGGGGAACTCCGGCAACGACGTGCTCGCCGCCACCGTGTCCGACCGACCGTCCGGCACGGAGTCCAGTGCGCGCATCCGTTCGGCAACGGTGTCGCTGGCCTCACGGGCGAAGTCCACGACCTCGTCGAGCTGGAGGTGCAGGTCTCGGAAGTTGGTGCCCACGACGTTCCAGTGCGCCTGCTTGCCCTGCAGGTGCAGTTCGATGAGATCCACCAGCACCTGCTGCAGCGCGGCGCTGAGTTCCGGTGAGGCCTGGAAGCCCGAGACCTCGGCGTCTGTCTTACGCACGTTTGTTGTTGTAGCCATACTTGACCCAACGCTCTGCAATCTGGATTCGATCCAATTCAGTGGGTGATCTGCGTCATGGCGTGGTCCTGTTTCTCCAGCAGGCGGGCGTAGCCGGCACCCATGCCGAGCAGGATCAGCCCCACGACGATGAACACCGCGACCCGGAAGATGCCGTCCAGGGTGCCCAGGTCGAACAGGAACAGCTTTGCCATCGCGGCGGCGACCAGCCCGAGTCCCCCGGCGATCAGCACCGAGCGCTCGGTGGGCGGCCGCCGGGCGGCGTAACCGAACAGCCCTGCCGCCATCACGATCCAGCAGATGGTCGCCGCCATGTGGCCGGCGTAGAAGCCCAGGTCGCCACCACCGCCGACGAGCGTGCCAGCGGTGACGGTGAACAACGTGACGGCGTAGCCGATCACCGCGACAGCGCCGACCCACAGCACGTGCGCCGTGGTTCTCCACGACCACACGATCGTCACCGCGCAGCCGGCCAGCAGGACGCTGGAGACCAACGTCGATACGGCCGAGGCGGTCCCGAACACAGTCGGCTCGAGCAGCGCGCTAGGCGGCGCGTACCCCGACTGGATGGCGGCGCCGATGATCGCGAAGCCCGTTGCCGCCCAGCGCGCCACATCGTCAGTGCGTCCGGCCACCGCCACCACCGCCGCCATCGCCAGCAGCACCGGGGCGGCCACCGGGCCGTCGAACGCCACGGTGACGG
>NZ_JBAUJB010000060.1:0-4274 GCF_049683355.1 Mycobacterium sp.
GTGAGGCCATCGACGCCAAGGTCAAGGGGTTCCACGACGCCTCCGATCAGGTGTACGGCTCACCGCGGATCCTGGCCGATCTGCGCGACGACGGAGAAGTGATCTCACGCAAGACGGTGGCGGCCTCGATGCGCCGCCAGCAGATCGCCGGGATCAGCCCGCGCGGCTTCACCCCGGTCACCACCGTCATCGACCTGGACGCGCACCGACCCAAGGACCTGGTGGATCGCCGATTCGACCGCGGTGAGCTCGACAAAGTCTGGACGTCGGACATCACCTACCTGGCCACCGATGAGGGCTGGCTGTATCTGTGCGCGGTCCGCGACGGGTGCTCGCGGCGAGTTCTGGGCTGGGCGGTGGAGGATCACCTGCGCACCGATCTGGTGGAGTCCGCGCTATCGATGGCGGTGACGATGCGCGGGCACTTACCAGGGCAGGTGATCTTCCACGCCGATCGCGGCACCCAGTACACCTGCGGGCAGCTCGCCCGGTTCGCCCGCGGCCACGACATCGCCCAATCGGTCGGCCGGACCGGGGTGTTGGGATAACGCTCAGGCCGAATCTTTCTGGAGCACACTGAAATCGGAGTTCTACGACCGCTACACCTGGCCGACCAAGGCAGCTGCTAGACTCGCGGTCGGCGACTGGATCGAACGGGTCTACAACCGCCGACGGCACTCGAAGATCGGCATGATCAGCCCAGTTGAGTTCGAAGACCGCCACAATCAGACGGCACAAGCCGCCTGACCCCGTGTCCACCATCCGGGGGCAACCTCACGGGTCACTGATTGTCAGGGGGCGGGTGCCTCACCCAAGGTTGGCAGAGAGGGGTGCCAACAGGTCGACCTGCTGACTCTGCAAGGTGGCCTCACCGTGGTCGGTAACCCGGCGCTGATGTTCTTCAGGGATCCCCAGCAGCATCCCGATGACCCGCATCGGCATCTGCTCGCCGAGATCGTTGACGAAGTCGAAGCGCCCGGTGCCGACGAGTGGGTCCAGACAGCGAGCGGTGAACTCCCGGATCTGCGGTTCCAGAGCCAGGACCTTCCGCGGGCTGAACATCCTCGAGAGCAGATTGCGGTGGATGTTGTGGATCGGCGGATCCTCGAAGATCAGTGTGCCCGGGGGGATCTCCATGCCGGACTTGATGATTTCGAGGATGGCTCCACGTCCGGAGATGAAGGTCTCATGATCGATCAGTGCCCGATTGACGTCGTCGAACCGGCTCAACGCGTAGAAGTCGTGCTTGGCGTTGTAGTACAGCGGCGCTTTTTCACGCATGCGGGGGAACACCGGATAGGGGTTCACGTTGAGGTCGACGCCGTAGGTGTCGTAGTACAGCTCGTCGGTAGTCGCGACGTCATCCACGTCGGAGCTGTCAGCGCTGATCGTCACTGTGTCCCTCATCGCTGGACAAGTCTTCGTAAGACAACGGGATGCCATTTGTCTCACAACTCTGGCATCGCGGACAGGCGAGTGTCAATGGGGGAATCGTTTCGAGCATGCAGTCCTCTCCGAAAAGAAGAACAGCCCTCTCATCCAGGAAATCGCCACGCCGCGGTGGGCCGGCCGTCCATTGCCGGAAATACGCTTCTGAGTATCGGAGAGGGTGACTCTGCGCTATTCGGCGGTGAAGCCGTGGGCGCAGAAGTCCCAGACCTCGTCTGCGGAGATGGGATTTTCGGTGCCGTCGCCGACGTCGCCGCTGGACTGGGCGACGAACATCACCGTCTGCATGGTCATCGCTGCCATGCGCTTCGGCTTGATCCCCGCGCGTAGTTCGCCGGCGGCGCTGGCCGCCTCCATCAGCTCGGTGAGCAGCGCGATCAACGGGGCGTGGCCCACCTTGACCTCGGAGGGATGCGACACCAGTAGGCGCGGGGCGAAGTCGGTGAACAACGGTCGCTTGGCCGTGGGGTCGGGGCGGGACGTCTCGAACAGCAGCTGGATCGCCACTTTCAGGCGCTCGAGCGGGTCTTCCTGGCCGTCGGTTGCTGCGCGGATCTGGTCGGCCGAGCGGCTCAGCGCATCTTCGAACAGCGCGAGCAGCAGTTCGTGTTTACCGTCGAATTGCAGGTAGAAGCTTCGCAACGACTGGCGGGAGCGGTCGACAACCTCTTGTACGGTGAAGTCGGTACTGCCCTTCTCGATGATGATGGCCTGCGCGGCGTCGAGGAATCGCTGCACGCGCTGGGCGGCGCGCAGCTTGGCGGTCTTGATCGACCGTTCGACCGCCCGCTGCTTCCAGGCGGGTTCCTCGCTGGGGCTGGTCACCGGCGGCTCTGTCGCAGCCCGACTGGGGAGAACATGCACTGACTGTACCGGAGAACGTCTTGCCATTGCGGTCCTGCACCCCCTCTCGGCCCACGTGTCAGAGATTGTAACTTCCTCGTCGCGAGAATAGTATTCTCATTTCGGTGATAACAGAAGGGCCAAGTACAGCGTCGAGTCCGAGGCGCGTTTGCTCTCTTCTTCCACCGCTCGACAATCGACTGTCAGCGTCGCCCCTCGAGGGCACGCTCCGAGACCTGAGGATCCGCCGTGTACATCGACTACGACGTGACCGACAAGATCGCAACCATCTCCCTCAACCGGCCCGAGGCTGCCAACGCCCAAAACCCGGAGTTGCTCGACGAACTCGACGCGGCATGGACGCGGGCGGCCGAGGACAACGATGTGGCGGTGATCGTGCTGCGCGCCAACGGGAAGCATTTCTCGGCAGGCCACGACCTGCGGGGAGGCGGTCCGGTGCCGGACAAGATCACCCTGGAGTTCATCATCCAGCACGAGGCCAAGCGCTACCTCGAGTACACGCTCCGCTGGCGCAACGTCCCCAAGCCCTCCATTGCTGCCGTGCAGGGCCGGTGCATCTCCGGGGGCCTGCTGCTGTGCTGGCCCTGCGATCTCATCATCGCCGCCGATGATGCGCAGTTCTCCGATCCTGTCGTACTGATGGGAATCGGTGGCGTCGAATACCACGGCCATACCTGGGAACTCGGGCCTCGCAAGGCGAAGGAGATGTTGTTCACCGGCAGGGCGATGACCGCCGAGGAAGTCCACCGCACCGGGATGGTCAACAAGGTGGTCCCCCGCGATGAGCTCGACAGCGAGACCAGGGCGATGGCCGAACACATCGCCACGATGCCGCCGTTCGCACTCCGCCAGGCCAAACGTGCGGTCAACCAGACGCTGGATGTCCAGGGGTTCTACGCGGCGATCCAGTCGGTGTTCGACGTCCACCAGACCGGGCACGGTAACGCGCTGAGCGTCGGTGGGTGGCCGGTGCTGGTGAACCTCGACGAGATGAAGGCCAACATCAACAAATAGCGGCGAAGGAAAGTCTCAGAGGGCCGCAAGGCGCGGCGCCGAACCGCGGGCCCGCAGGCCCGCTCCGGCCCGCCTGGTGAGTTCCCTTGAACTGCCCAGCAATCCGTCGAGCACCAGGGCCCTTTCGATGTGGTGGTGCAGATCGTGCTCCGCGGTGAAGCCGATGCCCCCGAGCACCTGCTGGCAGTGTTCGGCCGCGATCAGTGCGGCCTTGCCGGCGGCGGCCTTGGCCAGCAGCGCGGTCAGGTCGGGATTGTCCTCGCCGGGCAGGCTCAGCGTCGCTTCAGCGCCCTCGATGGCCACCAGCGTCTCGGCCAGTCGGTGCCGCACGGCCTGGAAACCGGCGATCGGTCTGCCGAATTGGACACGGCCGAGTGCTTGTTGGCGGGCCAGGGTCAGCATCGCCCGTGCTGAGCCCAGCAGCCACCAGCCCACAGCGCGACGGGCGTCGGGCAGTCGCAGGTGCCCACCCTCCTCCACCCGACGCAGCGGGAGCCCGCCGAGCGCGGAGCTCTGACCCGCCTGGGCGTAGTCCCACACCATCCAACTGCCGCCGGCGTAGGGCAGTGCCGGGGTTCCCCCTTCCTCGCGGCCGGCGGTCAGGAGCACCACATCATTGAGAACTGATGCGTGCGAACCGGTCTCACCCAGCAGCCGGAACACCAGCGGTACCGCGGACTCGTGCATGTCCGCCAGCATCTCGGCCCAGCCCAGTTCGGCGAGCGCCTTGTCCAGCTCGGCGCCGGAGGTCGACAGCATGGTCTTGCGGAGTCCGCCTTCGAGCAACGCGAGAGAGTCGGGATCCATTCTCATTCCTTCCCGGCGCTTCCGGGTTTTTCGTGGGCCCGATGTGGGCGTGACGGCCGTCAGCGGCAGGATATGGGGTATGCGCGACACCGAGCTGTACCGCCATCTGCTGGGACTGGAGACTCCGTGGAAGGTGGGGC
>NZ_JBAUJB010000061.1:0-6126 GCF_049683355.1 Mycobacterium sp.
CGCCGCGCCCGTCCCGGCCGCGCCGGCCTGCGGAGATCCGGCTGCGATGTCGACCCGCGACAAGCTGGCCCAGCTCCTGATGGTCGGGGTGACCGGGGCCGCCGACGCCCGCGCGGTCGTCGACACCCATCACGTCGGCGGCATCATGATCGGGAGCTGGACCGACCTGTCCATGCTCTCGGACGGCTCCCTGACCGACATCGCCGCGACGGCCGCCCCGCTGCCGTTGGCGGTGAGCGTCGACGAGGAGGGGGGTCGCGTCTCGCGGCTGTCCAGCGTGATCGGTTCCCAGCCCGCGCCGCGGGTGCTGGCCCAGACCAGTAGCCCCGAGGAGGTGTACGCCACCGCACTCGACCGCGGTCAGCAGATGCGCAATCTGGGGATCACCATCGACTTCGCGCCGGTCGTCGACCTCACCGACGCCCCGGCCAGCACCGTGATCGGCGACCGATCGTTCGGATCGGATCCCGCCACGGTCACCGACTACGCGGGCGCATACGCCCGCGGGCTGCGCGACGCCGGGCTGCTGCCGGTGCTCAAGCACTTCCCGGGGCACGGGCAGGCGTCAGGCGACTCCCACGAGGGCAGCGTCGTCACCCCGCCCCTGGAGACGCTGCAGGCCAACGACCTGGTGCCGTACCGGACGCTCACCGCAGAGGCGCCCGTCGGCGTCATGGTCGGCCACATGGAGGTCCCGGGCCTCACCGGCAGCGAACCGGCCAGCCTGAGCCCCGCCGCCTACGCGTTGCTGCGCTCCGGCGACTACGGCGGCCCGCCGTTCAACGGCCTGGTCTTCACCGACGACCTGTCCAGCATGCGGGCGATCACCGACCGGTTCGGGGTCGCCGACGCGGTCCTGCGTTCGCTTCAGGCCGGCGCGGACGTGGCGTTGTGGGTGACCACCCGCGAGGTTCCCGCCGTGCTGGACCGCCTGGAGAAGGCGGTGGCGGCCGGGGAGCTGACGATGCCGGGGGTGGACGCCGCGGTGACGCGGATCGCGGCGGTCAAGGGTCCGTCGCCGCACTGCGGCGGCTGATCGGCCCGGTATTGCTTACCCTGTGGTGAGACACGTCGCAGGAAGGCTGACCCATGGCAGGTGGTACCAAGCGGTTACCGCGTGCCGTCCGCGAGCAGCAGATGCTCGACGCAGCCGTGCAGATGTTCTCGGTGAACGGCTATCACGAGACCTCCATGGATGCGATCGCGGCCGAGGCGCAGATCAGCAAGCCGATGTTGTACCTGTACTACGGCTCGAAAGAGGAACTCTTCGGCGCCTGCCTGGACCGGGAGCTGACCCGGTTCGTCGACGAGGTGCGCACCAACATCGACTTCGACGATGCGCCGAAGGAGTTGTTGCGCTCCGCCGTTCTGTCGTTCCTGAAGTACATCGACACCCACCGCGCGTCCTGGATGGTGCTCTACACCCAGGCCACCAGCTCGCAGCGGTTCGCCCACACCGTGCGGGAGGGCCGCGAACGCATCATCGAACTCGTCGGTCGGCTGCTGCGGTCGGGCACCCGGTCCCCGGGACCGGACACCGATTTCGACATGATGGCGGTCGCGCTGGTGGGCGCGGGGGAGGCGGTGGCCTCCCGGGTCAGCACGGGTGACGCCGACGCCGACGACGCAGCCAAACTGCTGATCGACCTGTTCTGGCTGGGCCTCAAGGGGGCCCCGTCAGACAAAGATGCCGTCGCTTCCCACTAGCGGGTGTCAGGCCGGTGTCACCGACCCGGTGAGGTGCGGGTGTCCCTTGCTGAGGTGCCGCAGGGTGAGTTCCCAGCCCTCGCCGTGACGGTCGACGTACAGGCCGGCGCGCGCCGGCAGCACCACGGGTTTGGCGAACCGCACCGAATAGCGCACCGCGTCCGGTAGCCGACCCTCGATGTTGGCCAACACGGCGGCCGCGCTGAACATGCCGTGGGCGATCACCGTGGGGAACCCGAACAGTTTCGCGGCGACGGCGTTCGTGTGGATCGGGTTGTGGTCTCCGCCGACCGACGCGTAGTGGCGGATCTGGCCGGGCGTGATGCGCAGCACCGCGTTCGGCGGCCCCGGCTTCGGCTGTTTCTGCGGCGGCGCCTTGGGTTCGTCCGAGAGGCTGGTCCGCTGCTGGTGCAGGAATGTCGTCACCTGGTGCCATGCGGTGTCGTTTCCCACATTGACGTCGGTGACGATGTCGACCAGCAGACCCTTGCGGTGCTCGCGCAGGCTCTCGGCATGCACCGACACCCCGACGGTGTCGGTGACCGAGATCGGCCGGTACTGGGTGATGTGGTTCTCCAGATGCACCGAACCCATTGCGGCGAACGGGAAGTCGAAACCGGTCACCAGCGACATCACCGTCGGGAACGTCAGCGCGAACGGATAGGTCAACGGCACGGTGTCACCGAACCGCAGCCCGGTGACGTTGGCGTACTCGGCGACGTTGGCCGGGTCGATGGGCAACTCGGCCACGGTCAGGGTGCGGTCGGGAAGGGTGTCGTCGCGGGGCACGAACGGCAACGCGCCCGCAGCGGCACGCAGCATGTTCTTCAAGCCCGACGGCTGCTCGGTCATGATCCTCGATTCGCTTCGCAAGCTTCGCTCACCGTCACGCCCCCAACATCGCCTGGCCGCAGACCCGGATGGTGTTGCCGGTGACCGCGTTCGACGCCGGGCTGGCGAAGTAGGCGATGGCCTCGGCGACGTCGACCGGCTGACCACCCTGGAACAGCGAGTTCAGCCTCCTGCCGACCTCGCGGGTCGCCAGAGGGATGGCGTCGGTCATCTTGGTTTCGATGAACCCCGGCCCGATCGCGTTGATGGTGATGTTCTTCTCGGCGCACTGCGGCGCCAGCGCGTCGGTGAGCCCGATCATGCCCGCCTTCGTCGCAGCGTAGTTGGTCTGGCCGCGGTTTCCGGCGATCCCGGCCATCGAGGACAGCCCGACGATCCTGCCACCCTCGCCGATGACCCCGTTGTCCACCAGGCCTTCGGCAAGCCGCAGCGGCGCAAGGAGATTCACCGCGATGACGGAGTCCCAGCGGCCTTCGTCCATGTTGGCGAGCAGCTTGTCGCGGGTGATGCCTGCATTGTTGACCAGGATGTCGAGCCGGCCGTCATAGTGCTCGCGGACATGCTCGGTGATGCGGTCGACGGCGTCGGCGGCGGTGACGTCGAGGGTGAGCGCGGTGCCGCCCACCTTGGTGGCGACTTCGGCGAGTTCCTCGGCTGAACCCTCGATGTCCACCGCGATCACCTTCGCCCCGTCGCGGGCGAACACCTCGGCGATCGTCGCGCCGATGCCGCGGGCGGCACCGGTGACCACCGCGACCTTGCCGTCCAGCGGCTTGTCCCAGTCCGCCGGCGGGGTGGAGTCGGCTGCGCCGACGCGGAACACCTGGGCGTCGATGTAGGCCGACTTCGCCGACAGGATGAACCGCAGCGTGGACTCCAGCCCGGTCGCGGCGGGCTTGGCATCGGGGGAGAGGTAGACCAGCGCCGCGGTGGAGCCGTTGCGCAGCTCCTTACCCAGCGAGCGGGTGAACCCTTCGAGCGCGCGCTGCGCTGTCCGCTCGTGCACGCTGTCGATGTCCTCGGGGGTGGTGCCGATGACAACGACGCGGCCCGAGTGGCCCAGGTTGCGGAGCAGCGGGGTGAAGAACTCGTAGAGCCCCTTGAGGCCCTCGGGTTCGGTGATCCCGGTGGCGTCGAACACCAGACCGCCGAACGAATCCGCCCAGCGTCCGCCGAGGTTGTTGGCCACCACGTCGTAGTCGTCGGCCAGCGCCGTGCGCAGCGGTTCCACCACGCGGCCGTCACCGCCGATCAGCAGGGAACCGTCCAGGGGCGACTGGCCCGGGCGGTACCGGCGCAGCGGTTCGGGCTGCGGGACACCGAGTTGTTTGGCCAGGAACCCTCCCGGCCCGGAGTTGACGACTTGTGAGAGGAGGTCGGAAGCCACAGCGCTGCCTTTCGGAAAATCTGAGGTACGTCTTCGATTTGAAGTAGGTCCATTGCGGGGTACCCACTGTTGTGCTCCTCACGAACTTACTCCAGAGTAAGAACGGTGGGTAGTATGACTCTCGACACCCCAACGATCCTCGCGACGCCGGGAGGCAGATGTGGCCGACAACAAATCAACCCGCCGGGTAGCAGTTCTCGGAGGCAACCGGATCCCGTTCGCGCGCTCGGACGGCGCGTACGCGAACGCGTCCAACCAGGACATGTTCACCGCGGTGCTCGACGGCCTGGTCGACCGGTTCTCCCTCAAGGGCGAGAAGCTCGACGCGGTCATCGGCGGCGCTGTGCTCAAGCACAGCCGCGACTTCAACCTGATGCGCGAGTGCGTGCTGGGCAGCGCGTTGTCGTCGTACACGCCGGCGATCGATCTGCAGCAGGCCTGCGGCACCGGCCTGCAGTCCGCCATCGCTGCTGCTGACGGCATCGCGCGGGGGCGCTACGAAGTGGCGGCGGCGGGTGGAGTGGACACCGCCTCGGACGCACCGATCGCATTCGGCGACGACCTCCGGAAGGTGCTGCTGGGGCTGCGCCGGGCCAAGTCCAACGTGGATCGCCTCAAGCTGGTGGGCAAGCTGCCGGCCTCGCTCGGGGTGGAGATCCCGGTCAACAGCGAGCCGCGCACCGGCATGTCGATGGGCGAGCACGCGGCCGTCACCGCCAAGGAGATGGGTGTCAAGCGGGTCGACCAGGACGAACTCGCCGCCGCCAGCCACAACAACATGGCTGCCGCCTACGACCGGGGCTTCTTCGACGATCTGGTCACCCCGTTCCTCGGGGTCTACCGCGACAACAACCTGCGCGCCGACTCCTCAGCCGAGAAGCTGGCCAAACTCAAGCCGGTGTTCGGGGTGCGCGACGGCGACGCCACCATGACGGCCGGCAACTCGACACCGCTGACCGACGGCGCCTCGGTGGCGCTGCTGGCCAGCGAGGAGTGGGCCTCCGCGCGGTCGATCCCGGTCCTGGCCTACTTCGTCGATGGCGAGACCGCGGCGGTGGACTACGTCAACGGCCCGGACGGGCTGCTGATGGCGCCGACGTACGCGGTGCCGCGGCTGCTGGCCCGCAACGGGTTGTCCCTGCAGGATTTCGACTTCTACGAGATCCACGAGGCGTTCGCGTCGGTGGTGCTGGCAACGCTGGCCGCGTGGGAGTCCGACGAGTACTGCAAGGAGCGCCTCGGTCTGGACGGCGCACTCGGCGCCATCGACCGGTCCAAGCTCAACGTCAACGGCTCGTCGCTGGCCGCCGGGCACCCGTTCGCCGCGACCGGCGGCCGGATCCTGGCCCAGCTGGCCAAGCAGCTGGCGGAGAAGAAGGCCGAAACGGGTCAACCGGTGCGCGGCCTCATCTCGGTCTGCGCCGCAGGTGGGCAGGGTGTGACGGCCATCCTGGAGGCCTGAGAAAAACCTCGCCCGGGCTGTAACGCCCACAGGTGAGGGATCGATACATGGGATAGCTCCGTGTTGCCGTCTGACCCCCCGACCCGACGGCAACACGGGGCTCTTACGTTCGGCACTACAGTTCAGCGCATGCAGATCAGCATGTTCGGACAGCTCAGCGGTGCCGGGTCCGGCTCACCGATCGACGCCACCATCACCAACCTGGCGCAACTGCGCGACGAGGGTTTCGGCAGGGTCTGGATGAGCCAACTTCCGTTCGAGCCCGACCTTCTCACCGTGCTCGCGGTGGCGCTGAGGGAGGTCGACGGCATCGAGGTCGCCAGCGGTGTCGTCCCGATCCAGAACCAGCACCCGATGCAGATGGCGCAGCGCGCGCTGACCGTCAGCCTGGCCTCGGGTGGCCGGTTCGTGCTGGGTCTCGGCATGACCCACGCCGCCGTCACCGAGGGCATGTGGGGCATTCCCTGGGACAAGCCGGTGCGCCGCCTCAACGAGTACCTCGACGGGTTGCTTCCGCTGCTGGCCGGCGAACCCGCCGACGCGGTGGGGGAGACTGTCACCACCCGCGGCGCGCTGATGATTCCCGGTGCTCCTCGTCCGGACGTGTACATCGCCGCGCTGGGGCCGCAGCTGCTGCGCCTGGCGGGTCGCCGCACGTCGGGCACCTGCACCTGGATGACGGGCCCCGCCACCCTCGGCGACCACGTCAGCCCGACGC
>NZ_JBAUJB010000062.1:0-3104 GCF_049683355.1 Mycobacterium sp.
GCACGAACCGGCGTCGGCCGAGCCCGGCCGCCGGGGCGTCACCAGCCGGGGGGTCGTGCTCGAGGGCGGCGCTGGTCTCCGGCCGGGCGCGCCGGTACAGCCACCAGAACACGCCGGTGCCGCCAACCAGCGACGCCAGCGGCGCCAACAAGGCCGGCCTGCCGGCGGCCTGTTCGTATACGGCCAGCACCCCGATGACACCCAGGATGCCGATCGCGGTGAGCCCCGGCGCCAGGCTGCGACGAGAGATCAGCCCGATCAGTAGTCCGGCGACGGCGAGCACCACGGCCATGCCGACCAGCAGGGCCGGCTTGTCGTTGGTGCCGAAGTAGGTGATCGCGAAGTCCTTGACGGCCGCCGGCGTGCGATCGATCGTGGCGTTGCCGACGGCCAGGAACGGCGACGCGGCCGGCACGAGGATGAGTCCGGCGACCAGGTGACCCACGCCGAGAGCAGCGATCACAGCGTTCAGCCCGGTGAGTGCAGCTCGGACAGCGGGCACCCGGGTGGTCGACGTCATAAAGGTAGTTCGTTGCGGTCCGCCATCGGGATGGCAGCGATCTCACCGGCAGAGTTCAGAAGAGCTCCGTCAGTCGGTGCGGATGTGTCGCACCGTGGCGCGGCACCATCGGTCGAACACCTGCACCGCTGCGGGCGCCCAGCGCTGTCCCAGCCGGTCGAGGACCGCGACGCTGACGAGCAGTGCGACCAGCAGCGTCATCAACCCGAGCATCGGGTGCAGTGCTGCCGAGACGGCGGTCAGGTTGAACGCGGCCACGAGGATGAGCATCGCGACGGCGAGTAATTTGGCGCTACCGAAGTTCGGGTGTGGACTGGTCATCGGCTACTCCTCGGGACCCCGAGATTAACGAACTGCATTTCACGTGTCAAGCGGCGCTAATCGACAGCGCACCCGGGACTAGACGACCTCGACGAGCGCGCCGGGGTTCTCGTCGACGGCACCGAGGGTGGCATGCACCCGCACCGTTCGGTCGGTGGAACAGTAGGTGGCGCAGACGATTCCGCATGTCCGGCTGTCCAGACGGCTGGACAGTGCCGCGGAGCGCTGGGCGAGGCCGACGCCGGTTTCGACCACATGGGCGGCGGCGACGGACTCGACCGAGTCGGCGACCGTCCCGCGCCGCACCACCGACAGCAAGGCATGCTCGACGACCCGGCGCATCGAGCCGCCGGGCAGTTCGGCGTGTTCCCACGCCTGCAGCGCCGCCTGCATGGCCGGGCAGTCGTCATGGCCGAGCACGACGATGAGCGGAACCTCCAGGCTTTCCACGGCGTACTCGAGGCTGCCGAGCACGCTGGCGTCCACGGCGTGGCCCCAGGTGCTGATGTCGAGCAGCGCACCGGGGTTCTGGCCGAACACCGCCTCATTGGTGAGAGGTGCGTCGGCACAACGGAAGACGGCGGCGACGGGCTTGTCCGTGGACTTGACGCTGGACAGCCGGTTGCCGGCACGAAGCCGCTGCCAGGTGGCGAGTGGGGTGTTCATGAACTTCGTCCTTTCGTGGTGGGATTCAGCTGAAGTACTCGGGTCTGCTGACGTAGGTCTCGGTTACGAACATCACCCCCGAGGACGCGTCCAGAAGCGGCCGCAGACCTGCGAGCAGCGCCTCGACCTTGGTGTCGGGGACCACGGTGATGATCAGTTCGAGGGTGGCCTGCTGATTGAACAGCAGCCGGCCCTGGTGGTAGCCGTGATGGCCGAGCCCGGACACCCCGGACAGACTGGTGTAACCGGTGGCGCCGACGCTTCCGATGAGTTCCCGGACCGTGGGGGCGTCGCTGCCGCTGACCACCACTTCGATCTTGGTCATCTTGGTCAGGGTGGGTGTCATGGAATCATCTCCTCGTCGGGAACGGGTTTCGGACAATGGGTTTCGGCCCAGGAGTGCCAGCCGGCGCGGGTCCAGCGCTGCCATGGGTGGGCGGGGTGTTCGCGGGCGGCGACGGCGACCCAGTCGTTGCCGAACAGCTGTTGCAGAATCGGATTGCGATCGACCACGGTGTCGATGCGCGCCAGCGGCGCCTGGACGACCGCGAGGAGCCGAAGTGGCTCGTGCAGCAGCCGGTTCCGATAGCTGACCGACTGTTGCGGCAGGCCCAGGCTGAGGTCGCCGACGTGACCGGTGATCACGCCGACGTTCCCGACGACGTTGTGGACGGTCTTGGTTCCGGCCCCGAAGACATCCGGGGCCACGGTGGAGAAGTAGTACTGGCAGTTGATCCACTGTGCCACCACCAGCGGCGCGGTCAGAATCGTCTCCAGTGCGGTGGCGTCGGCGTCGGTGTCGGCGTCGTAGGAGTGCAGGAAGGTTCGACGCTGCAGGTCGAGTCCGCGGGTGACGTCGCGCGGCGCGATGACGAACGCGGCGTTGCCGGCCAGTCCCCACTCCGGGTACACCTGCGCCCAGTCGACCGATCTGCGCCCGACGTGTCTGGCGGCGGCACGGGGTGAGCGGTGCCGCCGGGCGCCCGGCAGCACCGCGCACCGTTCGGCTGCCAGCGCGCGTCCGGCACGGGCGAGATCGGTTTCCAGGCGGTCGACGTCGGCGCGGTGGCTGGGGGGGATCAGGTGGGTGTCGAGAACGGTGATCCGGTCGGTGGCCGTGTCATGCAAGGCGGCGACGACGTGGGTGTGGTCCGGGATGTTGATGCCCGCACCGCGCAACTCGTCACGGACTTCGGCCTGGTTGAGGATGCGCGCGGCGGTGCGGGCGTTGGGCCCGCCTCCCTGCCCACCGCAGGCACCGCAGTCCAGTGACGCCTGGTACGGGTTGTTCTCGGTGTCGCTGTGGTGCCCGCACAGCACCACCAGCCGTCCGAATCCGGTTGTCAGGCCGATGGTTTTCAGCGTCACCTGCGCGAACAGCACACGCTCGGGCAGCGGCATCGACTCCACCGTGAGCAGCGTCTGCGCGGCGGGGCTGATCACGTCGCGCAACCTGCGTCGCAGCCCGGCGACGGCCGACGGGCTGAAGGTCTTGGCCGCCGCCAGGGGACCCGCGATCCAGCCGGCGGCCTCGGCGAGGGCGAACGGGGCGGCCGCAGACTCCTTGGCGGCGTGGAAGGCCGATTCGGCCCCGCCC
>NZ_JBAUJB010000063.1:0-2628 GCF_049683355.1 Mycobacterium sp.
GGAAGCTGAGAAACGCGACACTCTTGCCGAGCCGGCCCGGGTCGACCGCTGCAGTCTGCTCGGCAAGTACCCGGGTGTTCACGCCGGCGATTTCAACCTCGGGCCGGAAGCTGGCGGCACGAGCCGACGTGGATGTTGGCGCAACCAACCAGGTGGACAGTGGCAGTTGATCCGACTGGACGACGACGGCGTATCGGGAACCGGACTGCTCGTGACCGCGACTCTCCCGCGGGGCATGCAATCGAAAGACTTCACCACGCACGCAACGTCTCCATATCCCGCAGGACCTGCATGGCCTCAGCGCGGTCGGACTCGTCTTCGGCAAGCCTCTCTGCCTCGGCACGAATCGCCGCGCCGGCCTTCCGTCGTGCGGCATCGATAAGCGCAGATCGAACGGCTGCGGACACCGCCGTGCCGTCTTTGGTCAAGACCTCCAGCGCCTTCGATGTGTCTTCGTCCGGCCGGAAGGTAATTGTGTCAGCCATAGCAACCAGTGTACGACGTTCTGTAAGACAGTCACTCAATCCACACGAACACTACTTTCGGGCAGGAGTGGCAACCCCCCGTAGCGCCCCCCTGCCGACAACTACGTGTGGGCCTGCAGCAAACAGGAGACACGTATCCGGATCATCTCAGACATCGCTCACAATGGCCCCGTCGCCACGAGGAACATCAGAGGCTCCGTTCGTCCCCGGCGGACTTGCGTTGACGCTCGATCCACGAGGAATACGGCGGAATCGAATATGGCGGGTTACCAGTAAAGTACGCCGTATTGGCCCAGCCGCCCAAGTGATTTCGCAGCGAACTCCTCTTCGCCGCCGCATGGATCCCTGCACGGCAGTTGCCCTTGCTTGTCAGTCGAGATCGAACGCATGCTGGATCGCCGTTGTCAGCGATTCCTCTTGATCAGGAAGAAGGAACCCTATCTGATGCCCCAGTGCCGCAACCGGGATCGTGGCAATGTTGTCGACGCTGACGACGGAGTCTTTATCGAGCCCGTTACGCACACCTACTGGAACTTCGGTCGACAACCGCGAACTGTTCCGGTGATCGGTGCCACGGCGACCCTGGCGGTTAGGTGAGGCCGCACGAGCTCCCGAGTCAGGATCAGAACCGGCCGAGCCTTATCAAGTTGGGCGACGTGATTGGTCTGAATCGATATCCAGTTCGAAGGTGGAGGCATGAGCAGCGAGCGCATCGAAGCCATCGTCTGCGGTGGTCCACTTGACGAGAATCGCCGGTTCGCGGGCAGCGATCAGCCGGCGACGCTCGCGTTCGAGCGCTTTGAGTACAGATGATGCGCGGCTCTCGACGTGCCGCTGGTCCACTTCCCTGTCAATGAAATCGACGACTTCGTCCGGACGTCGAACGGCGATCTGCTTGCGTTGTCGTGAGGCGCGACCGTGATTCCGGCGGCGTGGATGGGGTAGTCGGTCGGACTGTTGGGCCGAATGATCATGCAGAGGTCGAATATGCCGTGTTACCAGTAAGAGTCGCCGCTTTTGGCTGATGAATCACGGACGTTCGGAGTGGTGCCTGACGTGTGGACCGACGCGTCGGGCAAAATACCCATATGCGAATTCATCTTGTGCGGCGTTCGGCCATCGCCATTCTTGCGGCCGCTCCTATTGCTGTCGGGTCGCTGTTCGGTGCCGGGATCGGTTCGGCTGTGCCCCCGAATTGCGTCAACGGACAATTCTGGGATCCGATCACCAACACCTGCCAGACCCCACGTCCGGCGGACAATTGTGCGCCCGGTGAGTATTGGAACGCCTTGTCCAATGTCTGCCGACCCCTGGGTCAACTGTAGTCCGCTTCACTGTTCTAGGCGGCGAGGAACACGACGGAATTCAGTATGGCGGATTATCACTGGGCTTCGCCCTGTTGCGCTACACCCCAACTGTTTTCATTCGACTACGGCGTCACGCCGAGAGCTGGGATTACAGATCTAGGACGAAGCGCAGTGCTTGGTCAACGGCATGCATTTGTTCTGGACCAATCATTCCCTGGCGAGCTGACAGTCGTTCGACGGAGACCACTCGCAGGTGGTCGCAGCGCGCGTATGAAGTGTGGCGCAGCCCGCTGCTCGCTGGTTCAAGTTCGACGTGGCTTCGTAGTCCGTAACCGGCGGTCGTGATCGGGACGACGACCACTAGACCGCCCGGCCCGTTGTTGAGAATGTCGACCGACACCACCACCGCAGGACGGCGAAACGCTGGCTCGTGTCCGACTGGGCGGGCAAGATCGACTTGGTAGATCTCGCCTCGCCAGATCAAGCCAGCGCGTCCCACTCATGACGCTCGGCTAGGTATTGCTCCCACATTTTGGGGTCGCTGCGAAGGCGCTGGTAATCCCCGTTGAGCCCTCGCAAGAATTCCTGCCTCTCCAAGGCGTCGACGGCTGCGTGCACGACGTCGACGACGGCGGTTTGGCGGGCCTTGGCCAGCGCTTGTAGCCGCTCAGAATCGGCACGGCGGACCCGGACAGTTGTGGTTTCTGCTGCCATTGGTAGTCAGCTTCCTATCCCTTTTGGTGACGCCTTGTAGGCGTGAAAATGGGGTCGGGTCGCCTGCCGACGCCGTCGCTTCCTTGGGCTGTGGAGCCCGTTAGTCAGCTTGGTGCCGGGGC
>NZ_JBAUJB010000064.1:0-4418 GCF_049683355.1 Mycobacterium sp.
GCAGATCGATCCCGACGAACTGCTTGCCGTCATACTCGTTCATAGGGGCCTCCCATGATTCGTGGAAAGTGGACACCCCCAGCATCCGCCGGGAACGCCACGAGGAGCGGAGGCCCCGCCCCTTCACCACATCAAGGGTCGTCGGACCTCACACCGGACGACGTTGGGCCCGAAGAACAAAGGTGGCTCGCTGTGACAAAGGCCTCCTGCGGGTGAAGTGGCACGTCGCTACCGTCGAAAGCGTGATCAACCGCCTTCCCGGATCGGCAGCGCTGCGCAACGCCATTCGGCCGCTGACCCGGACCGGCAGCTACTACGCCAGGTCGTGGAGCGACTACCTCGGCGACGAGCCGCAACAGGTTCCGATCGCCCGGCCCACCATCGCGCTCACCGCAGAGGCGCTCCGCGACGAGGTGGTGCTGCTCGGCCTGCGGGCGCGCCGCCCGGTGAGCGATCCCCAGGCCTTCCAGCGGATTCACGACGAGGTGCGCAGTGCCCTCGACTTCTACGGCAGCCGGGGGTGGCTGAGCGAGCCCGCGGGATTCTTCGCTGCGCCGGGGCCGCTGACCGATGTGACGGTCCGGCCGGTGCGGCGCCGCAACCGGATGTACTCCCGGTTGCGCTGGGACAGTGACTACCGGCCGAGGTCCGGCGAGCCCGGCGCGAGCCGCTGGCTCGGGTACCAGGCAACCTCACACGGCTACGGCCTGATGTTGCGTCACAGTGAGCCACGACCGTGGCTGGTGTGCATCCACGGCACGGAAATGGGCCGCGCTGCAATCGATTTAGCGGTGTTCCGGGCGTGGCATCTGCATCAGGAGCTGGGTTTGAACGTCGTGCTTCCGGTGTTGCCCATGCACGGTCCACGGGCGAAGGGCCTGCCGAAGGGAGCGGTGTTCCCCGGTGAGGACGTGCTGGACGACATCCACGCCACCGCACACGCTGTGTGGGACATCCGCAGTCTGCTGTCGTGGATTCGGCAGCAACAGCCCGAGGCCCCCATCGGCTTGTACGGCCTGTCGCTGGGCGGTTTCATGGCCGCGTTGGTCGCCAGCCTCGACGAAGACCTGGTCTGCGCGATCCTCGGCGTGCCCGTTGCCGACCTGATCGCCCTGCTCAGCCGCCACTCCGGTCTCGATCACGACGATCCACGGCGGGCGACGATGATCCTCGCCGAGCCGCTGGGCCGGATGATCTCTCCGCTGTCGCTGACCCCGCTGGTGCCGCCCGCCGGACGGTTCATCTACGCGGGCCTCGCCGATCAGGTGGTCCATCCGCGCGAACAGGTCAACCGGCTGTGGGAACACTGGGGTCAGCCCGACATCGAGTGGTATCGGGGTGGCCACGCCGGATTCTTCCAAGCTCGGCCGGTGCAACGCTTCGTCACCGACGCCCTGGTGCAGTCCGGCCTGGTATCGGTTCTCGACGGGCGCGACACCGGCGGACCTGGCACCATGACGGGATGACTGCGCGGCTGTGAGACCCCGATCGGAAGCGAGTGGCTGTGGCCTTCTTTCAGATCGTCGCCGCTGACATCGACGGCACGCTGACGTCGAGAGGCGAGCTGTCCGACCAGGTGCTGGACGCGATGGACGAGGCCCGAAGCAACGGGATCCTGATCGTGCTGGTCACCGGCCGGATCGGCAGCGAGCTGATGTCGGAGTTCCCGCGGATCGTCGACCACGCCGACGCCCTGGTGCTCGAGAACGGTGCCGTGGCGGTGCTCAACGGTGAGGTGCTCAGGCTGGCACCACCGGTCGACGTGGTGCTCGACGGCGTGCTGGCGGCCCGCGGCGTCGCCTTCCGGCGCGGCGAGGTGTTGATCGCCACCGACGGTGAGCACGCCACCGCCGTGGTCGAGGCGATCGGGCAGCTGGGTCTGGACTGCCAGATCATCCGCAACCGCGACGCGGTGATGGTGCTGCCCGCCGAGGTGACCAAGGGCAGTGGTCTTCGAGGGTTGTTGTCGCGGATGAACCGCTCACCGCACAACGTCATCGCGGTCGGCGATGCCGAGAACGACGTGTCGATGCTGCTTGTCGCCGAGCTCGGGGTCGCGGTGGCGAATGCGCTCCCGTCGGTCGTCGCCCACGCCGATGAGGTTCTGCAACTGCCCGACGGGGCGGGAGTGGCCGGTCTGTTGACCGGCCCGCTGCTCAGTGGGGCACGACGCTACTGTCCGATCCGCCGGTGGATCGAGATCGGTGGCTTCGGCGACAAGACACCGACCAAGGTGCCGGGAAGTCAGGGCCGAATCGTGGTGACCGGGCCGTCGGGTTCCGGCAAGAGCCACGTGATCGGACTCATGGCCGAGCGCTGGATCCTCGCCGGGTACAGCGTGCTCGTCGTCGATCCCGAGGGAGACCACTCGCAGCTCAAGGAACTCGACAACGTCGTGCTGGTCGACAGCAGGCACTACCTGCCCGAGCCCGGCGAACTGGTGGAGATGCTCCATCCGAGCACCAGCATGGTCGTCGACCTGTCCGCGCTCGACGCTCCGGACAAGGGCGACTACGTCCATCGGCTCCGGTTCGCGGCCGAGGCGCACCGCGGAGCGCACGGTTTCCCGCACTGGGTGATCTACGACGAAGCCCACCTCCTCGGCCCGCAGGAAGAAGCGAGATGGGTGCGCCGCGGCGGATATGTGCTGTCGTCGTACGCGCACGCAGAACTGCCGGCCGACGAAGTGAGCGACAGCGATGTCATCCTCGACATGGGTGGTCCGGAGGCGGCATCGATCCGGGTAGCAGGCGGTGAACCCAAACCGTTCACCCCGGATCGGCGGCGCACGCTGCACATCCGTCACCGGCACAAGTACGCCCAGGTCGCCCTGCCGAAAGAACGCCGGTTCTACTTTCGCTCGTCAGGCGGTCAGTCGCTCCCGCCGGCCGCCACCATGACCGAATTCCGCACCGCCGTCAGCCGATTGGACCCCGAAGCCCTGCAGTTCCACCTCGAACGGGGGGACTTCGCCCGCTGGCTCGACCGCATCGTCTCCGACAAGGACCTGGCTGAGGAGGTGGCGTCGTGGGAGGACGAACTCGCTGCCCACCGGGCCGCCGAGGTCGAACGCATCCGCCAGCGGATCGTCAGGGCCGTCGACGAGCGCTATTCGTGAAGTGCCGGTGGCCGGCTCCGGTCACTGCCGGGCGACGATGACCGGCACGCGAGCCGCCTGCACCACGGCGGAACTGACCGAACCCAGCAGAGCGCTTGCGACGGTGCCGTAGCCGTGACTGCCGACCACCAACAACTGGGCGGATTCGGAGCGCTCGACGAGCCGCCGTGCCGGCTGATCCTGGACGACCTCGGCGCGCACGGTCACGTCCGGGAAGCGCTGCTGCCATTCGCTCAGCTGGCCGGTGAATTCGCGTTCGACGTCCGGACGCACGTCGGCCCAGTCGATGCCCGGCAGCTCGAATGCGCCCGGCGACCACCACGCGCGCAGCGCAACGAGTTCCACGCCGCGCAGGGCGGCCTCCTCGAAGGCGATCGTGGTGGCAGATTCGGCGGCGGGCGACCCGTCGGTCCCCAGCACAACCGGTGCCTGCGCGTCGGGCGCCGACGGGTTCTCGTCATGGATCACCGCCACAGGGCAATGCCCGCGGTGCACCAGGCTGGTGCTGACCGATCCGAGCACGGTGCGCGCCAGTGCTCCCCGGCCGCGGCTGCCCACCACGACCATCCGCGCTTGTTGTGATCTCTCGACCAGCGCCGTCGTCGCCGACGCCACCGCGAACTCGGTCGAGATCGGCACCCGCCCGCCGGTGATGTCGCGGGCAGTGCGTTCGGCGTCCTCGAGGACCTGCCGTCCCATCTGCTGCTGCAGATCCAGCAGTCCGGCGGGCGCCGGCACGGCCGACCAGCTGCCGACGCTCGGGGTCAGCGCATACAGGATGGTCAGCGGACAGTCCCGCAACACCGCTTCGGCTGCAGCCCATTGGAGTGCCGGACCCGACGCCGCCGACTCGTCGACCCCGACGACGATGTCCGAAGATTCCGGAGATGGCGCATCTGTCACGGAAGATCCTCCTGCTCGTTGTCGGGGCCCGCCGCGGGTGCCCGGTTGAGCATCGTGGCCAGGTCGATCCCGGAGGCCTTGAGCGCCTCGACGATCTTGGCCACCGCTACCGGACTGACGCCGAGCAGACCACCGATGGCGTCCTGGGCGTCGGATGCACCGCCGATGATCGACAGTCGTTCGATCTCCGCCAGCGGCATCGCCGCAGCCTCGGTGGCTTTGACCATCGAGGCCAGCACGTCGGGCAGCATCAGCAGTTGTGCGGCCTCGGGGGAGTAGCTGTTGAGCGCCACGGCGATCTCGGTCTTGCCGGCCGCCTCGGCCACCAACTGGGCCTTCATGCCGTCGGCCTCGGCCTGACGCTCGACGCGCAGCGCGTCGGCGGCCGCCTTGCGGG
>NZ_JBAUJB010000065.1:0-12029 GCF_049683355.1 Mycobacterium sp.
CGGGCGCACGTTCTTCATCTGGGAGGGCGTGACGCAATACCTCACCCCAGAGGCGGTACGCGCCACACTGCGACAGCTCGGCGCCGCGGCGCCCGGCAGCCGGCTCGTCTTCACCTACATCCGCCAAGACTTCATCGATGGCACGCAGTTGTACGGTGCCGACGCGGTGTACCGCCGGTTCCGGGAGCGCCGGCAGGTGTGGAAGTCCGGATTGGTGCCCGAAGAGGTCGGTGAACTCCTGGCCGACTGCGGCTGGCGGTTGGTCGAGCAGGCCGGGCCGAGTTACTTCCGCGACACCTACATCCGTCCGGCGCAGCGCTCGGTCGCGGCATCGCGCATCGAATGGACCGTGCTCGCCGAGCGCTGAGCAAAGGGCCTGCCCCATTGGGGACTTTGGGCCCTCCCAGACGCACCCCATGACCCTTAACGGGCCGGCCGTTCACCGACGACCCTGGAGTCGACCGGGGAATCGGCATGGATACAAGGTGGGGGATCACGATGGCCGCGATACTGATCGCCGAGAGCGACCCTCGAGTTCTGTCGGTGATTCGGAAAGGCCTGATCGCCCACGGCTTCGCGGTGCGGGTGGCCACTGACGGCGGGACGGCCTGGTCGGCTGCCCGCAACGGGAGATTCGACCTGATCGTGCTCGCCGCCGAGCTACCGGGTCACGGCGGATTCGAGATCGTGCGCCGGCTGCGCGCCGAGGGCCTGTCGCTTCCCGTCGTGCTGCTCACCTCACGGACCGACATCGCCGCCACGGCGGCGGCCCTGCACGCCGGGGCCGATGCCTATGTGGCCAAGCCGTTCCGATTCGACGAACTGCTCGCCCAGGTGCGGCGGGGGCTGAATGCCCCACGGCCGGCGGATCCCCCGGTCCTGACGTTCGGAGAACTGAGGCTCGACCTGAAGACCAGGCGCGCCTACGTCGGCAACTACTTCGTCGACCTGTCGGTACGCGAATGCGCACTGGCCGAGATGTTCCTGCGCCACCCCGGAGAGGTCCTGACACGCGAACGGATACGCCGCCAGGTGTGGGGTGCCAACGATGCCCGCTCCAACGTGGTGGACGTGTACATCCGCTATCTGCGAGGCAAACTGGGCCCGGACTGGTTCGTCACGCTGCGGGGCGTCGGCTATCGGCTATCGGCAGCCTAGATCTCGATGACGGTCGGCACGATCATCGGCTGCCGACGGTAGGTCTCCCCCACCCACTTGCCCACAGCGCGACGGACCGCCTGCGCGATCCGGGGTGGGTCGGTGATGTTCTGAGAGGCGAGGTTGCCGAGTTCGGCCTCGACCTTGCGGACCGCGGGCTCCAGCGCCTTGGGGTCTTCGGAGAAGCCTCTCGACATCAGATGTGCCGGGCCGGCGGGCTTGCCGGTACCCCGGTGCACGACAACGGTCACCGCGATGAACCCGGAGGACAAGATCAGCCTCTCCCCCAGTGTGGCATCGCCGACGTCCCCGGTGACCAGCCCGTCGACGAAAACCTTGCCGACCGGCACCGCTCCGGCGATGCTCACCCGGCCGGACACCAGGTCGACGCTGACCCCGTTCTCGGCCAGCACGATGTTGTCCTCCGGCACCCCTGCGCGAGCGGCCAGGGCCGCGTTGGCGCGCAGCATCCGCCACGTCCCGTGCACGGGCATCACGTTGCGCGGCCGGACCCCGTTGTAGAGGAACATCAGTTCGCCCGCGTACGCGTGACCCGTGACATGCACGCGCGCCTGCTGATTGGTGACCACGCGGGCGCCGATCTTGGCGAGCGCATCTATCACCCCGTACACCGCCTCCTCGTTACCGGGTATCAGCGACGAGGACAGAATGATGAGATCACCGTCTGTCAGCATGATGCTGCGGTGCTCGCCGCGCGACATCCGCGACAGCGCGGCCATCGGCTCGCCCTGTGTGCCGGTGGTGATCAGAAGCACCTGATCGGCCGGCATCATCTCGGCGGCGCCGATGTCGAGGATGTCCGCGTCGGCGACCCTGAGATAACCGAGGTCGCGGGCGATGCCCATGTTGCGCACCATCGATCGGCCGACGAAGGCCACCCGGCGTCCCAACGACACCGCCGCATCGATGATCTGTTGCACCCGATCGACATTCGACGCGAAGCACGCCACGATGACCCGGCCCTCGGCACCGCGGATCAGACGATGCAATGCGGGCCCTACCTCGCTTTCCGACGGCCCGACACCGGGGATCTCCGAGTTCGTGGAATCGCAGAGGAACAGGTCCACCCCGGCGTCGCCGAGTCGCGACATCCCGGGCAGATCGGTCGGCCTGCCGTCGAGCGGCATCTGATCGAGTTTGATGTCTCCGGTGTGCAGCACCGTGCCGGCGCCGGTGTGGATCCCGATCGCAAGGCAGCCGGGAATCGTGTGGTTGACCGCGAAGTACTGGCACTCGAACACGCCGTGGGTGGAGCGTTGCCCCTCGGCCACCTCGACGAACACCGGCTTGATGCGGTGCTCGCGGCATTTCGCGCCGATCAGGGCGAGCGTGAACTTCGAACCGACGACCGGGATGTCGGGCCGCAGCTTGAGCAGGAACGGGATCGCGCCGATGTGGTCTTCGTGCGCGTGTGTCACCACCAGCGCTTCCACGTCGTCGAGCCGATGCTCGATGTGGCGCAGATCGGGCAGGATCAGGTCGACGCCGGGTTCGTCGTGGTTGGGGAACAGCACCCCGCAGTCGACGATGAGCAATCGGCCCAGATGCTCGAAAACGGTCATGTTGCGCCCGATTTCGTTGATGCCGCCGAGAGCGGTCACCCGCAGACCTCCCGCGGCCAGCGGACCCGGCGCAGCGAACTCGGTGTCCACTACCGCAACACCGCCGCAGCACGCATGTCAGCCGCCAGCGCATCCATCTGCTGACCGTCGGCGGGCATCTGGGGCAGCCGCGGCTCGCCGGCGTCGAAACCGAGAAGTCGCAGACCGGCCTTCGACAGCGTGACCCCGCCCAACCTGGTCTGGGCGGCGTTCAGCGGCCCCAGGGTGACGCTGATCTTGCGGGCGGTCGCGATGTCACCGGAGGTGAAGGCCGTCAACATGTCCCGCAGCTGACTGGCCGCGACGTGGCCCCACACGCTGACGAACCCCACCGCGCCCATTGCCAGCCAGGGCAGGTTCAGTGCGTCGTCACCGGAGTAGTACGCCAGCCCGGTCTCGGAGATGATCGCAGCGGCGCCGTGCAGATCGCCCTTGGCGTCCTTGATCGCGACGATGTTGGGGTGCTCGGCCAGGATGCGCATGGTGTCCCACATGATGGGCACCACGGAGCGCACCGGGATGTCGTAGAGGATCATCGGCAGCTCGGTCGCGTCGGCGATGGTGGTGAAGTGCGCGATCAGGCCCGACTGCGGCGGTCGCGAATAGTACGGCGTGACCACGAGCAGGCCATGCGCGCCTTCGGAGGCGTACGCCTTTGCCAGGTGGACACTGTGGGCGGTGTCGTAGGTGCCGGCTCCCGCGATGATCCGCGCGCGGTCACCGACGGCGTCGAGCACGGTGCGCAGCAGCGTCACCTTCTCGTCGTCGGTGGTGGTGGGTGACTCGCCGGTGGTGCCGGAGACCACCAGCCCGTCACAACCCTCATCGACCAGCCGGGTGGCCAGCCGGGCGGCGGTGGCGGTGTCCAGCGAACCGTCGGGCTTGAACGGAGTAACCATCGCGGTCAGCAGGGTGCCCAAACGGGCGCTGGCGTCGAAACCGCTGGTACTCACGGGCACCAAGATTACCTCCTCGGCTCACCGCGCCACGACTGCCTTGTCGGCTCACACCTCGGTTGCCAGCGGGCTGGTCGCCACCTCTGTGCCATCGGCGAGCACGGTGATCTCGAAGTCGGAGAACACCTGGGGGGCGACACCGACGAGTTGGCGGAGGCACTCGATGGCCAACCGCCGAATCTCCACGTCGGCGTGCTCGCTGGCTCGCATCGCGATGAAGTGCCGCCATGCCCGGTAGTTGCCGGTGACGACGATGCGTGTCTCGGTGGCGTTGGGCAGTACGGCGCGGGCCGCCTGACGGGCCTGTTTGCGCCGCAGCACCGCAGCACGTCCGGCGGGCTGGTCACCGATCAGCTTGGCCTCCAGGCGGCTGAGCAGCTCGGCGTAGGCAGCGCGGCTGGCATCGGCCGCGGCGGTGAAGATCTCCTCCAGCTCCGGGTCGTTCTCGATCCCCGGTGGAGCCACCACCTGCGACTCGTTCTCGGGCACAAAACGCTGGGACAGCTGCGAGTAGGAGAAATGCCGGTGCCGGATCAGCTCATGGGTGCAGGAGCGTGAGATACCGGTGATGTAGAACGACACCGATGCGTGCTCGAGCACCGAGAAGTGCCCGACGTCGATGATGTGACGCACATAGGAAGCGTTGGTGGCGGTGCGCGGATTGGGCTTCGACCAGCTCTGATAACACGCGCGGCCGGCGAACTCCACCAGCGCGGCGCCACCGTCGGCGTCGGTGTCCCACGGCACATCCTCAGGTGCCGAGAACTCCGTCTTGGCGATCAGCTGCACCCGCAGCGGCGCGATCTCGGCCACCGGCACACCCTATCCGGGAACCCCGCGGATCGGCGGGCCGGATGCGTTGGGCGGTCACCGCATCCCCTCCTGGAGCGGTGTCCGGCCCTGCATCGCCTACCGCGGATTGGCCCTGACGAAATCCACCACGACTTCCGCGAGCTCGCGGCCCTTGTCCTCCTGCAGGAAGTGGCCGGCCTGCTCGATCGTCACCGGCGGCTGCCCCGCGGCTCCGGGGACGAGCTTGCGCAGCATCGGTGCGGCGTCGCGGGTGATCGGATCGGAGTCGGAGAAGGCACACAGGAACGGCCGATCGAAACTGCGCAGCGACTCCCAGGCGACCCGGTTCGCCCCGGACGCGGGATCATCGGGGCTGGTCGGTACCAGCATCGGGAAGTGCCGTGCGCCGGCCTTGTAGGAATCGTCGGGGAACGGCGCGTCGTAGGCCGCCATCACCTCTGCCGGTACGTCCGACACACACGCGTTGTTGATGATCCTGCCGACGGGGAACTCCGGGCTGTCCTGGCTGAACCGTCGCCAGGCTAGGAACGCGTCACCGGGAGGCTGATCGCCGGTGGGCAGCACGGTGTTGGCGGCCACCACTCTGGCGAACCGGCCGGGGTGCTCGCCCACCAGGCGCAGGCCGATGAGTCCGCCCCAGTCCTGGCAGACCAGCGTGATGTCGGTCAGGCCGATGGCTTCGATGGCCGCCCAGGTCCAGTCGACGTGCGCCTGGTAGGTGTAGCTCTCCCGAAGTGTCGGTTTGTCGCTTCGGCCGAACCCGACGAGGTCGATCGCCACGGCACGCAACCCGGCGTCGATGAGGACCGGGATCATCTTCCGGTAGAGGTAGCTCCAGGACGGCTCGCCGTGGAGCAACAAGACCACCTCCCCGTCCGGCGGCCCCTCGTCGAGGTAGTGCATCCGCAGTCCCTCGAGGTCTGCGCCCAACTCGACATAATGCGGCGCGAAGGGAAAATCCGGCAGCTGTTCGAAGCGCTCGTCGGGCGTGCGGAGGAAGTCCATGGGCACCATCCTTTCCGTACGGGCACCACTTAACCAAGACTGCGGCACAACTCCGTCACGAGGTCGCCGCGCTCACCGACGCTGACGTCCTCGAGCCCGAGCCAGCTCGCCATCGCACGCAACTCCCCCACGAGCGCCTCGGCGACCTGCGAATGCCGGTGCCCGTCCTCGGCGAACGCTCCGGCGACGTGGAGGGTGTTGGTGATCCGGTCGGCTTTGAGGTCGACGCGCCCGACGAGCTGCCCGTCGAGCATCAACGGCCATACGTAGTAACCGAACTGACGCCGGGGGGCCGGGGTGTAGATCTCGATGCGGTAGTGAAATCCGAACAGCCGCTCGACCCGGGGCCGGAAGAAGATCAGCGGGTCGAACGGGCATAGCAGAGCCGTCCCCCGGTCCTTGCGCGGGACGACCTGGCCGGCGCGCAGGTAGGCCGGCGCCGCCCAGCCCGCGACGTCCACCCCCTCGATCTCGCCGGAGGCCAGCAGATCCGCGATGGCCGGCTTCACCTGCCGGGCAGCGAGCCGAAAGTAGTCACGGAGGTCGGCTTCTGTGCCGATGCCGAGCGCGGTGGCCGCCCGCAGCGTCAGCTCTCGGACGGCGTCGGCTTCGTCGACGTCCCTTGCCACCACGTCGGCGGGCAGCACCCTTTCGGTGAGGTCGTAGTGCCGGGCGAACCCGACCCTGGTCGCCGTCGTCAGCACCCCTGCCGACCACAGCGCCTCGGCCACCCATTTGGTGTCGCTGCGATCCCACCACGGCCCCTTGCGCCCGCGCGGTTCGGACTCGAGGTGCGCCTCGATCTGCCCGGCGGTCGACGGACCCAGTGCCGCGACCGCAGCCACGATGTCGTCGGCGAGCCGGGCGTTGCGCTTGACGATCTCGGTGCCCCAGCGGCCATGGCGGTACTCCCGCATGCGCCAGCGCAGCAGCGGCCAGTCGTCGACCGACATCAGCGCGGCCTCGTGCGCCCAGTACTCGACGAGCAGCCGCGGTGAGCGCGCCGAGTGACTCCACGCCGCCCGGTCCAGGATCTCGCGGTCGTAGTGACCGAGCCGGCTGAACACCGGTGCGTAGTGCGCGCGCACCGCCACCGAGACCGAGTCCAGCTGCAACACCTGGATGCGGTCGATCAGCCTGCGCAGATGCGCCCGGTTGACCGGGCCGGGCGGCTTCGCCTCGGCGAATCCTTGCGCGGTGATGGCGATCCGGCGTGCCTGGGCGGCGGTCAGCGTCGCCCCGCGCGCGCGGGCAGAGGAAGCCATCAGGTCATCGTCGCCTACCGCACCGACAGATTGCGACGCCGCGGCTACGACTCGGGGATGCGGTGATAACTGTAGAACCGGTAGCGCAACCCCGAGGAGCTGTCCTGCCAGGGCCCTTCGGTGCCGGCCCAGGACTCGTCGAGGACCGGCGCCAACGCGTCGTCGTCCTGCCGATGCAGATCGAGGTCCACCTCGGTGATTTCACACCGGCTCGCCAGCGGCAGCGCCAGGCCGTAGATCTGCGAACCACCGATCACCCAGGCATCGTCGAGCGGAGCGTCCTCGAGCGAGCCGACGACTTGCGCCCCTTCGGCCAGGTAACCGGGTTGCCGGGTCACCACGACGTTCTTGCGACCGGGCAACGGGCGCACAGTTGCCGGCAGTGACTCCCAGGTCAGCCTGCCCATGATGACGGTGTGGCCCATCGTGAGTTCCTTGAAACGTGCCAGGTCCTCGGGCACCCGCCACGGAACGGTGTTGTCCCGGCCGATGACCCCGGAGCTGGACTGCGCCCAGATCAGGTTGAGGGTCACGGTCATGATTCGGACCTGCGAGCAGTCCTCATACAGCCACCGGGGCCTTGATCGCCGGATGTGGGTCGTAGTTCTTCACGACGATGTCGTCGTAGGTGTAGTCGAAGATCGAATTCTGATGCGCCAGAACGAGTTGCGGGTACGGACGCGGAGTCCGCGACAGTTGCTCGGTGACCTGCTCGACGTGGTTGTCGTAGATGTGACAGTCCCCTCCAGTCCAGATGAACTCGCCGACACCGAGGCCGGCCTGCGCGGCCATCATGTGGGTCAGCAGCGCATAACTGGCGATGTTGAACGGCACCCCCAGGAACAGGTCGGCGCTGCGCTGGTAGAGCTGACAGCTCAGTCGGCCCTGTGCCACGTAGAACTGGAAGAACGCGTGGCACGGCGGCAGCGCCATCTGCGGTATCTCTCCGACGTTCCACGCCGAGACGATGTTGCGTCGCGAGTCGGGGTCGGACTTCAGAAGTTCCAGCGCTGCGCTGATCTGGTCGATGTGCTCACCCGACGGCGTCGGCCAGGACCGCCACTGAACACCATACACCGGACCGAGATCACCTGTGGGGGAAGCCCATTCGTCCCAGATCTTGACGCCGCGTTCTTGCAGCCACCGGACGTTCGAGTCACCGCGCAGGAACCACAGCAGCTCGTAGACAATCGACTTGGTGTGCACTTTCTTCGTGGTGATCAGCGGAAACCCGTGCCCGAGGTCGTAGCGCAGCTGGTGGCCGAACAGGCTGCGGGTCCCGGTGCCGGTGCGGTCGGACTTCGGGATCCCGGTGTCGAGCACCAGGCGCAGCAGATCCTCATACGGGGTGGCGATCGGCACGCGCTCAGCTTACGTGGCCCGGCCGGAGTAGAACTACAACCATGCCGACGATCAACGATGCCGTGGCGACCACCGACGGTTCCTGCCCTGTCTCCCTGCACACCCCCGACGGGGACGGGCCCTGGCCCGGCGTCGTCATGTACCCCGACGCGGGAGGTGTGCGCCCCACCTTCTCCGCGATGGCCGACGAGCTCGCCGGTCACGGATACGCCGTGCTGGTGCCGGACATGTACTACCGCGAGGGTGAATGGGCGCCGTTCAGCATGGCCACGGTGTTCGAGGACCAGACCGAACGCGCCCGGTTGTTCGCGATGATCTCGTCGGTGACCACCGAGAAGGCGGTGGCCGATGCGACGGCGTTCTTCGACCACCTGTCGGTGCGGCCGGAGGTCCGTGGGACATCGTTCGGAACCACCGGGTACTGCATGGGTGGGCGCATCTCCTTGGTGGTCGCCGGCAGCGTTCCCGAGCGGGTCGCGGCGGCGATGTCGTTCCACGGCGGCGGGCTGGTGGCCGGCGATCCCGGCAGTCCGCACCTGCTCGCCGATCGGATGCGGGCGGCGGTGTACGTGGGGGCCGCCCAGGATGACGGGTCGTTCACCGCCGAGGACGGCGAGACCCTGGACGAGGCGCTCACCGCGGCGGGGGTCGAGCACACGATCGAGTTCTACCCGGCGTTGCACGGTTTCGCAGTGCCGGACAACGCCCCGTACGACGAGGCGGCGGCGCGGCGCCACTGGGATGCGACGACGACGTTTTTTGCTGCGCACCTGTCACGGTGACCGATCCGGCCCCCGAGCACATCAGGACGCAGGCGAGTCCGCGCCTGACTCGCCGTGCCGCTTGTGCCGGAACGCGTTGCGGACGTCGCGCAGCACATAACCCGCAACGACGACATTGAGTGCCACAAGCACTATGAACATCAACATCCAGTTGGATCGACTGTGGTCGACGTGCCACCAGATGACCGTGAACAACAGGGTGGCCACCAGCACCATGACGTCGCGCCAGCCGCCGAGCCCCGTGTAGCTCGACGCCGCTTCGCGCAGTTGCCTGCTCTTGTCGGTCGCGGCGATCAGGTCGTCGATGCGCTGATCGATGCTGCGCTGCAGCCTGGCCCGGCGGTCCTCCTGCTCCGCTGGGATGCGGGAGAGCAGATCGAGATCCTTGCTGATCAGTCCGCGCATGTCGGGCGGCTTGATGTTGCCCGCGGCCGCTCCGAGCAACGCGCCCCCGGCGATCGGTGCGGCGCCCAGGGCGAGTTCGGCGATTCCAGGCATGTGTTTCCTTCCGTCAGTCCATGAGCATTGCCGCCAGAGTGCCACCCAGCTCGTAGGCACGGTCCCGGACCGTCGCATCAACGGGCCCGGTGACCTCGAGCGTGTCGGCGGACTTGGCCAGTTCCAGGCCCGTGGCCAGCCGTTCGACGGAGTTGACGGCACCGGTGATGTCGTTGTTGCCGTGCACCCACAGCCCGTACGGCCGGCCCGCCACATGATCGAGGCTCGGGTAGTAGACCGTGTCGAAGAAGTGCTTCAATGCGCCCGACATGTACCCGAAGTTCGCGGTGGTGCCGAACAGATACCCGTCCGCCTCGAGCATGTCCGACACCGTGGCGGCGAGTGCCGGCCGGACCCGGACGTCGACACCGTCGATCTCGGGGTCGTTCGCCCCGGCCAGGACCGCTTCGAGGAGCTCACGGGTGCCCGGGGACGGTGTGTGATGCACGACCAGGAGCGTCTTGCTCACGATGCCTCCATCTCGACAGCCTTCTTCATCGCCTCCCGGGCCCGGGTGCGATCGCCGGCATAGTCGTACGCGCGTGCCAATCGATACCAGCGCCGCCAGTTGTCGGGGTCGGATTCCAGTTCGTCGCGCACCGTCGCGAAAAGCGCGTCTGCGGCATCCCGCTGGATACGGCCGGACGGCCTGCGGGGCAGTTCACTGACGTCGAGATCCATCCCCTCCTCTCGCGCCAGGCGTGCCAAGCGCTGGTGCGCTAGCCCGGCCCGCAACGTCGCCACCATCACCCAGCTGCCGATGACCGGCAGCATCAGGATCGCCACGCCCAATCCGATTGCCGCAGGCCGCCCGGAGGAGATGAACACGAACGCGGCGCGACCGAGCATCACGAAGTACACGACGAGCGCAACGCACATGAACGCGATCAGCAGCTGGATGCGTAGCGCGCGCGCTCCGTCGCTCATGTCAGATCGAGCAGGGGCTCGAGACCCACCGTCAGCCCGGGGAACTCGCGGATCTTCCGCACGGCCAACAGCACTCCCGGCACGAACGACGTCCGATCCATGCTGTCGTGCCTGATCGTCAACGTCTCGCCCAGCGTGCCGAACAACACCTCCTGATGCGCGACGAGCCCGGCGAGGCGTACCGAGTGGACCGGGACGCCGTCGACATCGGCACCACGCGCGCCGTCCAAACCGGTGCTGGTGGCATCGGGGTTGGGCGGCAGACCTTTTCGGGCTGCGGCGATGAGCCTCGCGGTACGGGCGGCCGTCCCGGACGGGGCATCGGCCTTGTGCGGATGATGCAGTTCGATGACTTCCACGGACTCGAAGAACCGCGCCGCCTGCTGCGCGAAGTGCATGGACAGCACCGCGCCGATCGCAAAGTTCGGCGCGATCAACACCGCCACCTCGGGCTTGGCCGTCAACCAGCCCTTCACCTCGTCGATGCGCTCATCGGTGAAGCCGGTGGTGCCGACGACGGCGTGGATACCGTTGTCGATCAGGAACTTCAGGTTGTCCATCACGACGCTGGGGTGAGTGAAATCGATGACCACCTCGGTGTCGGCATCGACCAGCGCCGACACCGGTTGGCCGGCGTCCACCCCCGCAGAGAACGTGAGATCGTCCGCATCCTGCACCGCCTGCACCATGGTCGCGCCGACCTTGCCCTGGGCGCCCAGCACTCCGACTCGCATGGGGTAACCCTAACGTGCGCGCCAGACCGTCTGTGGGCCTCGCAAGATACCTCCTGCCCGAAGACGACAAAGATCCGTGACGACACCTCTACGCTTCTGGGTATGAACAGCATCGTCTCGGCACTGGCCGCTGCAGGCGCGTTGGTGTCGGCGTGCACCCTGGCCGCACCGGCCGGGGCGGCGCCGGTGAGCTATGGAAGCAACGGCGTCTTCGGCGTCAGCACCCAACCGCGCGAAGGCTGGGCGACGACCTTCATCCCGCCCGGGCGCTACCGCGTCGACCAATCACCGAGCATGCACCCCTATCAGAGCGCACCGGGGTACTGGTTGCGATGCAGCGACTTCCCCTGTGCGGGAACATTTCCAGGCAACATCATCGCCACCGGCGGCGCGCTGCGAGACGCTCCGACGTTCGTCGACATCCTCCCCGGCGACGTCGCGGTCAACCTGTACAACGTCACGTTGACAGTGTCGTAGCGCCACCCCATGCGCGGCTACAAGATCCTGATCACCGGTGCGACGGGCCAGGTGGCGACCCCCGTCGCGAAAGCGCTCGTGGCCGACAACGAGGTGTGGGGCATCGCCCGCTTCACCGATGCCACCGCACGCGAAGAGCTGGAAAAAGCCGGGGTGCGTTGCGAGGCGGTCAATCTGGCTGCCGGTGACTTCTCCGGCATTCCGTCCGACTTCGACTACGTGCTGAACCTGGCGGTGGCCAAGAGCGGGCGCTGGGACAAGGACCTCGGAGCCAACGCGGAATCAGTCGGACTGCTGATGGCGCACTGTCCCGATGCAAAAGCCTTTCTGCAGTGCTCCTCGGCGGCGGTTTACGACCCGCCGGACGACGAACCCCGCACCGAGTCCACCGCGCTCGGGGACAACCACAAGTCGATGTTCCCCACCTACT
>NZ_JBAUJB010000066.1:0-21996 GCF_049683355.1 Mycobacterium sp.
GCTGCCGATGCAGATCGATCCCGACGAACTGCTTGCCGTCATACTCGTTCATAGGGGCCTCCCATGATTCGTGGAAAGTGGACACCCCCAGCATCCGCCGGGAACGCCACGAGGAGCGGAGGCCCCGCCCCTTCATCACATCAAGATGCGCGCGAGGAATGATTCGTTGACTCATTCGAGGATGCGCGCGTAACGGGAGCTTTTTTGGCCGGTCCAGCCTTGCTGGTGGTGATCGTGAGCAGCTCTGTGGTCAGGGCCTGGATCTGGCGCTGGACGGCGGCTGGGTTGATGCCGGTGTAGGTGTCGGCGAGTATCGCCTTGTCCTGGGCGCAGACCGCCTCGTGGCGCTCGGCGCGGCGGTGCGGGGTTGTGGCGGTGTCGTATTTCTTGGACACTTTGGCGCCGTCGCGGACCTTGGAGACGAGTTTTTGCTGCGGGTAGAAGTAGTTGGTCAGCAGTGACTGCAACGCCCAGATCTTGTTGAGCAGCAACAGTTCTGCCTTGGTGTCGTAGCGGTGGTAGCCGACCACGGTGCGCACGATCGCCCAGTTCTTCTGCTCCACGTGGCAGCCGTCGTTGGAGTTGCGTGGCCGTGAGCGGGTGAAGGTGATCTTCCGCTGCTCGCACCAGGCCAATAGGTGATGGTTGATGAACTCACTTCCGTTGTCACTGTCTACGCCCAGGATCGGGAACGGCATGATCTTGGCGATATCGGCTAACGCCGCGAGCACCCATTTACGGGCCTTGTTGGGCACGCTGCGGTTCTCGGTCCACCCGGTGGCGATGTCGGTGACGGTCAGCGTGTAGGCGTGCTCACCAGCGGCGTTGCCGCCCTCATGGCCGACCAGGTCGATCTCGACGAACCCCGGCCTCGCGTCGTCCCAGTCCGCCCAGGTCCGGATCGGGATCTGGGATTTGAGCAGTGATCCCGGCTTGGTATGGCTGCGGCCCTTCAACTCGTGGCGCTTGCGCTCGGGGGCCAGGCGGCGGTCGATGGTGGCCGCCGACATGCCCACCAGCAGCGCCGCGGTGTCGTCATCGATGACCAGCTCGCCGAACCGGCGCAGGATCGCCACCAGCTCGTCCAGCATCGGCGCCAGTCGCTTGCCGGCGGGCATTCCCAGCACCTCCCAGCAGAACATCAGCGCCGCAATAACTTTCGGTCCATACTTCGGTGGACGCGGCGCCCTGCTCTTGATGACCTTCGGGCGCAATACATTCTTCAACGCCTTGCGTGCATGGTTGCGGTGCCAGCCTGTGGTAGCGCACAACTCATCGAGGATCCGGCGCTTGCCGGTCTTGTCAGCTCGCGCGTAGCGGGTCGCGATCGCCTTCGTCACAGCCTTGCGTTGACTCACCGTCAGTCCCATCGTCTGGGTCTATCCAGCGATACATCACCGGCCGGGTAGGCGCGCCGTACGCGCGCATTCTCAGCTGAGGCAACGAATGGGTCTACGCGCATTTTTGGTGAGTCAACGCGTGCTCTGTACAACGGCAGTTGGTGATAGTGAGCGCTATCCAACACCCGGTGTGGTGCCCTCTCGTCAAGATCGGCGATTCGGCGTCAGGTCACAACCACCGAACGCCGGAGTGCTCATGACAACCCGTGGATCCACCGATGTGCGCCTTGCTCACGCCGCTCGTCTCGCCGCCGCGGGCCTCATCGCAGCAGGGGCGATGATCCTGACTGCATCCCCAGGCAACGCGATTCCTGAATCGACAATCATCAGCGACTGCGACAACGCCAACGGAGGTACGTACACCACCGTCGTTCATGACGGAAAGAGGTACTCCAAGTGCTGCTATCGGGATATCAACGGCACGAAGGAGTGCGACAACTACGTCGACGGCACCTACATCTACACGACTGCCAGCCTGGAGCAGCCGACATCGACTTCCCCGCCACCCCCGCCACCGGGCGGAGTAGTGGGTCCGGTGGCGACCGAGGCTGAGCGTCAACCGACGCCGCCGCCCGCACAACCAGATTTCGGCGGCGCGACAATGACTCTGTGGATGCCGCCGCCGCCTGGCCCGGCAGGTCCGCCGGGTGGCGAGGCGGTGTTGGTTCCCTGAGGTTCTCGCCGGAATCGCTCAGGGGGACAGGGGCGGCAGCTTCTTGATGCCGAACTCTTTCCGCAATACGGTGCGGGCGGCGTAATACCCCGCCATCCCGTGTACACCGCCGCCGGGTGGCGAGGCCGACGAGCACAGGTACGCCCCCGGGATCGGGGTCGACCACGGATTCCACCGCAGTGCAGGCCCGGTCAGTGCGCTGAACATGTTGTTGCCGCCCACCCCGATGTCGCCGCCGACGAGGTTGGCGTTGTGGTCGGACAGGCGCGCGGCCGGCACACTGCGCACCCCCACGACCAGATCCCGGAAGCCGGGCGCGAAGCGCTCGAAGATGCCGGTGACGGTCTCGGCCATGTCGATCGTCGAGCCCTGCGGCACGTGCGCATAGGTCCACATCGGCCGGCGACCCTGAGCATCGATCCGGCCGGGGTCTGCCAGGTGGGGCAGCGCTGCGAGCACCATCGGCCACTCGGCGTGCCGGTCCTCGGCGATATGCGCTTCGGCGCGCGCCATCGTGGCCCGGTCGCCCCCCAGATGCAGCGTCGGGGTGTCCGCCAATCGCCGATCCTGCCAAGGTATTTCCCCGGACAGCACGAAATCGACCTTCGCCACGCCCGGCCCGTAGCGATAGCGCTGCAGGGTCCTGGCGTACCGGGACGGCAGCCGGTCTCGGTAGATGTTCAGCAGCGCGGTCGGCGCCGTGTCGTAGAGGACGACTCCCGACGGTGGGCTGGTGATCTCCTCGCCGAGTGTCAGTTCACCGCCGTGCGAGCGAAGATCGGCGATCAGCGCGTCGGGGATGGCCTGCGAGCCGCCGACGGGGATCGGCCAACCAACTGAGTGGCCGAGCGTCGCCAGCATCAGCCCCGCGCCCGCGGCCACCAACGAGGGCATCCGCGAGATGGTATGCGCGGCAACGCCGGTGAACAATGCGCGGGCGTCCTCGCCGGTGAGAGTGCGCCACGCCGGGGTGCCCTGGGCGAGCAGCCGCGGAGCCACCCGCAGCGCCGCAGCGATACTGGGCGGGATCGACCGCTTGTCGCCGAGTAGCAGGCCGACCACGCCTTCGGAATCGGCCGACAGCGGACCCAGCAGCCGGCGCCAGGACGCACCGTGGTCGAGTTCGGCGCAGGTGCGGTCGATGTCGCGGTAGCCGATGGCTGCGGGCCTACCGGGTAGCGGGTTGCCGTAGGAAACCTCGGGCACCGCCAGCGCCACCCCCCGCGAGGGTAGGTCGAACGCGGCGAAGAACGGTGACGCCAGGGCCAGCGGGTGCACCGCCGAGCAGATGTCGTGCGAGACGTCTGGGAATTCCGGGTCGGGAACGGTACGTGCGCCGCCCCCTGCGGTGGGCTGGGCCTCGAGTACCTGTACCGAAAGACCCGCTCGTGCGCAGATGACAGCGGCCGCCAGACCGTTGGGCCCGCTTCCGACGATGGTGATGTCCACTGCTTCATTACAGCCCATTAGGCTGTCCGGGTGAGTTTGCCTGTTGTACTGATCGCCGACAAGCTGGCCGAATCGACCGTGGAAGCCCTGGGCGACCAGGTCGAAGTGCGTTGGGTCGACGGTCCCGACCGGGAGAAGCTGCTGGCTGCGGTCGGTGACGCCGACGCGCTGCTGGTGCGTTCGGCCACCACGGTCGACGCCGAGGTGTTCGCCGCGGCGTCGAAGCTGAAGATCGTGGCGCGCGCGGGCGTCGGCCTGGACAACGTCGACGTCGACGCGGCGACGGCGCGAGGCGTCCTGGTCGTCAACGCGCCGACATCGAACATCCACAGCGCGGCCGAACACGCGCTGGCGTTGCTGCTGTCGGCCGCACGTCAGATCCCCGCCGCCGACGCCACGCTGCGTGAGCACACCTGGAAGCGGTCGTCGTTCTCCGGCACCGAGATCTTCGGTAAGACCGTCGGGGTGGTCGGCCTCGGGCGGATCGGCCAGCTGGTGGCTGCGCGGCTCGCCGCGTTCGGCGCCCACATCACCGCGTACGACCCGTATGTCTCGCACGCCCGTGCCGCGCAGCTGGGCATCGAGTTGTTGACGCTCGACGAACTGCTCGGGCGCGCCGACTTCATCTCGGTGCACCTGCCCAAGACCAAGGAGACCGCGGGGTTGATCGGCAAGGAGGCACTGGCCAAGACCAAGCCCGGCGTCATCATCGTCAATGCCGCCCGCGGCGGCCTGATCGACGAGGCGGCCCTCGCCGATGCCGTGGCCAGCGGACACGTCCGCGGCGCGGGGCTCGATGTGTTCGCCACCGAGCCCTGCACCGACAGCCCGCTGTTCGAGCTGCCGCAGGTGGTGGTGACCCCGCATCTGGGTGCGTCCACCGCCGAGGCGCAGGACCGGGCGGGCACCGACGTCGCAGCCAGCGTGAAGCTGGCGTTGGCAGGGGAGTTCGTGCCGGACGCGGTCAATGTCGGCGGTGGGGTCGTCGGTGAAGAGGTGGCGCCCTGGCTGGACCTGGTCCGCAAGCTGGGCCTGCTGGTCGGGGTGCTCTCCGCCGAGCTGCCGGTCTCGTTGTCGGTGCAGGTCCAGGGCGAGCTGGCCAGTGAAGACGTCGAGGTGTTGAGATTGTCGGCACTGCGCGGGCTGTTCTCGGCGGCGATCGAGGATCAGGTCACGTTCGTCAACGCACCGGCGCTGGCCGCCGAGCGAGGCGTGGAGGCGTCCATCGCCACCGCCCCGGAGAGCCCGAACCACCGCAGCGTGGTCGACGTGCGCGCGGTCGGTGGGGACGGATCCACGGTCAACGTCGCGGGAACCCTGACCGGCCCGCAGCTCGTCGAGAAGATCGTCCAGATCAACGGACGCAACCTCGACCTGCGCGCCGAGGGCGTCAACCTGATCATCAACTACGACGACCAGCCGGGGGCGCTGGGCAAGATCGGCACCCTGCTCGGCAGCGCCGGCGCCAACATCCTCGCCGCGCAACTGAGCCAGGACGCCGACGGTGACGGCGCGACGATCATGCTGCGGCTGGATCGGCAGGTGCCCGCCGACGTCCTGTCGGCCATCGGTCGCGACGTCAACGCGGTGACGCTGGAAGTGGTGGATCTTTCATGAAACTCGCGGTGATCGCCGGCGACGGCATCGGTCCGGAAGTCATCGGCGAGGCGCTCAACGTGCTCGACGAAGTGCTGCCGGGTGTGCAGAAGACCGAGTACGACCTCGGTGCCCGGCAGTACCACGCCACCGGTGAGGTGCTGCCCCCGACGGTGCTCGACGAGCTGAAGGCCCACGACGCCATCCTGTTGGGGGCGATCGGAGATCCATCGGTGCCCAGCGGGCTCCTCGAACGCGGCCTGCTGCTGCGGGTCCGGTTCGAGTTGGACCATCACGTGAACCTGCGTCCCGGCCGCCTCTATCCCGGCGTGCAGAGCCCGCTGGCGGGCAACCCCGAGATCGATTTCGTCGTGGTCCGGGAAGGCACCGAGGGCCCGTACACCGGCAACGGTGGCGCGATCCGCGTCGACACGCCCCACGAAATCGCCACCGAGGTGAGCGTCAACACCGCCTACGGGGTGCGTCGGGTGGTGCAGGACGCCTTCGGGCGGGCGCAGCAGCGGCGCAAGCATCTGACCCTGGTGCACAAGAACAACGTGCTGGCCTACGCAGGGTCGCTGTGGTGGCGCACCGTGCAGGCGGTGGCACCGGAGTACCCCGACGTCGAGGTGGCCTACCTGCACGTCGATGCCGCGACGATCCACATGGTCACCGACCCGGGCCGGTTCGACGTGATCGTCACCGACAATCTGTTCGGCGACATCATCACCGACCTCGCCGCTGCGGTGTGCGGCGGCATCGGGCTCGCGGCCAGCGGCAACATCGATGCCACCAGAACCAATCCGTCGATGTTCGAACCGGTTCACGGCAGTGCGCCGGACATCGCCGGCCGCGGCATCGCGGATCCAACGGCCGCCATCATGTCGGTGGCGCTGCTGCTGGCGCACCTCGGCGAACTCGGTGCGGCGGCGCGGGTCGACAAGGCAGTGGAAGAGCATCTGGCGACTCGTGGTGACGAGAAGCTGTCGACCTCCGCGGTCGGTGAGCGGATCCTGGGGAAGCTGTAAGCACCGCCGGCGGATTCGCGACGCTGACACGACAGTGCCGGCTGTTCGCGCTCGGCTCGTCCTTGTTCGCGGTGGCCACCGTCCCGGGGTTCCCGGCGTGGGCGGGTGCGGGTGCGGCCAACGTCCTGTGCTTCGTCGGTTCGTGGTTCTTCACCACCGCCGCATGGATGCAGCTGATCTCGACGAGACAGCCGGGACCGCACAGTCGTGTATCCGACGCCGAGTCAGCTTCGGCGGCAGTCCAGTTCGCGGGAACCCTGCTGTTCAATCTCAGCACCGGCGCGGCGGTGTGGGCCCACGCCGTGAGTGCGCAACGGCGCTACGTGTGGGCACCCGACGCAACCGGGTCGATCGCGTTCCTGCTCAGCGGTGTGCTTGCGATGGCCGCCGTGGCCGCGACGGTCGGGGTGTTCGAACTCCGGTCGCGTGCCTGGTGGGCGGCTGCGGTCAACCTGATCGGCTGCGTGGCCTTCGGGGTGTCGGCAGTGGCGGCGTTCGTCCGGGTGTCCGGCCTGACCGCCGACGAACGACTGGCCAACCTCGGCACGTTCATCGGTGCGCTGTGCTTCCTGACGGCCGCGGTGGTGTCGTTGCCCCGCACGCCACCGGCACAGCGGGGATCGCCATCAACGGGAACAGCGCGCACACCGCGAAGGTGAGGGGAAATCCCGCCGTGCCGATCAGGGCCCCGAACACCGGCGGCACCACACCGGCGGTGAACAACTGGCTGGTGTTCTGTGTGCCCAGAGCGCGCCCGCTCCAGAACGGGCCGGCGATCTCGGCAATCGCGGTGAACGCCAAGCCATTGTCGGAGACGGTGACCATCGAGGCGACCATCATCACCGCGATGCTCGCCGGCGAGTCCAGCCAATCGGTGAGGGCGAGAGATGCCATGGACACGGCCGCGGCGGCCGCGATGATCCGGATCGGTCGCATCCGCGCACCGAGGACGTCACCGGAACGCTTGAGAACCCGATCCGACCATCGCCCGGCGCCGATCCGTCCGGCTGCGCCGAGAAGCTGTGCCAGCGTGACCAACAAGCCGGCGGAGCCCGGCGACCATCCGTGTTCGGCGATCAGCCAGACCAGCGTGAACGTCCACACCAGGATCTGCGGCACCACGAGCAGCACCGATGCGAGGTGGATACGCAACAGCAGCCGCGAGTCGCGATACGGATTGGCCAGATCGGCGGCGGCTGCCTGCGAGCGGGGCGGCTGGGGCGGATCGATCACGGCCACCGCACATATCAACGCCGATGCGGTGCACACGATCGCCGGGAACAGCAGTGCCGCCGAGACGCCGTGGTGCTCCGCCACCCGGGGGATGACCAGTGCGCCGAGACCGACCCCCAGCGGCTGAGCGGTCTGCCGGATCCCCATCACCAGCCCGCGTTGCTCGGCGGCGAACCACCCGACGACCAGACGGCCGCTGGCTGTGTTGCTGCTCGCCGCCGCCATCCCGCCGAGAAAGAGGAAGACGCTCACCGCGACCAGCGACTGCACGGACGCGGCGGCGAAGGCGGCCGCAGCGGTGAGTGCCGAGCCCAGCGCCAACACCAGGCGTTCGCCCACCCGGTCGACGACATAGCCCCACGCGATGAGGGTGACCACCATGCCGAGGCTGGGCATCGCCGACACCAGGCCGGCCTGTGCGAGGCCGAGGCCGCGCTCGGTGTGCAGCGTGGGGATCAGAAACGCCACGCCGTTGATGAACACGTTCGCGCACAACGACGTCGACAGGGCGATCACCAGCATCGACCAGCGCTTGGCGGTGCTCATCGACGAGGCGGCCACTGTGCCATGGTCGCACAGGTATCTCATCATGCTGAATCGGCATCTCATTTAGTGAGATGAGGCCGGTGAGCTGCGCCGCGCCGGTCGGCCCTGAGGGGCCGGGCATTACGCTGAGGCAATGCGTCTCGGCCGAATCGCCAGTCCCGATGGAGTCGCCTTCGTCAGCATCGAAGGCGACCCGAACGAGGCAATTTGCAAGGAGATCGCCGAGCACCCGTTCGGCAACCCGACCTTCACCGGGCGGAGTTGGCCGCTGGCCGATGTCCGGCTGCTGGCGCCCATCCTGGCAAGCAAGGTGGTGTGCATGGGCAAGAACTACGCCGCCCACGCCGAGGAAATGGGCGGCACCGCCCCCGAGGACCCGGTGATATTCCTCAAGCCCAACACGTCGATTATCGGGCCGAATTCGGCTATCCAGCTTCCCGCGGATGCCCACCCGGTCCATCACGAGGGTGAGTTGGCCGCCGTGATCGGCCGGCCCTGCAAGGACGTGCCCGCATCCCGGGCCGCCGAGAACATTCTCGGCTACACGATCGCCAACGACGTGTCGGCGCGCGATCAGCAGCGCCAGGACGGCCAGTGGATGCGGGCCAAGGGCCACGACACCTTCTGCCCGGTGGGTCCGTGGATCGTCACCGACCTCGACCCGAGCGACCTGGACCTGCGCACCGAAGTCAACGGTCAGGTACGCCAGAACTCCAACACCGCGCTGATGATCCATGATGTCGGCGCGATCATCGAGTGGGTGTCGGCGGTGATGACGTTGCTTCCCGGCGATCTGATCCTGACCGGGACACCGGAGGGCGTCGGCCCCATCGAGGATGGGGACACCGTGAGCATCACGATCTCGGGGATCGGCACGCTGTCCAATCCCGTTGTACGCAAAGGAAAGTCGTGACAAGCATACCCGTGAGGGTCAGATTCTGTCCGTCGCCGACCGGTATTCCCCACGTCGGACTGGTCCGCACCGCGCTGTTCAACTGGGCCTACGCCCGCCATACCGGTGGCACGTTCGTCTTTCGGATCGAGGACACCGACGCGCAGCGGGACAGTGCCGAGAGTTACGCCGCGATCCTGGATGCGCTGCGCTGGCTCGGCCTGGACTGGGACGAAGGCCCGGAAGTCGGGGGACCCTACGAGCCCTACCGGCAGTCGCAGCGCTCCCGGATCTACCGGGACGTGCTCGATCAACTGCTCGCCTCGGGCGAGGCCTACGAGGCCTACTCGACCGCCGAGGAGGTGGAAGCGCGGCATCTGGCGGCCGGCCGTAATCCGAAACTCGGGTATGACAACTTCGACCGCGACCTAACCGATGAGCAGCGCGCAGCCTTCCGCGCCGAGGGGCGTAACCCGGTGCTGCGACTGCGGATGCCCGACGCCGACCTGTCCTGGAACGACCTGGTTCGCGGCGAGACGACGTTTCCGGCAGGGTCGGTGCCCGACTTCGCGTTGACGCGCGGCAGCGGCGACCCGTTGTACACCTTGGTCAACCCGGTCGACGATGCGCTGATGAAGATCACCCATGTGCTGCGGGGTGAGGACATCATGCCGTCCACCCCGCGCCAGATCGCGTTGTACCAGGCGCTGATACGGATCGGGGTTGCCGAGCAGGTTCCGCAGTTCGCCCATCTGCCAAGCGTTCTGGGGGAGGGCAACAAGAAGCTGTCCAAGCGTGACCCGCAGTCCAATCTGTTCCTGCACCGCGACCGCGGCTTCATCCCCGAAGGGCTGCTGAACTACCTGGCGCTCCTCGGCTGGGGCATCGCCGACGATCACGACTTGTTCAGCCTCGACGAGATGGTGGCCGCATTCGACGTCGCCGATGTGAACTCGAATCCGGCCCGCTTCGATCAGAAGAAGGCCGACGCGGTCAACGCCGAGCACATCCGAATGCTGGACGAGGACGATTTCGCCGCCCGACTGTCGACGTTCTTCGCCGCGCACGGTCACCGCACGGGCCTGGACGACGCCCGGTTCGCCGAGGCGGCGAGGCTGGTGCAGACCCGTATCGTGGTGCTCGGCGACGCGTGGGACCTGCTGAAGTTCCTCGACGATGCCGGTTTCGTGCTCGACGAGAAGGCGGCGGCCAAGGAGTTGCGGCCCGCGGCCGTACCGGTGCTCAGCGCCGCGCTCGACGCGCTGGAGAGGCTGGGGCAGTGGACCACGGCGGCCATCGAGGAGGCGCTGAAGTCGGCGCTGGTGGACGGTCTGGAGCTCAAACCGCGCAAGGCGTTCGGCCCGGTCCGCGTCGCGGTGACCGGTTCGTCGGTGAGCCCGCCGCTGTTCGAGTCGCTGGAACTGCTGGGACGGGACCGCAGCCTGGACCGGCTGCGGGCCGGTCGGGACGTCGCCGCCGCGACGGCGGTGGAGGCCTGAGAAAAACACCGCCGAACATTTGGTAGTGTGCACGTCGGCCCGGCAGTAGGCCCGGCGCGGAGTTCCCGTGCTGTGTCGGGTTCATGAAATGGCTTGTGACCTGCGGTTACAGGTGGCCAGTGGGGTATGGTGTAATTGGCAACACAGCGGTTTCTGGTACCGCCATTCTAGGTTCGAGTCCTGGTACCCCAGCCAATGCAACGGATTAGGTCAGCATTCTCACCTGAGCTATGCTGACCCACCGAAAACAGTTCTGGCCCCCGTCGTCTAGCGGCCTAGGACGCCGCCCTCTCACGGCGGTAGCGTGGGTTCGAATCCCATCGGGGGTACAACGAGCGAACAGCGGGCAATTCTCAAAGCCTGCGGGTCAGCGCGTCAGCAGCGGCGACGAGGTCGGTGGCCCACCGCACGCCCGGACGCCGGCCCATCCGGTCGATCGGCCCGGACACCGAAACCGCCGCGATCACGGCGCCGCGCCCATCGCGCACCGGCGCGGACACACTGGCCACCCCGGGCTCGCGTTCGGCCACACTCTGGGCCCACCCCCGTTTGCGCACCTCGGCCAGTGTGCGGTCATTGAACGCCGCCGACGGCAGAACCGCCTGCTGGGTGGCGGTATCCGCATAGGCGAGCAGCACTTTGGCGCCCGATCCGGCGTTCATCGGCAGCCGCGTTCCGACCGGCACGGTATCGCGTAGTCCGGCAGGCGGTTCCAAAGCGGCGATGCAGATCCGTGCGGTCCCTTCGCGCCGGTAGAGCTGCACGCTCTCCCCGGTGAGTTCGCGCAGTCGGGGCAGCACGGAGGCGCCGGCGGACAGCAGCGGATCCCTGACGTTGCCGGCCAGCTCGGTGACAGCAGGGCCCAGGCGCCACTGCCCGTCACCGTCGCGGGCCAGCAGGCGGTGCACCTCCAGGCCGACGGCCAGCCGATGTGCCGTGGCCCGGGGCAGGTCGGTGCGCTCACACAGATCTGCCAGACCGCACGGGGACTGGGCGACCGCGTGAAGCACGCCGACGGCTTTGTCCAGCACGCCGATGCCGCTATCCTGTCTCACAAGGAGATACTAGCGTCCCAGATTGTGAGACAGTCAAGATGGCCATCGCGAACCAGCCCCGCACGCTCGCCGAGAAGGTGTGGAGTGAACACGTTGTTGTCACCGGCTCCGGAGAGGGTGCCGCGCGGCAGCCGGACCTGATCTACATCGACCTGCACCTGGTGCACGAGGTGACCAGCCCGCAGGCGTTCGACGGGCTTCGGCTGGCGGGGCGCCCGGTCCACCGGCCGGATCTGACCATCGCCACCGAGGACCACAACGTGCCGACGATCGACATCGACAGGCCGATCGCCGATCCGATCTCGCGGACGCAGGTGGAGACACTGCGCCGCAACTGTGAGGAATTCGGCATCAGGTTGCACCCGATGGGCGACGCCGAGCAGGGCATCGTGCACATCATCGGGCCGCAACTGGGTTTGACCCAGCCCGGTATGACGGTGGTGTGTGGGGACAGTCACACCTCCACCCACGGCGCATTCGGGGCATTGGCAATGGGTATCGGCACCTCGGAGGTCGAGCATGTGCTGGCCACCCAGACGCTGCCGCTTTCGCCGTTCAAGACGATGGCGGTCAACGTCGACGGTGTGCTGCCGCCCGGGGTCAGTGCCAAGGACATCATCCTCGCCGTCATCGCCAAGATCGGCACCGGCGGCGGCCAGGGGTACGTGATCGAGTACCGCGGCAGCGCCATCGAAGCGCTGTCGATGGAAGGTCGGATGACCGTCTGCAACATGAGCATCGAAGCGGGGGCTCGCGCCGGAATGGTGGCGCCCGATGACACGACCTTCGAGTTCCTGCGCGGGCGGCCGCACGCCCCCGAGGGGCCGCAGTGGGGCCAAGCCGTGGCCGCGTGGCGTCTGCTGCGCACCGACAATGGCGCCGAATTCGACACCGAGGTCTACATCGACGCGTCGACCCTGAGCCCGTTCGTGACGTGGGGGACCAATCCGGGGCAGGGTGTTCCGCTGTCCGGTTCGGTCCCGGATCCGGAGCTGATCGTCGACGAGGGGGAGCGCCAGGCCGCCGAAAAGGCGTTGACCTACATGGATCTTCGCGCGGGCACGGCCATGCGGGACATCCCGGTGGACACCGTTTTCGTCGGCTCCTGCACCAACGGCCGGATCGAGGATCTGCGGGTGGTCGCCGAGGTGCTGCGCGGGCGCAGGGTCGCTGACGACGTCCGGATGCTGGTGGTGCCCGGCTCCATGCGGGTCCGCGCGCAGGCCGAATCAGAAGGGCTGGGCGCGATCTTCACGGCCGCGGGCGCGGAATGGCGGCAGGCCGGCTGCTCGATGTGCCTCGGGATGAATCCCGATCAGCTCTCTGCCGGCGAGCGGTGCGCGTCGACCTCCAACCGCAATTTCGAGGGCAGGCAGGGAAAGGGCGGGCGTACGCACCTGGTGTCCCCGGCGGTTGCCGCGGCCACGGCGGTACGCGGCACGCTGTCCTCACCGGCGGACCTGCCGGCCGTCACGACTCACTGAAACCCGACAGGAGACTTCGATGGAAGCCTTTCGCACCCACACCGGAATCGGCGTTCCGCTGCGCCGGTCGAATGTCGACACCGACCAGATCATTCCTGCGGTCTATCTGAAGCGGGTGACCCGAACAGGATTCGAGGACGGACTCTTCGCGGCCTGGCGCAACGACCCGGCGTTCGTGCTCAATCAGGCGCCCTTCGACAAAGGCTCTGTTCTGGTCGCCGGACCTGATTTCGGCACCGGTTCGTCCCGCGAGCACGCCGTCTGGGCACTCATGGACTTCGGATTCCGGGTGGTTATCTCGTCCCGTTTCGCCGACATCTTCCGGGGGAACGCGGGCAAGGCAGGATTCCTGGCGGCCGAAGTCGCGCAAGACGACGTGGAATTGTTGTGGAAACTCATCGAGCAGCAGCCGGGTCTGGAAATCACTGTGAATCTACAAGATCGAACCATTGCCGCCGGAACGGTCATGGTGCCGTTCAACATTGACGACTACACCGCCTGGCGGCTGCTGGAAGGCCTCGACGATATAGGCCTTACGCTGCGGAAACGGGATCAGATAGAACAATTCGAGGCCGCCCGTCAGGCGTGGAAACCCCGCACTCTGCCTGTCTGACGAACGGCTATTCCGGCCGAAATCGCGCCCCCGCGATCCCGTTTCCCGGTCGCCGGCAGGACGGTAAGGGCGGCAATCGGATTGAAAAAAGTTCGCTGGCTTGCCCTGAAATTGCGCGTGGCTCTTGGAAGTCAGCGGCCATTGGGTTTACCGTGTCCACTAGTCGGTTCAAAGAGGACCACTGGTATTCGGAGGTTTTGCATGAACAAAGCAGAGCTCATCGACGTACTCACGGAGAAATTGGGCTCGGATCGTCGGCAGGCAACTGCGGCGGTGGAGAATGTCGTTGACACCATCGTGCGTGCGGTTCACAAGGGTGAGAGCGTGACGATCACCGGCTTCGGCGTCTTCGAACAGCGTCGTCGTGCCGCCCGCGTGGCGCGCAACCCGCGCACCGGCGAGACGGTCAAGGTCAAGCCCACCTCCGTGCCGGCGTTTCGCCCAGGCGCTCAGTTCAAGGCTGTTGTGTCTGGCGCACAGCGTCTCCCGGCGGATGGCCCGGCGGTCAAGCGTGGCGTGACTGCTGGCAGCACTGCACGTCAGGCTGCCAAGAAGGTTCCGGCCAAGAAGGCTGCGGCGAAGAAGGCCGCTCCTGCCAAGAAGGCCGCTCCTGCCAAGAAGGCTCCGGCCAAGAAGGCTGCGGCGAAGAAGGCCGCTCCTGCCAAGAAGGCTCCGGCAAAGAAGGCTGCGGCGAAGAAGGCCGCTCCTGCAAAGAAGGCTCCGGCAAAGAAGGCTGCGGCGAAGAAGGCCGCTCCTGCAAAGAAGGCTCCCGCGAAGAAGTCTCCGGCGAAGCGCGGTCGCAGGTAGTCAGAACATCAGGCACGCCGCGGGTCGCAAGACCCGCGGCGTGTTTGTGTGTGTGTCGGTCAGCGCGGATCAGCGCCGGCGAGCCGGGGAGTATGAATTCATTTGCCGCGTCATTTCTTCGGCGGCAGCGCCGTGCCGAGGTGGTCGGCCGCGACCAGTCGGCCTTCAGCAAGTGACATCACCCACGTGCTGCCCTTGCGGTTGCGCGACCTGTCCGGCCGGACTCCGTCGCGCTCGCACCACCACTCGATGAGGTCGGGAATCACCTTGCCCTGAGTGCAGATCACCGGGTTCGCCGATGTCGCCGCGATCTCGAGGATCCGTTGGCGGGTGGCCTTGCGGTTGTCGGCGTAAGCCTCTTCGGAGAGCTCGGGCTCTTCGCGGATCGCCGCACCCAGCTCCTCGGCAAGAGGATCCAGCGTCTGCCGGCACCGAAGCCGGTCCGCGGCGAACAGGTCGCCGGCGCCGAACGCGAGGAGCTGGCCGACAAGCGACTCGGCCTGAGCGCGACCGTGCTTGTCCAGGGGGCGCTTTCGATCATCGCCCTTGTACCGGGCCCTGCTCCCCGCGGTGGCGTGGCGGACGATCAGCACCGTCTGGGTGTCGGCGGGCAATTTGGAGAAGCGCCGCAACACCTTGCGATCGTGCGCATACGTCAACGCCTTCATCGCCTGGTCGACCGGCAGCCAGGTGAGCTCGTCTACCTCGTCGTTGACGCTGAACTGCCCGCTGACACAGCGCCCCGCCCAGTAGCGCACCTTCTTGCTGCCGGGATCGAACGGATAGGTCACCGTCGTGAGACGGCGACCGAGATGGGCACGAAAGCCCGTCTCCTCTTCGATCTCCCGCACGGCGGTCACCGGTTCGGTCTCGCCCGAATCGACTTTGCCCTTCGGCAGCGACCAGTCGTCGTAGCGGGGACGGTGGATGATCGCCACCTCCGGCGTGGCCGCGCCGTCCCGGGGCCGCCACAACACCGCGCCGGCGGCGAGGATGGGCTTTTTGGCCATGGTCGTATCCAGTCGGGTCTCCTCGGACACGTCAGCTCCTGCGGGTCAATCGGTCCGGAGATCCAGTCCTACGGATGGCGGTGGCGTTCCATCAGCGACATCTGGTGGTCGCGCACGGTCCGCCCCTCCTGCGGAGACGCTGCCCAGTGCCCGTCCGGGCCGAGTTCCCAGCAGCGGGTCTTCGGGTCGGTCGCAGACTCGAAGATGTCGTTCAACTGTGCACTCAACCGCGGATCCTTAACCTGGGCCATCACTTCCACACGCCGATCGAGATTACGATGCATCATGTCGGCGCTGCCGATCCAGTATTCGTCGATGGCGCGGAAGTGAATGATCCGCGAATGCTCGAGGAAGCGGCCGAGAATCGAGCGCACCGCGATGTTCTCGGAGTAGTCCGCGGCGCCGGGGCGCAGGGCGCAGATCCCACGGACCACCACCTCGACCCGCACGCCGGCCTGCGAAGCCCGGTAGAGGGCGTCGATGACCTGTTCGTCGACCAAGGCGTTGGCCTTCATCCGGATCCGGCCGTCGGCGCCGTCCCTGGTGGCTGCGATCTCCCGTTCGATCCGCTCGATGATGCCCCTGCGCACACCGTATGGAGCGACCAGCAAATTGCGGTAGGACTCCTTGCGGGAGTAGCCCGTCAGCGAGTTGAACAGATCGGTGAGGTCGGCACCGATGTCGGGTGCGGCGGTCAGCAGACCGATGTCCTCGTACAGCCGTGCGGTCTTGGGGTTGTAGTTGCCGGTGCCGACGTGGCAGTACCGGCGGATCATCGAACCTTCACGCCGCACCACCAGACAGGTCTTGCAGTGTGTCTTCAAACCGATCAGCCCGTACACCACGTGCACGCCGGCCTGCTCGAGGGCACGGGCCCATTTGATGTTGGCCTGCTCGTCGAACCTCGCCTTGATCTCCACCAGCGCGACGACCTGCTTGCCGGCCTCGGCAGCGTCGATGAGCGCGTTGACGATCGGGGAGTCACCCGAAGTGCGGTACAGCGTCTGTTTGATCGCCAGCACGTTGGGATCCGCGGCGGCCTGCTCGATGAAGCGCTGCACCGTGGTGGAGAACGAGTCGTAGGGGTGGTGAACCAGGACGTCGCCGTCACGCAGCGTCGAGAAGATGCTCTTGGGCGTCTCCCGCTCGCCGAACGCCGGCGGCGTGGCCGGTACGAACGGACGATCCTTGAGCGCCGGCCGGTCGACTCCGTAGATCTGCCACAGTGACGAGAGATCCAACAAGCCCGGCACTTCGACGACATCTCCGGGAGCGACCTCGAGTTCACGCAACAACAACTCGAGCATGCCCTCGGTCATGTCGCCGGAGATCTCGAGCCTCACCGGGGACCCGAAGCGCCTGCGCGCCAGTTCCCGCTCGAGTGCCTGGAGCAGGTCTTCGTCGCGGTCTTCCTCCACCTCGAAATCCGCGTTGCGGGTGATCCGGAAAGCGTGGTGCTCGACGATTTCCAGCCCGGGGAACAACACCGGCAGGAAGGCGGCGATCAACTCTTCCATCGGCAGGAAGCGCACCACATCGGGTGTGCCCTCCCTGCTGGACAGCTCCACGAAACGGTCGACGTTGTCGGGCACCTTGATTCGGGCGAAGTGCTGGCCGCCGTCGTCGGGGTGTTTGACCGTGATGGCCAGGTTCAAACTCAGGCCGCTGACGAAAGGGAACGGGTGTGCGGGGTCGACCGCCAGCGGCGTGAGTACCGGGAACACCTGTTCGTGGAAGTACGTCGACAACCGCCCGCGCTCGGCCTCGTCGAGTTCGGCCCACGTCACGATGATGATGCCCTGCTCCGCCAGCGCCGGCCGGACCGAGTCGAGGAACACCTGGGAGTGCCTGCTGGCGATCTGTTGGGTGCGCTCGCTGATCCGGCGCAGTTGTTCGCGCGGCGACAGCCCGTCGGCGGACCGGACAGACAGACCCATCTCGTCACGCCGCTTGAGGCCCGCCACCCGGACCATGTAGAACTCGTCGAGGTTGGACGCGAAGATCGCCAGGAACTTCGCCCGTTCGAGCAGGGCCAGCGAGGGATCGGCGGCAAGCGCCAGCACGCGGGCGTTGAAGTCCAGCCAGCTCAGCTCCCGGTTGAGGTAGCGATCCTCGGGCAGCGGGTTGTCGACCGGCGGCGCGGTCGCCGCCGGCGGCGCCTCGGGTTCCGCATCAGCCGGGCCCGCGATCACCGGCAGGGGGGCCGCCGTCTCCGATGCATCCGAGCTGTCGGGCCGGGTCTGGGCTTCGGTCATCTCTGTGATGATTCCCTATCCGAGGGTCCTGCTGCCACCGAGTCGGGGCATCGGGTGGTCACCGTCATTTCCGGTCGCCGATGGCCTGTGCCGTTGCCGACCCGATGCCCAGTACCCGCGCCGCCACCAGGTCATCGGGGGTGTCGATGTCGCAGCGCAGCCCGGGCCACGCACCGGTCAGCTCGACGGCCCCCGAACGACGATGGCGCTCTGCGGAATCGGGGCCGAATTGCGGATCGAGTCCGACTCCGAACGAGAACAACGCCGACGTGCCGGTGCCGTGTCGGTCGGCGACGAAACTGCGTGGCCGATCCCGGGCGGCCGAGATCGCTTCGGTCAGCTCGCGGGTCTGCAACGCCGGTAGATCGCCTTGCAACGCAACGACGTCTACTGTGTGCCTGCGTACCATGGCCTCGGCCGCCAGCAGAGCGTTGTTGAGCGGGTCGGGGTGGCCGTCGGGCGTCGGATCGGTGAGCACCACCGCGCCCAACCGCTGCGCCGCCGCGGCGGCCGTCTTGTCGGGGGTGACGACGATCACGGAGTGCAGTTCCGTCACGCCCGAGGCGGCGTCGATCGTGTCGACCAGCATGGCGAGCACGATCTGCTCGCGGGTCACCGCCGAAAACTCCGGCGCCAACCGCGTCTTGGCCGCGGTGAGCCGCTTGACCGCGATCACCAGCCCGATGCCGTGATCCTGAGCACGCGTGAGCGTGGCCGGCTGCTCTCTGTTCTGCACGCGAGCGCTCATCGGCTGCTGTCGGCCGTGCCGTTGGTCATGCTGCTCACGAGCGCCATCCTGCCAGCCGCTATTCCCCGGTTACGCTGAAGCCGTGGTCGAGGCGGCGGTGATGGGTGCCGGGGCGTGGGGAACAGCGCTGGCGAAGGTGTTGGCAGATTCCGGCAACAACGTCCGGCTGTGGGCCCGTCGGCCCGAGCTGGCCGACGAGATCAACCGCACCCACCGCAACGCCGATTACCTCGACGGTGAGCTGCCCGGGTCGATCCGCGCCACCGGTGACCACGCCGAGGCCCTCGACGGCGCCTGCACGGTGCTGCTGGCCGTGCCGGCTCAGACCCTGCGGGCCAACCTCATCGGCTGGAAGGACGCCATCGATCCCGAAGCCACGTTGGTCAGCCTGGCCAAGGGCATCGAACTGGACACACTGATGCGGATGAGCCAGGTCATCGTCGCCGTGACCGGGGTGGACCCGGCGCAGGTCGCTGTCGTCTCCGGGCCCAACCTGGCCGGTGAGATCGCACAGGGCCAACCCGCCGCGACCGTCGTCGCGTGCAGTGACTCCGGAAGGGCGGTGACCATCCAGCGGGCGCTTGCCACCGGCTACTTCCGGCCCTACACCAACTCCGACGTGATCGGCGCGGAGGTCGGGGGCGCATGCAAGAACGTCATCGCCCTGGCGTGCGGGATGGCCGCCGGTTCCGGGTTGGGCGAGAACACCGCGGCGGCGATCATCACCCGTGGTCTCGCCGAGATCATGCGGCTCGGAATCGCGTTGGGAGCCAAGCCCGCCACCCTGGCCGGGCTTGCCGGCATCGGCGACCTGGTGGCGACGTGCATGTCGCCGCACTCCCGTAATCGTTCGTTCGGCGAGCGACTCGGCAGGGGAGGCACCATGCAGGCCGCGCTCGCCGCGACCGGCGGCCACGTCGCCGAAGGGGTCACGTCGTGTGAGTCGGTGCTGGCGCTGGCAGCCGCCTACGACGTCGAGATGCCGCTCACCGAGGCCGTACACCGGGTCTGTCACAGAGGATTGTCCGTCGACGACGCGGTGGCCTTGCTGCTCGGCCGCACCACCAAGCCGGAGTAGGGCCATGCCCGGCGCCTATGGAGACTCCACCCGCAGCATCAAAGCTGTTGGCTCGGAAGCGATTCCGGGCAGCCCCATCGCGCCGCCACCGGTTCCCGCTGCCGCATACCACCTCCCCGCCGACGAGGACGATTCACTGGACAGCTACGGCCGTAGGTCCAATCCCACGTGGCGGCAACTGGAATCGGCACTGGCCCGGCTCGAGGGGGCTGCGGGGGCACTGACATTCGGATCCGGAATGGCTGCCATCACGGCGGTCCTGCGGACCGTCGCCGAACCCGGCCGCACCGTCGTCGTTCCCGCCGACGGCTACTACCAGGTGCGCGCCTACGCCCACGAGTATCTCGAACCGCGCGGCGTCAAGGTGGTCGAGGCGAGCTGTGCCCAGATGTGCGACGCGGCCTCCGGTGCCGGCCGCGGCGACGTGGTGCTCGCCGAGACACCGTCGAACCCGGGGCTGGACGTGGTCGATCTGCACCAGCTGGCGATGATCTGCCGGGCCGGCGGTGCGATGCTCGTCGTCGACAACACCACGGCCACGCCGCTGGGGCAGCAACCGCTGTCGCTGGGCGCCGACCTCGTGGTCGCCAGCGCCACCAAGGCGCTGGCCGGGCACCACGACGTCCTGGCCGGGTACGTCGCCGGCAGCCACCCCGAGGTGATGGCGCGCCTGGAGCGGGAACGCCTGCTGGCCGGCCCGATCCTGGGCTCGTTCGAGGCCTGGCTGGTGCTGCGCAGCCTCGGCAGCCTCGGGTTGCGGTTCGAACGCCAATGCCAGAACGCCGCCGCGGTCGCGCTGATGCTGCGGTCACACCCCGCGGTGAAGACGGTCCGCTATCCCGGTCTCCCCGACGACCCCTCGCATGCGGTGGCCGCCGTGCAGATGCGTCGCTTCGGTGGCGTCGTCGCCGTGGAGTTGGCAACCGCGGCGGCCGTGCACGAACTGGTCGGCAGCAGCGCGCTGCTGGTCGCGTCGACCAGTTTCGGTGGGATCCACTCCTCGGTGGACCGCCGGGCCCGGTGGGGCGATGACGTCGCCGACGGATTCGCCCGGCTGTCGATGGGCATCGAGGACACCGATGACCTGGTCAGCGACATCGAACAGGCACTCGGGCCGGCGTGACGGGCGGGCGCGGCCCCTGCGCATTCCTCCGGGGACGGTAGCCTCTCTAGGTTGTGACTGCCCGCACCCGCGTAGCCGTCGTCTACGGCGGACGTAGCTCTGAACACGCGATCTCGTGTGTTTCTGCCGGCAGCATCCTGCGCAACCTCGACCCGGAGCGGTTCGAGGTCGTCGCGGTGGGGATCTCGCCCGGGGGGGCCTGGGTGCTCACCGACGGTCGACCGGAGACGCTGGCCATCACCGACGGCACCCTGCCGCAGGTCGGTGAGTCGTCGGGAACCGCGCTGGCGTTGACCGCCGACCCGACCCGACACGGTCAACTGCTGTCGCTGGGCGAGGGAGCCGGCGAGATGCTGGCCGCCGTCGACGTCGTCTTCCCGGTGCTTCACGGGCCCTACGGCGAGGACGGCACGATCCAGGGCCTGCTGGAACTCGCCGGCGTTCCGTATGTGGGCGCCGGGGTGCTGGCCAGCGCGGCCGGCATGGACAAGGAGTTCACCAAGAAGCTGCTGACAGCGGATGGGTTGCCGATCGGCGACCATGTGGTGCTGCGCCCGCAACAGGCCACTCTGTCGCTGGAGGATCGCGAACGCCTGGGGTTGCCGGTGTTCGTCAAGCCCGCGCGCGGTGGCTCGTCGATCGGGGTCAGCCGGGTCGCCGGCTGGGACATGCTCGACGTCGCCATCGACCAGGCCCGCCGGCACGACCCCAAGGTCATCGTCGAGGCAGCCGTGCCCGGGCGGGAACTGGAGTGCGGCGTGCTGGAGTTTCCCGACGGACACGTCGAGGCGAGCACCGTCGGCGAGATCCGGGTGGCCGGCGTGCGCGGCCGAGAGGACGGGTTCTACGACTTCGAGACCAAGTACCTCGCCGACGCCGCGGAGCTCGACGTACCGGCCAAGGTCGACGACGCCGTCGCCGAAGAAGTCAGGGGATTGGCGATCCGGGCTTTCCGCGCCATCGACTGCCAGGGGCTGGCCCGCGTCGATTTCTTCCTCACCGACGACGGAACTGTCATCAACGAGATCAACACGATGCCCGGGTTCACCACGATCTCGATGTATCCGCGGATGTGGGCAGCGAGCGACGTCGACTACCCGACTCTGCTCGCCACGATGGTCGACACCGCGATCGCCCGCGGCACCGGCCTGCGCTGACGGTCATCCGACCGGCCCCGGACGGACCGCGGTGGCGGGCAGCGCCTCGGTGATGGCCGTGGAGATCGCCTGAATCGGCGTCGGACCCGAATCGGGGGGCAGGGTCAGCGCCACATAGACCGGCCGGTCCACCGCGAACCAGGTGCTGCGTCCCTGCGCTGCCTGGTCGGCGACCCGGAACCACGCAACGGCGTCGACCATCTGCACCGGGGCGCCCACCACGAAACCGACAGGGCGGTCGAGTCCGCACCGCAGGATCAGCGCGTCGTCCGCACCGCCGGCCTGCCACGCCGCCGTGCCGGCCGGGGCGGGTTCCCGCACCGGCGCCCGGGTGTAGGCGCCGAGTTGCT
>NZ_JBAUJB010000067.1:0-1859 GCF_049683355.1 Mycobacterium sp.
ATTCTGGCAACCGCGCCTACTCGGCAAAGACCACCAACTACCGTGAACTGGTAAAACGCAGTTTCAGCGAATTCAAAACCCGTACAGTGTGAGTTCGAATCTCACCGAGGGCACCGCAAAACACACAGCTCAAAGGCCCTCGGGCGATAGGCTCCGGCAGTGGTCAAGGTGCGACCCGTATGTGTCCCCGATGTGGCGCTGGGCAACAGCGCCTGGTCTCCGAGCGACCACCGCGACGACCGGGTCGGCCGCCGGCTGCGGGTGCTCAAGATCGCCGGCTGGATCGCGGCCGCGGTCTCGATCGGTTTCGGGGTGTTCCAGCTGGCCATGGGCGGCGCGCTGTGGTGGCTGGGGGCCGTCAACCTGTTCTGCGGCCTGGTATTCCTGACGATCCCGCGGCTGTGCCGCTTCGGCGAGCTGGTCGCACCCCTGACGTTCGTCGCGTTCGCCTACGTATCGGTCGGTTTCATCTGCTTCACCATCGGGACCGGCTCGGGACTGCAGTTCTACACCCTGGTCGCCGCATCGCTGGCGGTGCTGATCCTCGGCATCGAGCGAATCGTGCTGACCGCGGTGATCGCCGCCGTCGGGGTGACGATGACGGTCGCACTGGAGCTGACGGTGCCGCACAACCGGGGACTGGGACCACCCTGGACGTTGACCGCCGGGTTCATCACCGCGGTGGCCACTTCGGCGGTGATGATCATCGCCACCATCTGGTACACGCTGCGCGAGATCGAACGGGCGGAAGCGGCGATGGAGGCCGAATACCAGCGCTCCGAACAGCTGCTGGCCAACATCCTGCCCGCGACGATCGCCGCCCGGTTGAAGGATCCGTCGCGCACCGTCATCGCCGACAAGTACGACGACGCGTCGATTCTGTTCGCCGACATCGCCGGCTACACCAAACGCGCCAGCGACACCGCGCCCGCGGAGCTCGTCCGGTTCCTGGACCGGCTCTACACCGACCTGGATGCGCTCGTCGACCGCCACGGCTTGGAGAAGGTCAAGACCAGCGGCGATTCCTACATGGTGGTCAGCGGCGTGCCCATCCCCCGCTCCGACCACCTGGAGGCGCTGGCATCGCTGGCTCTGGACATGGCCCACGCCGTCGCCGACCTCAAGGACTCCCAGGGCCGCGACGTACCGCTACGCATCGGCATGGCCGCAGGACCCGTCGTCGCCGGCGTCGTCGGCGCCAGGAAGTTCTTCTACGACGTGTGGGGCGACGCGGTGAACGTCGCGGCCCGCATGGAGACCACCGACGTCGAAGGGCGAATCCAGGTGCCCGACAACGTCTATGAGCGGCTGCACGACTCGTTTGTGCTCGAGGAGCGCGGCCACGTCGACATCAAGGGCAAGGGCATCATGCACACCTGGTACCTGGTCGGCCACCGGGCCGGCTCTGGCCGAATTGTCCGCTCCGCGGACGGTGTCACACCTTCCGGTTCTCCGACTTCAGCAGCCACGCCAGCTTCTCCAAGCCGTCGATGAGCTGGTGCAGGATGTCCGCAGTGCTCGGATCCTCGGCGTCCACCGTGTCGTGGACCGACCTCAGCGTGTCCACCGCCGCATAAACGCGACCGGTGATCAGGTCGACGACCTCGCCGGTGCTCCGCTCGTAGGCGGGAAACTCCGGCAACGAGGTGCTCGCCGCCACGGTGTCCGACCGACCGTCCGGCACGGAGTCCAGTGCGCGCATCCGTTCGGCGACGGTGTCGCTGGCTTCACGGGCGAAGTCGACGACCTCGTCGAGCTGGAGGTGCAGGTCGCGGAAGTTGGTGCCGACGACGTTCCAGTGCGCCTGCTTACCCTGCAGGTGCAGTTCGATCAGGTCGACCAGCACCTGCTGCAACGCG
>NZ_JBAUJB010000068.1:0-9093 GCF_049683355.1 Mycobacterium sp.
CCCGCGCGCAGGGTGCGGCGCAGCGAAGCGTCGAGGCTCAGCGCCGCGGGTTGCAGGTCGTTGCCGAGCAGCGGCGCCAACTGCGCCGCATCCCCGGAGGCCAGCGCGGCCAGCACCGGTTCGGCCGATTCCAGGCGCGGCGGCAGGTTGCGATCGTCGGCCGCACGCAGTCGGTCGATCTCGCCGAAGACCTTCCTGGTGGACAGTTCGCCGGCCGAGAATGCCAACACCCAGTGAAATGTGTTGCGGGCGAGGACGGTTGCCAGTTCCTCGCCCCGGCCGGTGCCCAACGCCGTACCGCCGTGCAACGCGAACGGCACGTCACTGCCCAGCTGTGCGGCCAGCGCATGCAGGTCCCGCCGCGGCACGCCGAGCTCCCACAGCGAGTTCATCGCCACCAGCACCGCAGCCGCGTCGGCACTCCCGCCGGCCATTCCGCCGGCGACCGGGATCGTCTTCTCGATCGAGATCGCGACGTCCGGGGTCCGACCGACGTGCTCGGCCAGCAGTTCGGCGGCGCGCCACGCGAGGTTGCGCTCGTCGGTGGGCAGCGATTCCGCGCCCTCGCCCGTGACCTCCACCGACAGCATGTCGGCGGTCGTGACGGTCACCTCGTCGAGCAGTGACACGGCGTGGAAGACGGTGGCCAGTTCGTGGTAACCGTCATCGCGCCAGTCACCGACCTCCAGATAGAGGTTGACCTTGCCGGGAACCTGGACACTCACCGATCCGGTGGGCACCCATTCCGATGCGGTATTTCCGTCGTTCGCGGACACCGCTCGACACTAACGCCGCAACGACCCGCGGGGGCACCCGACGCCTGGGCGGTCCCGCCCTATCGCGCGGTGATCTCCGATGCTTGGTCGACGTCGACCGCGGGTTCCTCGACCGGCTGCTCGGCAGCGGGTGCGGCCTTGGGCGTGATGTGCCAGTCCGCGGAACGCTGCAACAACCGCACGAAGTCGGCGACGGCGAGCGTCTCACCACGGCGCGACGGATCGATGCTGGCAGCCAGCAGCCGGCTGGCCGACTCGTTGCCCGAACCCGCCCATTCGGCGAACGCGTTGCGCGAGGTCTTGCGCCGCTGTGCGAATGCCACGTCGATGAGCTCGAATACCTGCTCACGGAACTCGGGATCGGTGGGCCAGGGGGACGTCTCGTGCCGGTCGATGCGCACCAGGCCGGAGTAGACGCGCGGAATCGGCCAGAACACCGTCGGTGACACCATGCCGTAGCGCCGCACATGGCCGTAGAACCGGACCTTGACGCTGGGCACGCCGTACTCCTTGCCGCCGGGTTCGGCGGCGAGGCGCTCGGCGACCTCGGCCTGCACCATCACCATGACGGTGCGGATGGACGGGAACTCGGCAAGCAGATGAAGCAACGCCGGGACAGCCACGTTGTACGGCAGGTTCGCCACCAGGGCCGTCGGCATCTCGGTGAGATCGGACTTCTTGAACGTCAGGATGTCGCGGTTGAGCACCGTCAACCGGTTGATCTCGCTGTGCGAGTGATCCGCGATCGTCGTCGGTAGCTGGCGGGCCAGCACCGGGTCGATTTCGACGGCGGTCACCTTGGCGCCGCGGTCGAGCAGCGCCAGCGTCAGCGAACCGAGACCCGGGCCGACCTCGAGGACGTGGTCGGAACGGTTGACGCCGGAGGCCGACACGATGCGGCGCACAGTGTTGGCGTCGTGGACGAAGTTCTGACCGAAAGACTTGCGCGGCCGGAAGTCCATGGCCTTAGCCAGGTGGCGAATCTCAGTTCGCCCGAGCAGCCGAATTGTCACGACGCACCGATCCTCCCGCTACAGGTCGGCCACGCCCCCCAACCTTGACGCGCCCGAGTTACTTCAGCAATCGCGATCTGCTCTTCTCTAGTTGCCAGATCCGCCCTCGCAGCATAGCGCAGACCACCGCTGCGCTCCCACGTGTTTTGATCAAATTGGACGCCACCAAAATATCCATTGCCGGTATTGATGGCCCAATTACCTCCCGCTTCGCAGCGGGCGAGCGCGTCCCAGGTGGCCCCGTTGGAGACCGGGGGCACCTCGGTGCCTGGTTTCGCGCCCACTCTGAGCACACCGTCGCGGGCCGGCGTAACGACGACATTGGCTACTGGCAGCTTGCCGGTTTCGACGCCGTTGACCTTGGCAACCGCGAAGGTGACGTCCTGCGTGCCGGGCTGCCCCGGATCCTCGACGATCTGTCGGCTCATGTTGAGCGTGACATCCTCGATGCGCTGGTTTTTCGGTGCCAGAGGCACTCGCTGGGTGATTTTTTCGATGCGGATCCGGGTGACCTCGACCTGCATCCCGTCGACCACCGGCGACGACGTTGCCGGGACGACGGTATCCCTTTGCTGCAGTGGAGCACCCGCGGCATCGAGCAGCGCGGCGACGTTCGGTGCGGCCAGATGCACCGCACGGATTGCGCCACCGTCGTTGATCTGCACCGTCTTCGGGCTGACCACCGGCAACGCCATGCCACCGAGGGGTACCCGGCTACCGCGAGACGCGGCCACCGGCGCCTTGTCGGTCATCTCGAGCTGGGCCAGTGCTTCCTGCACGGTCGACGCGGTCGTCCACACCTGCTCGGAGCCGCCGCCGTCGGTGGAGATGTCCAACGGGCGGCTGCGACGCAGCACGATCGTCCCGGCCTGTTCCACCGGCGAATCTGCGGCCGGAAAGAGGTCGTCGCGGTCGCCGACCTGGTAACCGTTCTCCTCGACGACGTCGATCACCCGGGTCTTCATCGTCGGCACCGTCATCGAGGCACCGTCGACCGTCAGCGTCACCGTCTTGTGGGCGGCAACCGCGGTTCCGCCCGCAAACACCAAAGCCAGCAATGTCGCGGCGACAACCACCCGCAGCATCGGCGAGCGCGTCTGATGAAGTCTGTTCAAAGCATTCAAGATCGTCGTCTATCCCCGACTAGAGCAGTACGCGCAGCACAGCGGCCAGCACGCATTTGATTACAAGACGGTAACGAAGTGGTCTACGAGCGGCAACTCTGCAGCCCGTACGTGCGTTCCGCCGTCGCGGAGGTCTCTTCTGCGATGGTCTCCGCGGACCGGCCGACGATGTCGGCCAGCGCACGCACAGTGTAGGGCAGGCAATAGGGCTCGTTCGGCGCGCCGCGATACGGGTGCGGGGTGAGGAACGGCGCATCGGTCTCCACGAGCAGTTGCTGCGAAGGGATGAGCACGGCGGCTTCCCGCAGTTCACGGGCGTTGCGGAAGCTCACCGTGCCGGACAGGCTGAGCAGCCAACCCGCCGCCACACACGTGCGCGCCATCTCCACGCCGGAGGAGAAACAGTGGAATATCACAGTCTCGGGCGCACCCTCGGCGCGCAGCACGTCGAGCACCTCGGCGTCGGCGTCCCGGTTGTGGATCATCAACGGCTTGCCGCTGCGCTTGGCCAGGTCTATGTGCCATGCGAAGGCCTCGCGCTGCTCGGCGGGCCCGGCGCAGCCCTCCAGCCGGCCCGGCCAGTACATGTCCATGCCCGTCTCCCCGATCGCGACCACCCGCGGATCGGCGGCCAGCCGCTCGATCTGCGCCCTGGCCTCGTCGGTCAAAGCAGCGGCCCGGGTCGGATGCAGCGCCACCGCGGCGTACACCCGCGGATCCCACGACGCCGCGTCCACCGCCCAACGCGCCGAGGCCAGGTCGTCGGCGATGGTGACGACCGCCTGCACGCCCGCCCGGGCGGCGCGGTCGACGATGGCGCGGACGTCGTCGGCGTCGGCAGCGCCGCAGGCGTCCAGATGGGTGTGTGCGTCGACGAGGGGCGTCAGCGGCTCCGGCAGGGGCGGCGGCTCGCGCCGCTGTTTCGTAGAGCTCACCGCTCACACTTTAAGGTTGCCTTCTGATGCCTGAAACACTCCCCGGCGCGGGGACGCGCACCCCTGACTCACTCCCCGGCGCGCCGTACTACATCACCACCGCGATCGCCTACCCCAACGGGACCCCGCACATCGGCCACGCCTACGAGTACATCGCGACCGACGCCGTGGCCCGGTTCAAACGCCTCGACGGCTTCGACGTCCGCTATCTCACCGGCACCGACGAGCACGGACTGAAGATGGCGCAGACGGCAGCCGCCGAGGGCATCCCGACCGCCGAGCTGGCGCGGCGCAACTCCGATGCGTTCCAGGCGATGCAGCAGGGTCTCGGCGCGACGTTCGACCGGTTCATCCGCACCACCGACGCCGACCACCTCGAGGCGTCCGTCGACATCTGGAAACGGATGGACGCGGCCGGCGACATCTATCTGGACTCCTACTCGGGCTGGTACTCGGTGCGCGACGAGCGCTTCTACACCGACGACGAGCTCGAAGAACGCCCCGACGGCTCACGGGTCTCCATCGAGACGCGGACCGAGGTCACCTGGACCGAGGAACAGACGTATTTCTTCCGGCTGTCCGCCTACGCCCAGCGACTGCTGGACCACTACGCGGCGCACCCCGAGTTCATCGGCCCCGACGTGCGGCGCAACGAGATCGTCAGCTTCGTCTCCGGAGGACTGCGCGACCTGTCGATCTCGCGGACCACGTTCGACTGGGGAGTGCCCGTCCCCGACCATCCCGACCACGTGATGTACGTCTGGGTCGACGCGCTGACCAACTACCTCACCGGTGTCGGCTTCCCCGACACCGACTTCGAGGACTTCAGAAAGTACTGGCCGGCCGACCTGCACATGATCGGCAAGGACATCATCCGGTTCCACACGGTGTACTGGCCGGCGTTTCTGATGTCGGCCGGTATCGAGCTGCCGCGCCGGGTGTTCGTACACGGGTTCCTGCTGGTCAGCGGCGAGAAGATGAGCAAGTCCGTCGGCAACGTCGTCGACCCCGTTGCGCTGGTCGAGGCGTTCGGGCTCGACCAGGTGCGTTACTTCCTGCTGCGCGAGGTGCCGTTCGGGCAGGACGGCAGCTACAGCGAGGACGCCATCATCGGACGGATCAACGCCGACCTCGCCAACGAGTTCGGCAACCTCGCCCAGCGGTCGTTGTCGATGGTCAACAAGAACCTCGACGGCGTGGTGCCCGAGCCCGGACCGTTCACCGACGCCGATCGTGAGTTGCTTGCGCTCGCCGACGAATTGCTCCCCAAGGTTCGCGCGCACTTCGACGTGCCCGCCATGCACCTCGCGCTGGAGGCGATCTGGTCGGTGCTCGGAGCGGCCAACCGGTACTTCTCGTCGCAGGAGCCGTGGGTGCTGCGCAAGACCGACACCGAGGAGGCCCTGGTGCGGTTCGCCACGGTGCTGTACACGACGCTGGAGGTGGTGCGCATCGCCGCGTTGCTGAGCCAGCCGGTGATGCCCGACGCGACCGCGAAGCTCCTCGACCTGCTCGGCCAGTCCGGCGACCAGCGCTCGTTCGCCGCGCTACCGGTGCGGCTGGCGCCCGGGACCGTGCTTCCCGCCCCCACCGGTGTCTTCCCGCGCTTCCAACGCGACTGAGTTTCTCCTATACAGAAGTGATGCGCGTCACGTCGTGTCACATCCGGACCGCCGCCGGTGTCTCGAGGGCAGTTCCGAGAAAAGGAGAGACACCATGATCGAGAAGACTGCTCGCCAGAACACCAAGGTCGTCGTCGTCGGTGGCGGCTACGCCGGCGTCCTGGCCGCTAACCACCTGCGCCTCGACGACAGCATCGACATCACGTTGATCAACCCACGGCCGTCCTTCGTCGAGCGGATCCGGCTGCACCAGTTCGTGACCGGATCAGACGATGCGGTGGTCGACTACGGCACAGTGCTCGGTGAGGGCGTCGACCTGGCCGTGGACTCCGCGACGCAAATCGACACCTCCGCGCGCCGGGTCGAACTGGCCTCCGACGGCAGCATCGACTACGACTACCTGATCTATGCCGTGGGCAGCACTGCCGCCGCCCCGACGGTCCCCGGTGCAGCCGGATTCGCTTACCCGATATCGGAATACGAACACGCCGAACCGCTGCGGGCGGCGGTGGCGGCCGCTGGCGCCGACGCGCCGCTGTGTGTGGTCGGCGCCGGACCCACCGGTCTGGAGGTGGCGGCCGAACTCGCCGAGAAAGGCCGGCACGTGACGCTGATCTGCGGCACGGTGATGGGCCCCTACCTGAGCACGCGGGCCCGTCGCGCGGCCGCCAAGCGGATGGCCAAGCTCGGCGTCACCGTGACCGACGGTCCGGGCGCCGTCGTGACCGAGGTGCTTCGCAACGCGGTGATGCTGGCCGACGGCCGCAGGGTCGCCGCCGCCGTGACGATCTGGACCGCCGGGTTCGGGGTGCCCGACCTGGCCGTGCGCAGCGGCCTGAGCACCGACGCGATCGGCCGACTCCTCACCGACGAAACCCTGACCAGCATCGACGACCCCCATATCGTCGGGGCCGGCGATGCGACGGCGCCGTCGGACCTGCCGCTGCGGATGAGCTGCCAAGCGGCGATCCCGCTGGGCGCGCAGGCCGCGAACACGGTGCTCAGCCGGATCGCCGGCACCTCGCCGAAACCGTTGAACCAGGCCTTCACCGGGCAGTGCATCAGCCTCGGCCGGTCGGCGGGGCTGATCCAGATCGCCCATCTCGACGACACCGTGACGCCCCTCTACCTCGGGGGCCGCGCCGCGGCGAGCATCAAGGAGGCGGTCTGCAAGGGCACGATCTCGTTCCTGTCCCGGGAAGCCCGCAAACCGGGTAGCTACTTCTGGCTCAAGGGTGGAAAGCGCCGGCAGAAGCTGGCAGCCCAACCGGTGCCGTCGTGAGCGAACACGCCGAACGCTTCACGCATCTGCGGCCGCTGCTTTTCACGATCGCCTACGAGATCCTCGGCAGCGCAACCGAATCCGACGACGTCCTGCAGGATAGCTACCTGCGGTGGGCCGACGTGGACCTGGAAAAGGTGCTCGACACCAAGGCCTACCTCGGCCAGCTGGTCACCCGGCAGTCGCTGAACACGCTACGGGCGCAGTCGCGGCGCCGGGAAGAGTACGTCGGGCCGTGGCTGCCGGAGCCACTGCTCACCGAGCAGGACGCGTCCACCGATGTGGTGCTCGCCGAGTCGGTGTCGATGGCGATGCTGGTGGTGCTGGAGACGTTGACCCCGGATGAGCGGGCGGTGTTCGTTCTGCACGAGGTGTTCGGCTTCTCCCATGACGAGATCGCCGCGACGATCGGCAAATCGGCGTCGGCGGTGCGCCAGATGGCGCACCGCGCCCGCGCCCACGTGCAGGCGCGACGTAAGCGGTTCCAGCCCGTGGACGCCAAGGTGTCCTCCGAGCTCAGCTCTCGGTTCTTCACCGCGGCCGCCACCGGCGACCTCGACGGCCTGATGGCGATGCTCGCGCCCGACGTGGTGTGGACCGCCGACAGCGACGGCAAGGTCAGCGCGGCCCGCCGGCCGGTGGCGGGGGCGGACCGCGTGGCCAGACTCATCCTCGGGTTCATCCGGCTGGCCGGTTCCGACGGCAGGGTCGAACCCGCGATCTACAACAGCGCTCCCGGCTTGGTGCTCTATCTCGGCGACCATCTGGAGGGGGTTGTCACCTTCGAGGTGATCGACGGCCGGATCACCAACTTCTACGCGATGCGCAACCCCGAGAAGCTGGCCACCGTGATGGTGCCCCGCCGGATCGGCCGGTAACCGGTAGCCCACGGCAGGCTCGGGTCTGTCAGGCTGGGTCGGTGCGCATCGATCGACTCGGCGACCTGGGCGATGCCTCGTCGGTGCTGCGCGCGCTAGGGGCGGCCGCGACCTCGCACGGCGTGGCCCCTCCCGCAGCCCTGACCGGCGCCTGGTTCGGGTCGCGGGCGATCATCGCGCCGTCGCTGACAGCGTCGGAGGTCCCGGCCGGCGAGGTCTTCGACGTCGCACCCGGACACCGCACCGACGGCCCGGTCGGGGGCGGCTGGTTCGGGTATCTGTCCTATCCCGACGCCGGCGCCGACGGGCTGGGGCCGCGGATTCCGCAGGCTGCGGGCGGCTGGACCGACAGCGTGCTCCGATGTGACGGCGACGGCACCTGGTGGCACGAAAGCCTTTCCAGGGCACCGCTTTCCGGTTGGGTTTCGGATGCTCTGCGGAATCCCGTTACCCCCCGCCGCACGCAGATCGCCTGGGGCCGGGCAGACCGGGCGGCCCACCACCGGGGCGTGCTCGACTGTCTGGACGCCATCGGCGCCGGTGAGGTGTACCAGGCCTGCGTGTGTACGCAGTTCACCGGAACGTTCGCCGGTGACCCCCTCGATTTCTTCGCCGAGTCGGTGTCCCGGACCGCTCCCGCCCGCGCGGCCTACGTGGCCGGGGACTGGGGTGCGGTGGCGTCGCTGTCCCCGGAGTTGTTCCTGCGCCGCTGCGGTGAGGCGGTGACGTCGAGCCCGATCAAGGGCACGCTGCCGGCAGACGCCGACCCGGCCGGGCTGCGCGCCTCGATCAAGGACGTCGCGGAGAACATCATGATCGTCGACCTGGTGCGAAACGACCTGGGGCGAGTGGCCCGCACCGGGTCGGTGTCGGTGACCGAACTGCTCGCGGTGCGCCCGGCGCCGGGCGTCTGGCATCTGGTGTCCACGGTCTCGGCGCGGGTGCCCGCCGATCTGCCGATGTCGGCCATGCTGGACGCGACGTTCCCGCCGGCGTCGGTGACCGGCACCCCGAAGGGGCGGGCCCGCGAACTGCTGACCGGGTGGGAACCCCACCGGCGCGGCGTGTATTGCGGCACAGTAGGACTGGCATCGCCGGTGGCCGGCTGCGAGCTGAACGTGGCCATCCGCACGGTGGAGTTCGCCGCCGGTGGGACAGCGGTGCTCGGCGTCGGGGGCGGCATCACCGCCGACTCCGACCCGGGCCGCGAGTGGGACGAGTGCCTGCACAAGGCCCGGCCGATCATCGGTCCTGTCGGCGCCCTGACGTCAGTCGCGCGCGCGTAGCACCGCGTCGTAGAGCTCGCGGCGCGACGGAGCGCCGGGGTTCGCGGCGACCACCTGGGCGCACGCGTCCTTGACCCGCATGCCGTCCTCGACCAGCCGGTTGACGTCGGCCACCAGCGCCTCGGGGTCCGCGGTCGGGGTGGCCCCGGCCAGCACCACGGTGACCTCGCCGAGCAC
>NZ_JBAUJB010000069.1:0-2284 GCF_049683355.1 Mycobacterium sp.
AGCCAGGGCAGCGGGCCGGCGCCACCGGAGTGCGCTCCGGTGGGGTCCAGTCGCCAGTCGATGACGGCGGCGGGGTCGGCGGCGTTGTCGAATCCGCCGGCGGCGACCACTTTGTCGAGACGTTTGAGCGGGTGGATTCCGGCGGCGGCGATCAACGCGAGGTGCTGGCGCAGCACCGGCCAGGCCGTCGCCGAGGTCAGGCCGGGCACCAGCTTTTCGGCGTGGGAATCCAACTCGGCGTGCTGGGCTGGGCTCAGGCGTGACTCGGCCGCGGCACCGACCGCATGGGCGTACATGGCTGTCGCAGCGGCCAGGCGGGCAGCTGGATCGGTGGCGGCGCGGGCCGCGCTGGTGGCCGACACTTGCGCGGCGTCGCGGCCCAGCGCGCGGGTCAAGACGTCCACGGCGGTGTCGGGGTGGGTCGCCTTCGGGGACAGCACGCGGTGTGGGTCGTGTTCGGCGGTGGAGAAGTAGATGTGGTTGCCGTACACCCCTCGGGTGAGTGCGGTGTACACCTGCTGGCGGGTCAACTGGTCAGAGCCCACGGTGTGACACCGGTACCGGGCGGTGGCACCCTGGGTGGCGTCAATGGTGCGGGCATAGCCCAGGGTGACGTGGGCACGGACGTACTCGGCCGGCAGGCGCAGGTGCGCCCCAGACTCCAGATGCTTGACGGTGATCGAGCCTTCCGGGTCGACCTCGGTGACTTCCCACCGGTAGCCGTTGCGCACGAAATCAGTCGCGCCGAGAGCCAAGGTGCGGTCATTCTCCTTGGTGAACACGAGGTCTCCGACGCTGGCGCGCGCACCGGCCATCAACACCGCTTCGATGCCGGGGGCGCGGGCTCCGAGTTCGGTGAGCCGGTGCAGTCGCGCGCGGTCGTTGAGTTCGGACACCAGATCGTGGGTGGGCGCCAACAGCAGCGAGTGCTCGCCGGCGGCGATATCGGATTGCCAAGCCTCGAACGCCATGTCGGACGCGGCGGCTTGAGTGCCGACGTGCACGCGCTGCTCATCGAGATAGAACGCGATCCCCGACGGGTCACCGTCGCGCAACGCCAGACCGGCTTGGGCTTCGGCGGCTGAGGCGAACCGCATCACTTGGGACAACGTGATCGCACCGTGGCGGTGGGCCAGGTCGCGCAGCACACCGCCGGCGCTGATCGAGGACAGCTGCTTGTCGTCACCGACGAGGCGCACGCTGGCGCCGCGGGCCAACGCGACCGCGATCATCGAGGCCAACGCCAACGTGCCGGCCTTACCGGCCTCGTCCACGATGATCAACGTGTTTTCATCGATCGCGTCGTACCACTGCCGCGCCGGATCACCGGGGGCAATGTCGGGATTGTCGGTGAGCCAGTTGAACTTATCGAGAGTGTCACCGACTTCGACTTCGATTTCCTCGCGCAGCAGCTGCGCCGCACTCGCACTCGGGGACAACCCGATGACGGTGCCCCCGGCACCTTCCCAGGACCGCGCGAGCGCGGCCATGGCGGTGGTTTTTCCCGACCCGGCGGGGGCCAGCGCGAGCATGACCCGCTGACCCCGGCAGGCCATCTCGCGGACCAGTTGGGCTTGGCCGGCGTTGAGTTCACGCCGATGCGCGGCCTGGGCCAGTAGTTCAATCTCGACGTCGGCGGCGGGCACGGTGCGCCCATCGCGCAGCTCGGCGGCGGCCAGGATGGAGCGTTCGGCGGCCAGGATTTCGTGGCTGGTGTAGGTCTGCGATCCGACTTGGCGGTACACGCTGGAGCCGTCGCGGCGGCGCAGCCGGGCGGGCTCACCGAGGTCGGTATCAGGACTGCACGCGTGGCGGATGCTCAACGGTTCGGCCAAGGCGGCGTCGGTGATGAGTTCGGCGATGCCGTCGATTCCGGCGTGCCCGGTGACCCGCACCACCCGCAACGCTTCGGCCAACACATGGGTGCGGTTCCAGGTGGCCCGCGCCGCGGAGACGGTGGCGATCACTTGAGCGGCGCGCGCTTTGATCCAACTGTCGGTGACCTCGGCCGGTGTCGTGGTGCGCCCGGCCAGTGAGCGGGCGATCATCGCGTTGACCGCCTCGTCGCTGCCCAACAGACCGACCGCTTGGGTACGCCATTCTTGGCGTTGTTCGGCCAGTGAGCGTGGTTCGTGCTTGGCGTCGCGGGTGGCCAAGGTGGCCTGCTGGAACATCGCGATCGATTCCGGGGTGGTCGGCTCGCGGCCGTGGGCGGCCTGAAACGTCTTGGCCAGCACCGCATATTCGGCGTCGATCGCGGCGCGACGCGAGGACCACAGCTCGT
>NZ_JBAUJB010000070.1:0-12745 GCF_049683355.1 Mycobacterium sp.
GTGCCGGAGCGGGTTCGGGAGCGCCGCGACGACGCGTCCGGTCGGGCATCCCACGCTTGCCCGCTTCTTCGCGTACCCGGCTGAGCACCTGGCCCTCGTCGCGCCACCCCGTCCAGCCCGCCAGGCGGCGGGCGTATTCGTCACGCAGCGCGTAGTCGCGGATCTGGGCGACCAGTGGCACGCACCGGCGCAGCGCGTCCACCTGTGCCTGCGGGTCGTTGTCCAGGGCGTCACCGTCGGGAATCAGGCTGCGGATCGCGAACTCGAACATCGGGATCCGGCGCGCCACCAGGTCCCGCAGCGCCCCGTCACCGGACTTCAGCCGCAGATCACACGGATCCATGCCATCGGACGCGATTGCCACGAAAGACTTTCCGGCCACCTGCTGATCGCCGTCGAACGCCTTGAGGGCCGCCGCCTGTCCGGCTGCGTCACCGTCGAAGACGAAGATCAGCTCGCCGCGGTACCAGTTGTCATCCATCATCAGCCGCCGCAGCAGCGCCAGGTGGCCGTCGCCGAAGGCGGTGCCGCAGGACGCGACCGCCGTGGCCTCACCGGCCAGGTGCATGGCCATCACGTCGGTGTAGCCCTCCACGACGACGGCGCGGTGCGCCTTGGCGATGTCGCGTCTGGCCAGGTCGAGACCGAACAGCACGGCCGACTTCTTGTACAGCACCGTCTCGGGGGTGTTGACGTACTTGGCTTCCATCTGGTCGTCGTCGAAGATCCGCCGGGCGCCGAACCCGATGACCTCGCCGCCGCCTGCCCTGATCGGCCACAGCAGCCGACGGTGGAACCGGTCCATCGGTCCGCGCCGCCCCTCCCGGGACAAACCGGCCGCCTCGAGTTCCTTGAAGTCGAAACCCTTGCGCAGCAGGTGCTTTGTCAGCGAATCCCACCCCGACGGCGCAAACCCGCAGCCGAACCGGCCAGCGGCCTCGGCGTCGAAGTTGCGCTCGGTCAGGTACTGCCGCGCCGGGGCGGCTTCCTCGGACTGCAGCGCGGCGGCATAGAACTCCTGCGCGGCGGCGTTGGCGGCCAGCAGCCGGCTGCGACTGCTGCGATCACGTTGCACGTTGGTGGTGGAGGACCCGGTGTAGGTGACGGTGTAGCCGACGCGGTCGGCGAGAAGTTCGACCGCCTCGACGAAGCTGACGTGCTCGATCCTCTGCAGGAAGGCGTAGGCGTCGCCGCCCTCCCCACAGCCGAAACAGTGGAAGTGGCCATGGTTGGGGCGGACGTGGAACGACGGGGATTTCTCGTCGTGGAAGGGACACAGCCCCTTCATCGAATCCGCCCCGGCGCGCCGCAGCTGGACATACTCGCCGACAAGGTCCTCGATGTTGACCTTGTCACGGATGGCGGCGATATCGCGATCAGGGATCCTGCCCCGTCCCCGCGTCCCGTCGCCCGCCACCCGGCCAGTCTAGAGCCCGCGGCGACAGCGGCTACGCGGGTTCGAGGCGCTCCAGTCGACCCTCGGTGTAGGACGCCACCTGGTCGATCACCACCCGCAGCCGCGCGCCGTCGTCGGCGGCGGAGTTGAAGTCCGGGACGAACAGCGGGTCCAGCGTCGCCGGCGCCCCGGCACGGATGAACTGCACCGCCGCGTCGATCCGGTCACGCTGCTGCGCCTGCAGATCCAGGTGCCGGGAGTCGGACATGATGAACTGCAGCGCGAGGATCTTCAGCACCGCCACCTCGGCGCGCACCACGGTGGGCACTTCGAGGTCTGCGCGGTACCGCACCAACCGACCCGGGCCGGCCACGGCGCGGGTGGCTGCGATGGCAGACGACGCGAACCGGCCCACCAGCTCGCTGGTCATGGTCTTCAACGCCACCGACGCCGCCAACGTGCCGTCGTACTTGCCGACGGCGGCCACCGCGGGCAGCAGCGACAGCCGCTCGGCGGCCTCGACCAGGTCCGCGGCCGCCAGGCCGCCGCCCATGCCGTGGGACTGGCCCAGCCGGCCCAGCGCACTCACCGCGTCGTCGTCGGCCAGCACCCGCAGGTCGATCCGTCCGGAGGTGACGCCGTCCTCGACGTCGTGCACGGAATAGGCGACGTCGTCGGCCCAGTCCATGATCTGAGCTTCCAGGCACGGCCGTCGGTCGGGCGCGTCGCCGCGCACCCAGGCCGCGGCCGCGGCGTCGTCGGCGTAGAAGCCGAACTTGCCGCCCTCCGGGGCCCGGTACCACGGATACTTCGTCACCGCGTCCAGCGCGGCCCGGGTCAGGTTCAGCCCCGCGCTGCGCGGCTCCTCGCCCTGCGTGTCAAGCACTTTGGGTTCCAGCCGGGTGAGTATTCGGAAGTTCTGCGCGTTGCCCTCGAACCCGCCGCACACCTCGGCGAGCTCGTTGAGTGCCCGCTCACCGTTGTGCCCGTACGGCGGATGACCGATGTCGTGAGCCAGCCCGGCCAGGTCGACGAGATCAGGGTCGGCACCCAGGCCGACGGCCATCCCCCGGCCGATCTGCGCTACCTCCAGCGAGTGGGTGAGCCGGGTGCGTGGGGTTTCGCTCTGCCGGGGCCCGACGACCTGGGTCTTGTCGGCCAGCCGGCGCAGGGCGGCGGAGTGCAGCACCCGGGCGCGGTCACGGGCGAAATCGGTGCGGTGCTCAGCGGCGGTGCCGGGCAAGGCGGCACTCTTCGCCGGTTCGACCACCAGACGCCGGCGGTCGAACGCGTCGTAGCTGTCCTGCAGTCGTGGGCTCACCGAAGCACAGTCTGCCAGCACCGCCGATCGGATCCTGACCACCATCGCGCACTACATTGACGGGTATGCGCATCGCCCGACTCATCGGCCTGCTGGTCGCGATCCTGACCACGGCCGCCCTGGTGGCCCCCGGTGCCGCCGCGGCGCCGCCCCTGCGGCTGCCGGCGTACATCACCGACGACGCGGATGCCCTGAACGCGGCCGGCGAAACCCGGGTGCAGAGTGCGATCGACAGGCTCTACGACGAGCGCCGCATCCGGCTGTGGGTGGTGTTCGTCGAGGACTTCGCCGGCCAGAACGCGCAGGCATGGGCGGAATCCACCTATCAGCGCAGCGATCTCGGTGATCAGGACGCGATCCTGGCGGTGGCCACCGTGGACCGGGCGTATGCGTTCCTGGCACCCACCGAGGCGTTGGGTGGCGTCGACATCGACGAGGTCCGGCGCAACGACGTCGAACCGCTGCTGCGCACCGGCGACTGGGCCGGCGCGGCGATCGCGGCCGCCGACGGCCTGGCCGACACCGGTCCCTCGGGCGGTTCGGGCAGCTGGGTGGGCATGCTCGTGCTACTCGGGCTGATCGCGCTGGCGGTCGGGGTGCTGGTGCTGTGGCAGCGGCGCCGCAAACGCAAGCGGCGCGAGGCCGAGTTCGCCGCCGCGCAGCGGGTGGACCCGTCGGACCCGAATGCGCTGGCGTCGGTGTCCGTCGACGCGCTCGACGACCTGTCCAAGAAGATCGTCGTCGAGGTCGACAACGAGGTGCGCACCAGCGAGAACGAATTGACGTTGGCGGTCGAGGAATTCGGCGAAAAGGACACCGCAGCGTTCACCCGGGCGGTGACCAACGCCAAGACAACGCTGGCGCAGGCGCTCAACGTGCGCCAGATCCTCGACGACGCGGTGCCCGAGACTCCGCAGCAGCGCCGCGACCTGCTCACGCGGGTGATCGTCGCCGCCGCCAGGGCAGATCAGGAACTCGAGGCCCAGCGCGAGTCCTTCGCCGCGCTGCGCGACCTGGTGATCAACGCTCCCAGCCGCCTGGACAAGCTGACCCAGCAGATGGTCGACCTGACGGCCCGGCTGGCCCCGGCCGAGCAGGCGCTTGCCCGGCTGCACTCCCAGTTCGCCGAGACCGCCCTCGCCTCGGTGTCCGACAACGTCGACGAGGCCAAGCATCGGCTGGAGTTCGCCGATCAGAACATCGGCACCGCCCGCGACCTGGTGTCGCGCCCGTCGAACCGGCAGATCGGTCTGGTGGACGCCATCCACGCGGCCGAGGCGGCGCTCGGTCAGGCGCGCACGCTGCTCGACGCCGTGGACAGTGCGGGCACCGACATCAACCGGGCGGTGGCGGGCCTGCCCGCGGCGATCGCCGACATCCAGAACGGCATCAACCAGGCAGGATCCCAGGTCGCGCAGGGCGGCGTCGCAGTGGCCACCGAGCTCAGTTCCGCCCGCGACGACGCGGTGCAGGCCGTGGCTCATGCCCAGAGCGAGGGCAACTCCGACCCGCTGGGCGCCTTCACCCGGCTGACCCAGGCCGACGCTGAGTTGGACCGACTACTCGAAGAAGTCGCCCACGAACGGGAAACCACCGAGCGCCTCAGCCGCACCTACGACCAGGCGCTGTTCAACGCGCAGTCCCGGGTGCGCTCGGTGTCGGACTACATCGACACCCGCCGCGGCGCCGTCGGCCCCGAGGCGCGCACCCGGTTGTCGGAGGCGGTGCGCCAGCTGCAGGCCGCGCAGGAGAAGCGGGCCACCAACCTCGCCGAGGCCACCGCCCACGCCAACGGCGCCGCGACGCTGGCCGCCCAGGCACAGTCGTTGGCCAACGCCGACGTCTCCGCCGCCCAGCGGCACTTCAACGGACCGTACGGCGGCGGTGGTCGCGGGGGCGGCGGTCAGATGGGTGCCGTGATCGGCGGCATCCTCATCGGCAACGTGCTCTCCGGAGCACTGCGCGGCGGCTTCGGCGGCGGCGGGTTCGGTGGTGGCTTCGGGGGCGGCGGCTTCGGTGGCGGAGGCGGCGGCATGAGCGGCGGCGGCGGCCGCTTCTAGCCCGTTCGCACCGCGAGCAGACACAAACTCACCTGTTTTCGGGTGAAAAGGGGTGAGTTCGTGTCTGCTCGCGGCGGAAAGTCAGCAGTCCTTGAGCCGGACGGCCAGGTAGTCCGAGACCTCCGAGATCGCCACCCGCTCCTGGGTCATGGCGTCGCGTTCGCGCACCGTCACCGCATGATCGTCGAGCGAATCGAAGTCCAGCGTCACGCAGAACGGCGTGCCGATCTCGTCCTGACGGCGGTAACGCCGGCCGATCGCGCCGGCGTCGTCGAACTCGATGTTCCACGACGTGCGCAGTTCGGCGGCCAGGTCCCGGGCTTTCGGCGACAGGTCGGCATGCCGCGACAGCGGCAGCACCGCCGCCTTGACCGGTGCCAACCGCGGATCCAGCTTCAGCACGGTGCGCTTGTCGACACCGCCCTTGGCGTTGGGAGCCTCGTCCTCGTGATAGGCGTCCACCAGAAACGCCATCAGCGAACGCGTCAGCCCGGCCGCCGGCTCGATCACGTAGGGCACATACCGGGTGTCGGAAGCCTGGTCGTAGAACGACAGGTCCGCGCCGGAATGCTTTGCGTGCGTGGACAGGTCGAAGTTGGTGCGGTTGGCGATGCCTTCGAGCTCACCCCACGGGTTGCCGGTGAAACCGAACTTGTACTCGATGTCGACGGTGCCGTCGGAGTAGTGCGACAGCTTCTCCTTGGGATGGTCGTAGAGCCGCAGGTTGTCGCGGTTGATGCCGAGGTCGACGTACCAGGCCAGCCGGGTGTCGATCCAGTACTTGTGCCACTCCGGGGCGGTCGACGGCTCGACGAAGAACTCCATCTCCATCTGCTCGAACTCACGGGTGCGGAAGATGAAGTTGCCCGGGGTGATCTCGTTGCGGAAGCTCTTGCCGATCTGGCCGATGCCGAACGGCGGCTTCTTGCGTGCCGTGGTGACCACGTTGGCGAAGTTGACGAAGATCCCCTGCGCGGTTTCCGGGCGCAGATAGTGCAGGCCCTCCTCGGTCTCGATCGGGCCGAGGTAGGTCTTGAGCATCATGTTGAAGTCGCGCGGCTCGGTCCACTGGCCCTTGGTGCCGCAGTCCGGGCAGACGATGTCGGCCATCGGAACCGAATCTGGATCGTCAAGGCCCTTCTTGGCGGCGTAGTTCTCCTGCATGTGGTCCTGGCGGTGCCGCTTATGGCAGTTCAGGCACTCGACCAGCGGGTCGTTGAAAACCTCCACGTGACCCGACGCGACCCACACCTGGCGCGGCAGAATGATCGCGCTGTCCAGGCCGACGACATCGTCACGGCCGGTGACCACCGAACGCCACCACTGCCGCTTGATGTTGTCCTTGAGCTCGACGCCGAGCGGACCGTAATCCCAGGCGGATTTGGTCCCGCCGTAGATCTCGCCGGACTGGTAAACCAGCCCACGGCGTTTGGCCAGGTTTGCAACGGTGTCGATGATCGAGGAGGACGAGGAGGACGCAGCCACGGCTCAACAGCGTAGCGAGGCCGGTTGGGTGCGCGGGGCGCGGGCGAGGGCCCCTTCGGTTGACATGCGCAGTCTCGCATGTATCGTAGGAACAAATGAAAACCGTTTCCACTATGCCTGACTCACCGGACGCGCACGACCCGGCGCTGGAAGCGGGCACTCCGCCCCCCGAGTTGCCACCGCGCGAAGTCCTCGACACCGCGGGCGACCTGCTGCGTGCCCTTGCGTCGCCCCTACGCATCGCCATCGTGCTGCAGCTTCACGAAGAGGCGCGCTGCGTCCACGAACTCGTCGACGCGCTGAACGTCGCGCAGCCGCTGGTGAGCCAGCACCTGCGGATCCTCAAGGCCGCAGGCGTGGTCGACGGCGCGCGGTCGGGCCGGGAAGTGTTGTACCGCTTGGTCGATCACCACCTGGCAGATATCGTCATCGCAGCTGTCAGCCACGCCGGGGAGGAGCAGCAGTGACGGGTGCCGTGCGGGCGACGCGCCAGCGCGCGGCCATCGCCGCGTTACTGGACAACCTCGACGACTTCCGCTCGGCCCAGGAGTTGCACGACGAACTGCGCCGCAGCGGTGAGGGGATCGGGCTGACCACCGTCTACCGCACACTGCAGCAGATGGCCGCGTCCGGCGCCGTCGACACGCTGCGCACCGACACCGGCGAGTCGGTGTACCGGCGGTGCTCCGAGCACCACCACCACCACCTGGTCTGCCGGACGTGCGGATCCACCATCGAGATCCATGGCGGCCACGTCGAGAAATGGGCCGCCGCGGTCGCTCGCGAACACGGCTTCACCGACGTCAGCCACACCATCGAGATCTTCGGTCTGTGCCGCAAATGCGCGGCGGCGGCAGACAACTAGCGCTTGAGACCCCGCCATCCGGCGACGGCGACGATCACGCCGACGATCGCGATGATCGGTCCGAGGACGGTCCAGGTCGTGGTGTTGCTCATCGGGCTCCCCGACACCGCCCCCAGGCCCTGGAAGAAGAAGAGCAGACCGGCGAGAGTGACCACCACGCCGACAATGACCAGTGCTGTACGCATACCCGCGACCCTAGTCCCGCGCGGCCCGGTCAGGCGACCAGCGCGCGGCGGACGTCGGTGCCGGTGGCCAACACCATCAGGATCAGGGTGCGCAGCGCGTCGTCGGTGAGACCCGCGGCCGGGAAGTTGTAGCGCAGCAGCACGTCACCGGTCTTCTTGGAACGGGCCTTCTCGGGGCCGACCTTCTGGGCGCCTATCTTCTGCACCAGCGACACGGTGCCGAGCAGGGTGTCGTGCGCATGCTTGGCGACGCGGGCGCGGATCTTGCTGTCCAGCGGCAGATCCCACGCCAGCACCTGGGTGAGCGACACCAACTCGAGGTCCTCGGCGATCGGGACCACCCGCAGCGACGCGAACGTGTCGTCGTGCTGCACCGTCAGCGCACCGTCGTCCTCGTGCTGGACGGGCAGAACCTCCCCGAGGACCCCGGCGAGCCGATCGTGCAGCTCCATCTACGCTCTGCCGCTCAGGCACATCATTCGGCTCTGCCGCTCAGGCACATCATTCGGCTCTGCCGCTCAGGCACATCATTCGGCTCTGCCGCTCAGGCACATCATTCGGCTCTGCCGAAGCGCCGGTTGCGGTGCACGTATTCCTCGCACGCCGCCCACAGATCGCGGCGGTCGTAGTCCGGCCACAGCTTGTCCTGGAAGACGTATTCGGCGTAGGCCGCCTGCCACAGCAGAAAGTTGCTCGCCCGCTGCTCACCCGAGGTACGGATGAACAGGTCGACGTCGGGGATGTCGGAGCGGTGCAGGTGCTTGGCGAATGCCGCCTCGCTGATCCGACCGGGGTTGATCTTGCCGTCCACCGCTTCCTGCGCGAGTTGGCGGGCCGCCTCCACGATCTCGGTGCGACCGCCGTAGTTCACGCAGTAGTTGATCGTGATGACGTCGTTGTCGACGGTCATCTGCTCGGCGATGTCGAACTCCTTGATGACGCTGCGCCACATCCGGGGCCGGGAACCGACCCAGCGCATCCGCACGCCCATGTCGTTGAGGTTCTCCCGCCGCCGGCGCACCACCTCCCGGTTGAAGCCCATCAGGAATCGGACTTCCTCGGTGCTGCGCTTCCAGTTCTCGGTGGAGAACGCGTACACCGTCAGGTGCTTGACGCCGATCTCGATGGCCCCGCACGTGATGTCGATCAGCACCGCCTCGCCCATCTTGTGACCCTCGGTGCGGCCCAGACCCCGCTGGGTGGCCCACCGCCCGTTGCCGTCCATCACCACCGCGACATGAGAGGGCACCTGGTCGGCCGGGATCTGCGGTGCGGCGGCCTTGGAGGTGTGCTGCGGCGGGCGGGCGAATCTGCCGTTGGTGCGCGCCGGCACCTCCGGGAAAACGACGGGCCAGCTCGACTTGTCCGGGAAGCTGGGGTAGTCGTCAGGCGCCGGGGGCAGCTGCGGGTAGCGGTTCTTCCCCGTCCGCTTGGTGGCCATGCGCTTCATCCTGCCCGATACCCCTACTGCTCATCCGCTCAGCCCGGTACACACGTTCGACCAGTGGCAACGTCCGAAGCTGCCGCTCCAGATGCCACTGCAGGTGCGCGGCGACGAGCCCGCTGGCCTGGCTGCGGTGCTGCGACTCGGATGCCTGTGCGTGCTCCCAGTCACCGTCGTGGAGCGCGACCATCAGGTCCAGCACGGCTTGCGGCGGTGTCACCGACCCGGACGGCCGGCAGTGCACACACACACTCCCGCCCGCCGCGACGTGGAACGCCCGGTGCGGCCCGGGGGTCGCGCACCGGGCGCACTCGGTCAGCGCTGGGGCCCACCCGGTGATGCCCATCGCACGCAGCAGGTAGGCGTCCAGGACGAGCTCGCGGGGGCGGTTGCCGTCGGCCACCGCGCGCAGCGCCGCCACCGTCAGCCGGTGCAGCGCGGGCGCCGGGGCCCGCTCCTCCCCCGCCAGCCGCTCGGCGGTTTCGAGCACCGCGCAGGCGCAGGTGTAGCGGCCGTAGTCGGACACGATGTCCGAGGCGAACGCGTCGATCGCCTGGACCTGGGTGACGATGTCGAGATTACGGCCCGGATGCAGCTGAACATCGATGTGCGCGAACGGTTCCAGCCTCGCCCCGAACTTGCTTCGGGTGCGCCGCACCCCCTTGGCCACCGCCCGCACCAAACCGTGATCGCGCGTGAGCAGGCTCACGATGCGGTCGGCTTCGCCGAGCTTGTGCTGGCGTAACACCACAGCACGATCCCGGTACAGACGCATTCGACCAGTCTGGCATTGCCAACCGACTAAAACCGGTCCGCAGCGCCGATACTCTCGTAAGTGATGGCAAAGACTCCTCCCCGCCGCGATCGATCCGCCGCCAGGTTCCCCACCCTGACTCACCAGCTCTACCAGCTGGCGAGCGGGAGTTCCACGTCCGAGGAGCTGGTGCGCAGATCGCTGGAAGCCATCGAGGCGAGCCAGGACACCCTGAACGCCTTCCGAGTGGTGCTGGCCGACCAGGCCGTCGCCGATGCCGCCGCCGCCGACCGCAAGCGCCAGGCGGGCCAGGACATTTCGCAGTTCCCGCTGCTGGGCATCCCGATCGCGGTCAAAGACGACGTCGACGTCGCCGGCGTGCCCACCCGGTTCGGCACCGAGGGCAGGGTGCGGGTCGCCGACGCCGACTCCGAGGTGGTCCGCCGGCTGCGCGCCGCCGGCGCGGTGATCGTCGGGAAAACCAACACCTGCGAGTTGGGGCAGTGGCCGTTCACCAGCGGCCCCGGCTTCGGACACACCCGCAACCCCTGGTCGAGGGAGCACACCCCGGGCGGATCGTCCGGCGGCAGCGCCGCCGCCGTGGCGGCCGGCCTGGTGGCCGCCGCGATCGGGTCCGACGGTGCCGGCAGCGTGCGAATCCCGGCGGCCTGGACCCACCTCGTCGGCATCAAGCCGCAGCGGGGCCGGATCTCCACCTGGCCGCTGCCCGAGGCGTTCAACGGCATCACCGTCAACGGGGTGCTGGCCCGCACCGTGGCCGACGCCGCGCTGGTGCTCGACGCCGCATCCGGCAACGCCCCCGGCGACCTGCACAAGCCGCCCCGGATCCAGGCGTCGGACTACGTGTCGCGCGCGCCGGGGCCACTTCGTATCGCGCTGTCCACCAAGTTCGCGTTCACGGGGTTCCGGCCCACCTTGCACCCCGAGCACAGTTCCGCGTTACAGGCGATGGCCGGTCAGCTCGAACAACTCGGCCACACGATCATCTCGGCCGACCCGGACTACGACCTGCGGATGTCGTGGAACTTCCTGGCCCGCTCCACCGCCGGTATCCCGGAGTGGATCGAGCGGCTGGGCTACGGCGTGACGCTGGACAAACGCACCCGGTCCAATGCCCGAATGGGTCGGCTGCTGTCCGAGGACGTGCTGCGCAAAGCCCGCGCACACGAATCGGCCTCGCAGCGGCGGATCGGCTGGATCTTCAACCTCGCCGACGTCGTCCTCGCCCCCACCACCGCCCAGCCCGCGCCGAAGGTGGAGGCGTTCGACCAGCTCAGCGGGCTGGCCACCGACCGGGCGATGATCCGCGCCTGCCCGGCGACGTGGCCGTGGAATCTGCTCGGCTGGCCGTCGATCAACGTGCCCGCCGGGTTCACCTCCGACGGCCTGCCGATCGGGGTGCAGTTGATGGGCCCGGCGCACAGTGAACCGCTGCTGGTGTCGCTGGCCGCCGCACTGGAGGCCATCAACGGCTGGGCGGCCCGGCAACCGCAGAACTGGTGGGAACCGCGCCCCCAGATCGCGCCGGAGCAGGCCACGAATCTGCCCGCTCCGCCCTCGATGGCCGACGAGGTCGCGTAAAGTCCCCGCTGTGACCAGCAGCAAGATCGTGCGCGCTCTACCCGCGGTGGTGCTCGTCGGCGCCGCGATCGCCGGCATCCCGGCCGCCAACGCCGACAATCGGCGGCTCAACGAGAGCGTGGTCGTCAACGTCTACACGATCCAGCATCGCAACGACTGCGAGACCGAGATCAAGATCAACCCCCAGCTCCGGCTGGCCGCGCAGTGGCACACCAACGACGTGCTCCGAAACCGCGCCCTGAACGGCGACATCGGCTCCGACGGGTCGACCGCGCAGGATCGGGCGAACCGCGCGGGGTTCGTGGGTACGGTCTCCGAGACCGTGGCGATCAACCCGGCGCTGGCCATCAGCGGCGTCGAGATCATGAACCAGTGGTACTACCGGCCGGACTACATGGCCATCATGTCGAACTGCGCCAACACCGAGATCGGGGTGTGGTCGGAGAACAGCTGGGACCGCTCCGTGGTGGTGGCGGTGTACGGCCAGCCCGGCTAGCGCTCAGCTGGCCCTAGAAGCCCAGACGTCCCAGCTGCTTGGGATCCCGCTGCCAGTTCTTCGCGATCTTGACCCGCAGATCCAGGTAGACCTTCGTGCCGAGCAGCTTCTCGATCTGGGTCCGGGCCGCGGTTCCCACCTCACGTAGCCGCTCACCGCCCTTACCGATCACGATGCCCTTCTGGGAGTCGCGCTCGACGAAGAGGATGGCGTGGACGTCGACGAGAGGCTGGTCTTCCGGGCGGCCCGGGCGCAACTCCATCTCCTCGATGACCACGGCCAGCGAGTGCGGTAACTCGTCGCGGACCCCCTCGAGCGCCGCCTCCCGGATCAGTTCCGCGATCAGCGTTTCCTCGGGTTCGTCGGTGAGCTCGCCGTCGGGGTAGAACGCCGGGCCCGGCGGAAGCTGGGCGACCAGCACGTCGATCAGCACGTCGAGTTGTGTCCCGGACGTCGCCGACACCGGGACGATCTCGGTGTCGGGCCCGACCAACTCGCCGACGGCCATCAGCTGCCCGGCGACCTGTTCCTTGGACACCTTGTCCATCTTGGTAACCACCGCCACCAGCGTCGTCCTCGGTGCGACCGCGCGGATCTGCTCGAGAATCCACCGGTCCCCGGGCCCGATCTTCTCGTCGGCGGGGATGCACAACCCGATCACGTCGACCTCCGAGTAGGTGCCTTTGACGAGGTCGTTGAGGCGCTGACCGAGAAGCGTGCGGGGGCGGTGCAGGCCGGGAGTGTCGACCAGCACGATCTGGAAGTCGTCGCGGTGCACGATGCCGCGGATGGTGTGCCGGGTGGTCTGCGGCCGGTTCGACGTGATCGCCACCTTGATGCCGACGAGCGCGTTGGTCAGCGTGGACTTGCCGGTGTTCGGCCTGCCGACGAAACAGACGAAGCCGGAACGGAATTCGGTCACGCAAGCACCGCGCCGGCCCGGTCGGTCACGATGATCACGGCATCGCCGGAGAGCTCGTGCACCGCGGCGACGCCGGGGTCTTCTGCCGATCCTCCCGCCAGCACGGCGGCCTCCAGACCGGTGGCTCCACTGGACACCGCCGCGGCGACCGCGGCCTGCAGCGCGGTCAGCTCCAGCGCCGCCAGCCGGACGGGGGCACCCGCGTAGGTGCGCCC
>NZ_JBAUJB010000071.1:0-1855 GCF_049683355.1 Mycobacterium sp.
GCCGTCAGTCCCGTCACCGGGAGCGCCGCCGCGTCGACCAACGCCACCGAGTTCGGGGCGGCGGCCAGTACACCGGCCGGAGCGAGCACATACTCCGCGGCGGCACCGTCGGCATCCAGCGGCAGCATCGCGACGACCGCATCGCCGACGTTCCAGCCCTCGACGTCCTAACCGAGTTCGGCGATGGTCCCGGCCAGATCGATGCCCGGGCTGTGCGGGAACTCGATGTCGTAGACCTCCGACAGGTAGCCGCCGCGGATACCGGCGTCCACCGGGTTGAACGCCGTGCCGGCCACCTTGACCAGAACCTGGCCCGGTCCTGGAACCGGCCGGCGGAGTTCGTCGTACTCCAGTACGTCGCTGCTGCCGTATGTGCGGTAGTAGAGAGCCTTCATGATGTCCTCCTCGGTCTGATTGCTTCGAAGTTGAAGCAGTTCTCTCGTGCTCAACCGCTTCGATCACGACGCAATTCCGCGGCTGCAGCGTGGCGCCGGTCACATCGCGGGTGTGAGGGAACCTGCACAGCCGTCCCCATCGGGGCCGTGCGGTCTGTGCGAGACCTCCCGATGCCGCGTGCGGCTACACCGGTGCGTATTGCACGGCTACGGCGGCTGCGGGCAATCGCACCGTGAAAGTCGTCGTGCCAGAGTCACAATCGGCACCTACGGACCCGCCGTGCGCCTCGACGATGGACGCGGCGATCGACAGGCCCAGTCCGAAGCTCCCTGCCTGACGCGACCGCGATTTGTCGGCACGGACGAACCGCTCGAACAGATGTGGGAGCAACTCACGATCGATTCCGGGTCCGTCATCGGCAACCGCCAGCACCACGTGGCCGGCGCCGTTCTCGGAGGTGTCCGCGAGGAGGCTGGTGGTCACCGTGGTGCCTTCGGGCGTGTGTACCCGGGCGTTGGACAACAGGTTGGCAAGAGCCTGGTGGAGCCGGGCCCGATCCCCGCGCACCCAGACCGCGCCGTCGGGCGTCTCGACCAACCAGCGATGCCCTGGTGCGGACACCGCCGCGTCGTTGACGGCGTCGACGACGATCTCGGTCAGGTCCACATCGGCGGTGTCCAGGTCCTGGCCCTCGTCGAGCCGGGCCAGCAGCAGCAGGTCGGCGACCAGCGCATGCATCCGCTGCGTTTCGGCCTCGATGCGCGCCAGGGAGTACTCGGTGGTCTCCGGCAGCACCGAACTGTCCTGCCGGGTCAACTGCGCATAGCCGTGGATGGCGGCCAACGGGGTGCGAAGCTCGTGGCTGGCGTCGGTGACGAACTGGCGCATGCGCCGGTCGGATGCAGCGACATCGGCCAGCGCGTGTTCGACGTGATCGAGCAGCCGGTTGAGCGTGTCACCGACGAGCCCGACCTCCGTGCGGGGGTCGGTGTCACCTGCGGGTACCCGCACTGTGATCGCGTGGTTGTCCCGGTCGAGGGGAAGTGTCGCCACCTCCGCGGCCGTCGCGGCGACACGGCGAAGCGGTCGCAACGCGACGCCGACGATCGCGACGGTGAACAGCGCCGCGATCACCAGGGCAAGCACTGTCATCCCGGAGACGACAGCAGTCGATCGCACCATCGCCACCCACGCCGGTGACCGTGACACCCCGGTCACCAGGACCTCGTCGCCGTCACCCGGGTGGCTGACCATTCGGTACCAATCCAGGCCGGGCAACTTGACGGTGTGCGGCTCCGCGCCCAGCGACGGCAGGTTCTCGATCGTTGCGACGGCCTCGGGCGGCAACGGATTCGCCTCGCCGTCGACGAAGTGCGCAGAGTCGACGACCCTGCCGTTCTGGATCAGCGCGATCACGTTCCCGGGTGCCTGGCCCATGACGTAAGTGAGCGGCTTCATC
>NZ_JBAUJB010000072.1:0-18435 GCF_049683355.1 Mycobacterium sp.
CAGCGAGCTACAAGCCCTCGTGCTCGACCTGCTCGACATCCCGCACACCGCCTACACCAGTGCCTGATCACAAGCCCAGGCCGATGGGGGAGCCAAAACAGGCACCACAAGTGCGGAAAGCGGGATAGAAGGGCCTCTTCCACCTCAGGTGTGACTGCGACCTGAAGGTGGCTGGCTAACGGCGTCATCGTGTAGCTGTTCCAGTACGAGCAGAGCCTCAGGCAAAGCCTCTTGCCATTGCTATGAGCTATTGACGTCAGGTGAAAATGAGTGTTAAAGGCGGATTAGTAAACTACGGCTGGTGCGTCAGGCGATTGCTAGCAATGAGTCTGTTACTTAGATGTGACGAGATCTGCCTCACACTGCGGCGGCGTTGATTGTCGAGTTGGGCTTCTTTGTGCGCGGTCGAGGTGCGGCGCCGCGCCGGGTCGCCAGGCGTTGATCCCGGGATTGCTAGTGAAGCCATTATGGGTTGCTGGCATGGTGTCGAGCACTGCCACTGCCGGACGGCCCCCACCGCCGCCGAGGGCTCATCGAACCTCGACGACAGCGCCCACACCTGGTGCCCACGTGATCCAGCCGTGTTCGAAGTCGACTGCACGGCGAGGCGATGTCCCTTCGTGCAGTTCGTACTCGTCGGATACTGCCAGACCGAGTCGCGGCTCCCAGGCCGCCAGGATCGCCCCCAGGACGATGTGGGTGCCGGTGGCCTGGCTGGAGAAGATTCGCGCCCCGTCCGGCACGGCGAAGTCCTGGTAGCCGTCGGTGAACTCGCTGATCGGTGCGATCTGCCACTCCCTGGCCAGTGCCGCCACCGCCGGTGGCGAATTGAAGTACCCGCCTGGAGTCAGGTAGCGGGTCCCGCGCTCGAATTGCTGACCGTGGCCACCGGACACCGAGAATACTGGAGTAACCGCGAGCCCGAGGGACTCGTCGGGCACCGCGGCGAATTCCGTGAATAGCTCTCGCGCCGGGTTACCCGCGTTCTGTGCGGCCTTCAGGGCGTTGAAGGCGGGCTTGGGCGTCGAGTCCGTGGCGATCAGACCGAACCCGGTGTGCGGATCGGTGGGGTCGGTTCCGCTGTCGCGCAGTGCGTACACGAAGAATGGGCCGCTCAAGCTGACCTCGGGCCATTGCCGGACCGAATCGACGACGAGGGTGGCCTGGCGGTCCGGTCCCACCACGCTGCTCGGGGCACCGTACTCGGTGAGCCAGATCGTCTTTCCGCCGTCTCCGTTCGCTGCCATCAACTCGCGCATGGCCACCATCTGCTGCGTGGGCGAATTGGGGTGCAGCGCCCCCACCGCGAGCGGGGCGACGAAATCATAAGGGTGGTAGGACAATGCGTCGAAGCTGCCGGCTACGCCCGCGGCATACATCTGGCTCAGGAACTCGACGGGCGCGATGTTGCCTGGCGTCGGGTTTGTCGCGCCGAGGGATCCCGCGACGACCACGGCCCCGGGGTCCACAGACTTGATCGCGGCGTAGGCCTCGCGGACCATCGCGGTGTAGATGGCCGGATCAGGGTCCGGCTCGAAGAAGAGCCGACCGTTGGGCTCGTTCCATATCTCGTAGTGCTGCACATCTCCGGCGTAGTGGCCGGCGACTTCGCCGGCGAACTCCGCGTACCGCGCGGGGACGGCCGGCCGGCTGGTCTGCCGGAGTGCGTTCTGCGCGGCCCACGCCGGGGAGTTCGTCACCGTGGCAAGTATCTGCAGATTCCGATTGGTGGCGGCCTCGACGACCCGGTCGCTCGCCGTCCAGTCAAGTTGACCCGGGGTCGGCTCGCCGAATGTCCACGAGACGTCGAACCTGATCCAGGTGGCGCCGGCGTCGGCCACCTGGTCCATGGTGGTCTGCAGTTCGTCTTCGGTCGCCCACAGCACCGTGGAGCCGAGGGCGAAACCGACCGGGGTCGAGCGCCGCGCGCCGCTGGGCGACTGCTCGGCGATCTCCGTTTGGTTGGTCGGCGAGGAGCAGCCGACGATCTGGGCTCCCGCCAGCGCTGTCGCGGCCAGGAACTCGCGGCGGCCTAGCTGTGGCCTGAACCCATCCATGCGTCGATCACCGCAACCTCATGGCGGGCACCTCGACCCACCGGTAGGTGACAGATGCCGCCGCGATGGTCAGAGCTGAGACGATCACGAAGGCGACCGCTATGCCGAAAGCGTTGTCCGGTACGGACAAACCTGCTCTCTCAACGAGGATCAGGATCGGATAGTGCCACAGATAGGCGGACAGCGAGATTTTGCCGATGTATCGAATGGGTCGCCAGTCCGTCACGTTGGCGATGCCTGAGCGTTCTCCGCGCGCCAGGGGAGCAACGATCAGCAGGATGAATGCCCCCGAGGCCAAGGCGAATACGGTGGAAAGATAGTGAGGATAGGTGGCGAACAACACGAACGACACCAGCAGTCCAGCGACCATCACTGCCGCAGTGGTCAATTGGAGTCGTCCCGTCGACACCCGATCCCACTTGCCGCCGACCAGCGCGACATAGATGATCGCAGCGATCATGCCGAAGGCAAAGGTGTCGCTCAACGCGAGGAAGCTGCGGGAGAGCACCGCAACCCAGTTGTCGCCCCAATAGCCCCGCAGCGGGTTGTCGGAATAGTGCGAGAGTTGCAGCCATCCGACGATGGTGTTGGTGACGACACCTAGCCCAAGTAACGCGATCGCCGGCCACATCGCGGCCCGCAGGGGACGGTTGATCCTGGCGCGGCAGGAGAACAAGGCGATCCCCAGCAGCGGTAGCGTCAGATAGAAGCCGAACTCGGTGGTCAGCGACCAGCTCGGGCTGATGCCCGTCTGCAGCGTCCACGGGAAGAGGGACTGTGTGAGCGTCAACTGTGCGAGCAGTTTCAGGGGATCGGTGATCATCCCGGCTCCCTCGCCGGGGTCACCCGAGTGCGCGAACGGGTTCTCGACATACACTGCACGGAGCGCGAAGTTGGCGATGAGGAAGATCACCAGGTAGGCGGGGAAGACGCGTAATATCCGGTGGCGCAAATACTCCCGGGTGTCTGGTATCTCGCCGCCCTGCTGGAGCCGCTTCACGTAGGGCATGTACAACAAGAATCCGGACAATACGAAGAAGAACGTGAGCGCCTGGCCGAGGAAGTCGAGCCGCGTCGTGGCCAGCACGTTCGGAGTGAAGTAGACGGCGACATGCACCAACACCACCGACAGGCATCCGACACCGCGTGGACCTTCCAGCCCGGCCAGTCGCAGAGCGGGTTTGAGCCGTTTGGGTGCTTCGTCGGTGGGCAGGGGGATTCGGGCGTCGCCGGACGGCGTAGCCGGATCGGTGCGTAGGTGCCGGGTTTCGTCGAGTGAATCAGCCATACGCTGCCAGCCCTTGTTTCGGGGCCGTCGTTGTGACCGGCTCGGGTGAACGGGGGAGGGGGTCTATCGGGTTCGCGATCAGGAAGACGACGAACACGCTGAAGACCATCGTCAGCGGAGTGTGGGTGACGATGGGAAAATCGAGTTGCAGACCTACCAGCGCGAAGGCCACGAATGCCGCGCCGATCACACCGGTCTCCCAGGGTTCGCGTCTGGACCTCCGGTAAGCGAGCACGGCGGCGACGATCAAGACGGCGAGAAACGCCGCCCCGACAAATAACCCGCCGCGGTACACCGCGAGCAGTGGGCTGTTGGCTACGTAGTTGGTCTCGTAGCCGACCACCTCGTCGGTGAACTCGGGGATTCCCCATCCTCGGCCGAACCACCAGTACCCGGCCATCGAGTCCAGATAGTTGGCCAGTGCGTCGGCCCGGTCGGTGGAGCCCTTGTCCGAGGACGAGAACGAATCGAAGATCCTGCTGTAGACCGCCGGAACGGTCATCAGCACGGCTGCTGTCACTAGGGACGCTGCGAGTGCGGCGGTCTTCTTGTCCAGACTCATCTTCTGAAATATCAGCAGCAGCACGATCGCGACGAGCACCGAGAAGATCGCGGATCTGCTCAACGTGATGATCAGTGCGCTCAAGATCACTCCGCCCAGCAGCAGCCGATGCCAGCCCCGCAGCATCGCCACTGCCAGCGCCAGTCCGACCAGCAGGAAGATGCCTGCGGCGTTGGGGTCCACATACGTTCCGGTAAGCCGGACCACGGTGCTGTTGTCCATCACGTAGAACCGCAGGTGTGTCCCGATCGTGCCGGTACGGCCGTAGCCGATGATCGACAGGTAGTTGAGTGTCGTGCCGGCCTTGTCTAGGAAGAACACGGCAAGAGCGAACCCTGCCGCGATGGCGACGCCGTGGACGAACCACAGCCCGAACAGGCGCAGGTCGTCATGGTCGAGGCGCAGCAGGGCGAAGACGATCGAGGTGGCGAGCAGCCATTTGGCGAATTCGATCAGATGCACGGCGCCGTCACCGGTGACGACCACCGATATCAGGGATACGACAACCAATGTGAAGACAGCGAATTCCAGTGGGCTGGTGCGGGTCTGGGCGATCGGATGGGTGAGAACAGCGCCCCACACCGCAACGGCGAGGACAAAAATGATCGGCTGCCCGACGCCGGGGATGATGCCGAACGGTATGGCGCCGAGGGTGAAGGCCATCGACGCGTAGATCAGCCGTGGCTGCAGCACCGTCACCGCGAGGCCGGCCACCAGGAGCAACAGCGCGAAGCCCGCGACTTGGACAACCTGGGCGTCGCGAGTCATCAGCACCGTCGCGAGTATGGTGAGCCCTGCCGAGGCGCCGAGGACCGCGGTCGACAACGCCCGCCCCCGCGTTCGGTCGGGGTTGCTCATGGTTTCAGCCAATCGTGGACCGCGGCATGCGGCTTACCGGCCTGCCACCGTGCCGCGTTCTTGGCATACAACGCTTCGCCGTCTGCGGTAGCCGACGTCCGGTCGAGCAGATACTGCCGGCATCTGTCCGCGAATGCTCGATCTTCATCGATCTTGTCGATGCCGAACACATCGCCGAGCGAACCCACCGCCGCCGTGGTGCCCACCACCGGGAGACCGCGGCAGACGGTGTCGAGGATCTTGACCCGGACCCCGCCACCGGTCTTGATCGGGGCGACCAGCGCGCGGCATCGCGACAGCAGCGCATCGAGGTCATCGACGAACCCGACGTCCTGCATGCCCGGGGGCAGTTGCTGTGGTTTGGCACTGGGATCCGCCGCGCCGACGACGAAAAGCCGTGCATCGGTGATCCCTTCGGAGATCTGCGGCCACCATCGAACGAGCGTCTCGAAGGCCTCTTGGTTGGGCGCCCAGCGGCGATCGCCGACGAAGACCAGGATGCGGCCGGACTGGTCGACCGGGATCTTCTCCTTGGGCGGCAGGGTCAGATCCAGCCAGTGCGAGCGCGGTATCCCCTGGCTGCGGTAGAACTGCGCTTCGGCCAGGTCGTAGGTGCCCACGGTGTATGCCCGTCTGGCCACCCGGACCTCGTCGCGGGTGATGCGGCGCGCGTCGATGCGCCCGACGAGCCCTCGCGTCGCGCGCCACACCAGGGCTTCGGGTACAACGGTGCTCACCGCGAGATTGGAGGTCCCGTCGCCGTGGCTCTGAAACTGGTTCGACGCCAGTACGGCTTCTGCCATATAGCTGTGGTCGGCGACGTAGACGTCGCTGTCGCTGGCGTCGATCGCCTGCACCAGGCCGTCCAAGGCAAACCGGGTGTGCACCAGGCTGCGCCCTCGCCGCAGGCTCTTGGCCAGTATCCGCCCGGTGCGGGGGTTCTCTTTGGGCACGCGAATGTGGCCGTCGGTGGTGGATTGCGGTTTCGTCGACAGGCAGATCACCTTGGTCTGGAACGACTCTTGGGCTAGCTCCATGACCAGTTTCGCCATCGTCAGGTCGCCGGTGGACTCATGGCTGGGGTCCTTGGGAAGCACGAAGGTGGCGATCATGGCCGGAGCACCTCTTCCTCGGGGACGCTGCCGGCGCCCGACTTATAGATGGCGTGTCGGTACCAGGCGAGCAGCGTCAACTCGCACACCACACACGTGATCGCGGCGCCGTAGGCGCCGAGCAGGTGGATGGCGGGAAACAGCAGCGCGATCTTGGCTGCGGCCGCGGTGGCGGTGGACCGGACCCGCAGCCCGTCACGGCGTTGGAGGAACAGGATGACGATGAACGCGTGATTGATCGACCGCGCGAACACCCAAGTCGACATGATCAGCATGACGATGGCCACTTCGTCGGCGCGGCCCCAGATCAGGATGCCGATTCCGATTGTGGCCATGGCCCCGCCGGTCAGCAATGCCACCCGGATGAGGTGCTTGGCTGGTGGTGCCGAGCTCAGATGCCCTTTCGCGGCGCGCAGCACATCGATGTAGGTGTTCGCGAAGTTCTGTCCGATCATCGAGATGGCGAGGCCGGTGACCAGCGCCACTGAGTAGAGCCCGGCCACGCGTTCGCCGGCAAGGGCGCCGAGGACCAGCAGATCGCCCTGGGAGTAGATGGCGGCGGCGAACGCTTCAGCGGACAGCATGCCGAACTCGCGGAGCCCGCCTGGCGCGGCGGGCTTTCCGCCGGGAATGTAGCGCAGGCATACCAGCAGGACGACAAGGTACGGGGCGACATACAGCCACGACGCCGCATGAAGTCCGGCCCCGGCGAACATGATTGCGACCGCGCCCAGCGCGATGCTCGTCAGTTGTCTGACTGCGTCGAAGCGCATGGCGGTATCGGGTCGGCTCTGCCGCAGGTACTGGCTTTTGAAGGTGTTGAACAGTAGTTCGCCAGCTGCGACGATGATCGCGAATCCGACGATGTACCACTGTTGGAAGCACAACACCCCGACCACCGCGACGCCGACCCCGAACATCACCCGGGCGGACCGCTCGCGTTCGTAACGGTGCTCGTCGACGCGCAGCGACCGAACGTAGAAGGCGTTGTCGATGGCGGCATTGATGATGGCCGCGGCTGCCACCGCGATGGCGTATTGGCCGTAGTCGGCGATTCCGAGGTTGCCGATCAGCAGCGCGGTCCAGCCAAGGCCGACCACTCGGCTGCTGTAGTTCCAGAAGGACGCCAGCGCGGCGCGGAACGCGCGGCTGTCGGCGGCCCTGGCTCTCAGGTCCTGCACTGGCTGATCTCTACCCACGCCTGCAGGAACGGCACGACACAGCGCTCCAGTGTCCGTTCCTGCTGCAGGCCGGCGACCTCGACGGCGAGCTTGCGCAGGGTGTCGTCGTCGCCGACGGCCGCGTTGGCTTTGCGCGCGATCGCGTCGATCCCGCCGTCGACGCTGAGGGCGCCGCCCTCGGTGGCAGTCTCGGTCAGGGACCCGTCGAGGATGCAGATGATCGGTGTTCCGTACGCGAACGAACGGGTCACGGCACTGGAAGCGGCGTAGGCCTTCCCGTAGCGGTTGTCCTTCGAGTACGGGACGATCAGGAAACGGATCGAATCGAAGAACGCATCCTCGTCGGGTCCGTTGACCTCGCCGAGCACGCGGACGCCGGGCCGCGCGGGCAACGCCGCGGTGCCACGGCCGGCCAGCACGATCTCGATGTCGTCGTCGAGAAGCTCCCGCAGCCGCTCGGCCAGATCGAAGCCTTTGCCCTTGTAGACGTGGCCGAACATCCCGACGGCCATCGGCCGGTCGGTCAGCGGACGGATCGGGGGCCGTGGCGGGATGAAGATCCGGGAGGCCCGTGCATCGCAGCCGGGCTGGCGCGCCTGGTAGTTGTCTGCTCCGATGGAGGTGAGAGTGAACACGATCCGGCCGTTGGAGACGCGCCGTTGCAATGCGTTGATGGCGGGCCGCAGCGGATAGTGGGCGCCGTGGTGCAGCAGGCGGTGGCGCGTCAACAACCGCGTCTTGAACGGCCACCACACCGGCTGGGGGGCGTCATGCACGGTGGCGGTCACCGGGATGGACCGCGGCAGAATCGAACCCCAGAACGGCGCCAGCGATCCGGCGCTCTGTTCGAAATGCACCACGACCGGGCCGGCCGCGGACTGCTGCTTCGCCAACCGACGGATCTGCCGCACGTCGGACAGGACGCCGGTGAACGTTTCGTCACCGTCGGAGGAGATCCAGTATTCGGTCACCTCGCGGAAGTGGGGCCGGATCTGATCGACGAAGTCCTGGGCGTAGTCTCCAACCCCGCTTCGCCCGGGCGCGGGGGACACATAGATCAACCGGGTGCCGCTCAGAGGAGAGGTCGCGGCGGGGCCCGCCCGGTCCCCGCTCGTGGTCATGGCGTCGATATTCATCGGTGGCCCCTTGCTCAGTACAACAACGGCCGAAATTTTGGATGGTAGGAAAGCGCGGATTCGCGTTTCGTCCTGGGCTTGGCCGGGATTCCGGCGACGACGGACATGTCGTCCACGTCGGCGATGACCATTGAACAGGCGCCGACGACCCCGCCGACACCGATCGTCACGTCCTGCAGCACGGTGGCGCGGCTGGCGATCCAGGCGTGGTGTTTGATGTGGACCGGGCGTAGTTCGATGTCGAAGTCGTCGCTGTCGATGAGGTGCTTACCGGTGATGATCTGGACATCGGAGGCCAACACGACGTCGTCGTCGATGGTCAGCCCGCCACGCGCGTCGAGCAGGACGTCGAATCCGATCGAGCAGTTGTTGCCGATGGTCAAACGGGTGAGTCCGAATATTGTGGTGCCCATCATGATCGAGGCGTCGCGGCCGATCGTCACGCCGAAGAAGCGCAGGAATGCCTGCCTGATGGTGTGCGACGGAATGTGGGTGACCAGGTAGTTGAACAGCCTTTCGCCGAGCTGCTCTTTTCGGGTGGAGCGATATTGGTCGGTCATGGTTTCACTTCCGTCGCGCCGCCGGTCGCACGTCCCGTCCGACCGAGCAGCGCCAGGTCGAACTGGACCATCGCGGCGACCAACTGTGTGAAGGACTTCGTGGGGCGCCAGCCCAATTCGCGGCGCGCCTTGGTGGCGTCACCCACGAGCTCGACGGCGTCGGCGGGACGTACCAGCGTGCTGTCGACCTCGACATGGTCTTTCCAGTCGTCGATCCCGGCGGCGGAGAAGGCGGCGGCGACGAAGTCGCGAACGGAGTGCGCCTCGCCGCTGGCGACCACGAAATCGTCGGGCGTGTCGTGCGCGGCCATCCGGATCATGCAGTCGACGTAGTCGGGTGCCCAGCCCCAATCGCGGCGTGCTTCGAGATTCCCCAGGCGCAGCGTGTGCTGCTTACCGGCGGCGATCGCGGCGACACCGGAGGTGATCTTGCGGGTGACGAACGTGGCTGAACGCAGCGGGGACTCGTGGTTGAACAGGATTGCGTTGCTCAGTCGAAGGCCCCGGCTGCGCAGTGCTGCACCCATCGTGTGCGCCATCGCCTTGGTGGCGCCGTAGGGCGAGACCGGGCAGATCCTGGTGGATTCGTCCTGAGGAGTCGTGCCCGCCCCGGCGAAGATCTCCCCGCTGGACGCGTTGACGAACCTCACCTCGTGTCCGCCTCGGTTGGTCAGCTCCAAGGATTCGGCCATCAGAGCAGTAGAGGCCACAGCGTTGACCTGCGCGGTCTCGACCGGGGATTCCCACGAGGATGCCACCGAGGAGACACCGGCCAGATGGAACACCGCATCGGGGCGGACGTCGGCGATCAACTGCCGACAATCGCCGGCGTCGGAGAGATCGAGTTCACGCAGCGACACACCGGGAAGCCGCGATAGCTCATCGGCATTCGGGTGGGTGATCCCCTCGGGGGCCACCACGCCCACGGTCTGCCAGCCGCTGGCGCTGAGCTCGCGGCTGAGGAACGTACCGTCCTGTCCGGCGGCGCCGGTCACCAGTGCCTTCCGTTCGTTGCCCGTCATCGGTGATCGGATGCTCGCTTCCGCTGGTCGTCGATGTCCGCGTGGACCATCATCTGCACCAACTCCGGGAACGACACGCTGGGTTTCCAGCCCAATTGTTGTTGCGCTTTCGAGGAGTCGCCCATCAGCAGGTCGACCTCGGCCGGGCGCATGAAGCGCTCGTCGACTTCCACGAAGGGTTCCCAGTCGTCGATTCCGATCTCGGCGAAAGCGATGTCGAGCAGATCGCGGATCGAATGCGTCTCGCCGGTGGAGATCACGTAGTCGTCGGCCTTGTCCTGCTGCAGCATCAGCCACATCGCGCGCACGTAGTCGCCAGCGAAACCCCAGTCGCGTTTGGCGTCCAGGTTGCCCAGCACGATCTTGTCCTGCAACCCGAGACTGATGCGCGCGACAGCTTGCGCGATCTTCCGGGTGACGAACTCCGGTCCACGCCGGGGTGATTCGTGGTTGAACAAGATTCCCGAGCTTGCGTGCATTCCGTATGACTCGCGGTAGTTGATCGTCATGTAGTGGCCGAACACTTTGGCCACCCCGTATGGTGACCGCGGCCAGAGCAGCGTCGTCTCGCGCTGCGGGACTTCCTGCACCTTGCCGAACATTTCCGAACTCGACGCCTGGTAGAACCGCACTGGACGGCCGGTGTTGTCCTGGTAGAAGCGGACCGCTTCCAGCATGTTCAGCACCCCGCCGCCGGTGACGTCAGTGGTGAGGCGGGCGTTCTGCCAAGAGTAGGCGACAAAGGACACCGCGCCGAGGTTGTAGACCTCGTCTGGTTCGGCGTATGTGACTGCTCTCACAACGCTCGACAGGTCCAGCAAGTTTCCGCTCAGCACCTCGACAAATGGGCATGTCTCGGCCAGCATGGCCGCCTTGGGATTGTTCTGCCCGCGAACCAGGCCGAACACCCGGTAGCCGTTCTGATGGAGAAGTTCCGACAGATATAGGCCATCCTGACCTGTGACGCCGGTGATGAGCGCGTTCGGCACAGTTTTCCTCTCAGCACTAGAGCTGTCCCGCCCCCCGCTGGACGCGGTGACAGTGTCGCATTGGGAGTGATTCTGGCTACAATCGCCAACTACTCGGCGATGTTGCCAGGGTTTCACATGATGGTGACAGTGTTGGCTTATGGACCATTCTAGATGCCGAGTGTGATTTGCGCGCAACGTGAGTTTCGGACTTGTGCAAACCCGACTATCGTTTGGCGAAGCAGTCGAAACTCGAACCTAGGGAGTGCCCGTGGACATCCTCGGCTACTTGTCGGCCTGGCGTCGCAGGTGGGTCACCGTGGTTGCCACTTTCGTCTTGGGAATTGGGTGCGCGGCGGCGCTGTCCGCGGTCACCCAGCCCCAGTTCGTTTCCACTGCGCAACTCTTTGTCACCACAACAGGTGGCGCCTCGGTGGTCGAGGCCTATCAGGGCAACTTGTTCGGCGAAGAACGCGTGGTCTCGTACGCCAACCTGGCGGCGGGCGCGCAGGTCGCGCAGCGGGCGGTCGAACAGCTGCAGATCGACATGCCGGCGAGCGCGTTGATGAGCGCTGTTGCTGCCGAACCCGTCCCCGACACGGTGCTGCTGAACATCTCGGTGAGTGACCCGGACCCTGAGCTGGCGACCGATCTCGCCAACGCGGTGGCACTGCAGACGACGCAGGTCGTCGAAGAGCTGGAGACGTCGGTGCGCGGCGGATCTCCAGCGGCGACGGCGGCGTTGGTGCACGAGGCGCAGATCCCAGCGATGGCAGCGGTGCCCAACTGGACCCGAAATCTGTTGGTGGGGGCCTTGGCCGGGCTGTTTTTCGGTTTGGTGGCCGCGGTGGTGCGGGACAAGTTGGACGGTTCTGTGCGAACCCCGCAGGGCGCGGCCGATGCGGCCGGCGCCGGACTGGCCGGCACGATACCCGGTGGGGGTGGAGCCGACGGCGACACTGCCGGCATTCCCTTCGCCCCGGCGCAGCCCGCCACCGCCGAAGCGTTTCGGGTGCTGCGCGCCAACGTGCTTGCCGCCGGTGGGCAGAGCGAGACGGGCGCACTTGTGGTCGCCGGCGCCAGTTCCGGTGTCGGTGCGACGACGGTCAGCTTGGGACTGGCCGCGGCCATCGCCGAGACCGGCCGGTCGGTCGTGCTCGTCGATGCCGACCTGCGGGAGCGGTCGGCATCGAAACGGCTGAACCTGGAGGACAGCAGCGGACTGCGTGATGTGCTCGAGGGTGTCGCGCCGCCAGCTGAACTCGTCGCGAAGACCGAGGTGGAGGGCTTCTACGCGCTGCCTGCCGGTGCGAGTGTCGACTCTCCCAGCGAGTTGCTTGCGGCTGAATCGCTGGCCACCGTAATCAAGGTCCTGACCAGCGAGTACGACCTCGTCATCATCGATGGCCGTCCGGTGTTGCCGTACAGCGACGCCATCGTGCTCGCCGGTCATGCCGACGGCATCCTGTTGGTGAGCCGGCAGAATGTGACGACCGCCAAACAGGTGTCGGCGGCCGCCGACAGGGCGCGAGCCGCCAAGTGCCAGGTCTCCGGGGTGATCGTCACCGGGGTGGCGCAATCAGATGGCAACTAGCAGAACGGTTTTGCTTCGCCTGCTGGTGGCGGCAGCGGCGGTGATGACCATGGCTGGCTGCATCGCCCCGCCGCCCGAAACCGCCCGTCAGCCGGTTGTTGTGACCACACAGAAGCCCCAACGGCCGGCTCCGCCGCCCGCAACCGCCGAGGGTTACCCGCAGCTGGGCGGCGTAGAGCCGGGGTCGCTGGTCGAGCTCGACGACTTCGATCTGATCGACCCGCGCATCACGATCAGCGGAGCCAATGCGTGGCGTATCCGGTATCTGTCGACCTCGGCCATCGACGACAGGCCGGTCGAGGTCACCGGGGTGGTTCTGGTGCCCGGCGGCGATCCGCCGGATCGGGGCTGGGACGTCATCGCCTTCAACCACGGCAACACCGGGATCGACAAGGACTGCGGACCGTCGCTGTATGACGACATGCTGAGCCAGTGGCTGCCCATCTCGGTGCTGCTCTTGCACGGATATGTCGTTGTTGCGTCCGACTACGAGGGGCTTGGCGGTGTTGGCCCCCATGCGTTTCTCAATGCGGAGGCACTGGGGCGCAACGTGATCGACGCGGTTCGTGCCGCTCGCGGAATCCGACCCGACATCGGCCCGCGCTGGGCGGCGTTCGGCGGTTCGCTGGGCGGACTGGCGACGTGGGCAGCCAATGAACAGGCCTCGACGTACGGAGCGGATCTCGAGCTGGTGGGGGCCGCCGCGTGGGTTCCGGTGGTCGACGTCTCCGAACTGCCGCGAAAAGCTGCGGCCGGCAACCTCACCCACGATCAACTCCATCTGTACTTCCTGGCGATCATGGGGCTGAAGCGCACGACGCATCCCGAGCTCGACCTGCAGCGGTTCATGCGCGGGTCGATCTACGACAATCGCGACCTGCTCATCGTCTGCAATGGCCCAGGGGTGCGGGACGCGTTGGAGGTCTTGGAGTCCGCCGATCCCGCGGACATGAAGCCCGTCGACGACGCCGCTGAGCGGGAAATGGCCTCCCTGCTAAAGGAATTGGCGGTGCCGCAGCAGCGGATGGCCGCGCCGATGTTGGTGCTCTACGGCACAGCCGACAGGCTGGTGGACCAGCCCTGGGTGGAGCGGGCGATCCAGGAAGGGTGTGCGATGGGGGACACCATCCAGTGGGTGCCGCGCGCCGGTGCGGGGCATGACACCATCGACGCATCGATGGCGTTCCCGTGGATTCGGGAGCGATTTGACCGTCAAGCACCGATCAACCAGTGCGGGCCGCACCCGGCGGGGGCGGGCTGATGAGGGTTTCGGTGCCGATACGGCTGGGGCCCCGTTGGTCGGCGAAGGCGATGTCGACCGGTGTCGCCGTGCTGGTGATGATCGCTGCCGTAGGTTGTGCGCAACTTCCCGGGACCCAGATCTACGCCGATGTCGACGAGCAGCCTGCGACGTCGGAGTCGGATAGTCAGGGGCCGGGATCGCTGGTCGAGACCGAGGTGTTCCACGATGTCGACGTGTCCGTCAAGAGGTTGGGGGCCACCGCCGTCAAGATCGTCTATCGGTCCACGTCGGGCATCGACGGGTCCGCCACCGAGGTGTCCGGCACGGGGTTCGTTCCGGCGGGCAGGCCACCGACGGGGGGTTGGCCGGTTATCGCACTGGCCCACGGCACCACAGGGATCAGTCCGGAATGCGCGCCCTCCCTGTCGACCGATCTGCTGGAGTCGGTCGGACTCGTGGCCGGATATCTGCAACTCGGCTACGCGGTGACGGTGGCGGACTATCAGGGGCTCGGCGCGCCCGGTGCGCATCCCTACCTGGATGCCAAGACCGCGGGTATGAATGTCATCGACTCGGTGCGGGCGCTGCGCAAGGTGTCGAAGAACGTGTCGACCAGGTGGGCGGTGATGGGCGGCTCGCAGGGCGGGGGCGCGTCCTGGGCGGCCAACGAGCAGGCCTCGACCTACGGCGACGACCTCGATCTGGTTGGCGCCGTGGTGCTTGGCCCGATGGCGGACATGACCGGGATGGCCTACGCTGCGGCGCAGCAGCGGCTGACCCGGGACCAGATGGGCGTCTACATCTGGATGTTGATGGGCATCGAGAACACCCGCCCCGAATTCCCGATCGACCAGTATCGGCACGGGGTGGCCGAGCAGAAGTGGGATGTGCTGCGCGGCTGCTCGGCCAATGCTTCGCGCGAGCGGGTGCTGGCTCTGTTCGAACTGGAGGCCGAAGATCTGGTCCCGTCATCGCCGGAAAGCACGGAACGCCTCGCGGAGACCTTCCGGGAGATGGCTCTGCCGCAGCAGCGCGGAGCGGCCCCCATGCTGGTGATCTACGGGGGGTCCGACACCTACGTGGACCCGGAGTGGACCCGTGCGGCGATCGGCAGGGCATGCGCGATGGGGACGAAGGTGGCGGCGGTTCTCCAGCCGGAGAAGGGGCATCTGGATCTGGATATCGGCGACTTCGCGGGCTGGCTGATGGGGCGGATGGAGGGGCTGCCGCCGCCCGACACCTGCTTTGACACGTAGCCGACCGCGGTCGGTCAGAGAGTTCAGCACCGAGGGTCAATATTCAACGGAGGTATGCCAATTGACTAGGACCGCTCTGGCCGCGTGCTTGCTCCTCGTCGCGCTCGTGGGTGCGGCGGGCTGCACCCAACGTTCGGACGGCGTCGCGCAGACGCCACCGATCGATGTGGCCTCTGCGGACTTGTCCGGCTCGGGGCCCGGTTCGGTCGTCGAAGCGAAGACCATACCGAACATCGACCGCGAGATTCGCAAGCTCGGGGGCCAGGCGGCCCGTGTCGTCTACCGGTCGACGTCGGGTATCGACGGACAGCCCACCGAGGTGAGCGGCGCGGTGTTCGTTCCCGTTGGTAAGCCGCCTGCGGGCGGGTGGCCGGTGATCGCGTTCGCGCACGGCACCAGCGGTATCAATCCCGCCTGCGGGCCCTCGCAGTCGCCGGATTTGTTCGGCGCGTCCGGTTTGATCGCCAAGTACCTCGACCTCGGATTCGCCGTGGCCGCAGCCGACTATCAGGGGCTCGGTCACCCCGGGGCGCACCCGTACCTCGATGCCAAGACGGCGGGCTTGAACGTCATCGACTCGGTGCGGGCGCTGCGCAAGGTGTTCCACGGCATCTCCGAGGCATGGGCGGTGTTCGGAGGCTCTCAGGGTGGTGGCGCCGCGTGGGCCGCCAACGAACAAGCCGCGACGTACGCAACGGAGCTGGACCTGGTCGGGTCGGTGAGTCTGGTTCCCGCAGCCGATATTTCCGGCTTCGCGGCCGCAGCCGCTGACGGGTCGCTGAGCAAGGACCAGCAGGCGGCCTACATCTGGGTCTTGATGGGGCTGGAGCGCTCGTATCCCGATTTCAACATCGACGACTACCGGCGCGGGATAGTCAAGGACAATTGGGACGTGCTCAGCGCGTGTTCGGGGCCGGAAGCCGAGCGGCGGGCCGCGATTCTCGCCGACGTCCCCGCCGACGACCTCCGTCCGGCGACACCCGAAGCCGAGCGGCGGTTAGCCGAAATCCTGCAGCAGATGGCACTTCCGCAGCAGCGGGCGGCCGCGCCGATGCAGATCTACTACGGGGGCGAGGACACCTACATCAACCCGGAGTGGACGGCCGCCGCCATTTCCCGAGCGTGCGCGATGGGGGACACCATCGAGGCGTTCTTCCAGGAAGACAGAGGACACGGCGACATCGACGGCAGCGCCTACCTCGGCTGGCTGGGGGAGCGGTTCCAGGACATGCCGGCGCCGAACACCTGTGGGGCCGGATAGATTTCAGTACAGCAGCGGCCGGAAGTCCGGAGCGTACTGCAGCTTTGAATTGCGGATGCCGACCTGCCGTGTCGGCACCCCGGCGACAACCGCCATGGGCTCGACGTCGTCGCGCACCAGAGAGCAGGCGCCCACGACCGCTCCCGGGCCGATGTCCACGCCCGCCACGATGGTGGAACGGCTCGCAATCCACGCGTGGTGGGCGATGTGGATGGGCGACATCACGATTCTGAAGTCGTCGGAGTCGACCACATGATGGCCGGTGATCATCTGGACGTCGCTGGCCAGCACGACGCAGTCGTCGATGGTGAGCGCGCCCCGGGCGTCGAGCAGGCAGCGGAAACCGATCGAACAGTTGTCCCCGATGGTCAGCTGCTTGATGCCGTGCACCCGCGTGTGCATCATGATCGACGTTCTCCTGCCGATCTTCGCGCCGAACAACCGGAGCCAGCTCTGCCGAATCCAATGTGACGGCACATGGGTGATGAACACGTTGTACAGCCGCTCGCCGAGCTGCTCCTGCGCATCGGTCGGAATATGGTCGGCCGTTCGTCGGGGCGGGCGTCGATAGCCCCCGACGACGGCTGGTGACTCGTTGCTACTTCTCATCGTTTCTCCTCGGTCACATTAGCGGCCGCGGCGGCCGTGCTGAGCATCAGAGTTCGCCGTGCGCAGGTGGACATCCCGCCGGCACCGCACCCCGAATGCCCCCAGACGCGGGCGAGGTCATGTTACGGCGTAGCGGCTAGCTCTGCCTGTTGCCGGTGCCCCACGTGATCAGCGGCTCCGTTCGGTGGTGTTCAGCCGCGGCAGCGACGGAAACCCCGCGAACCACACTTGCGGACTTGCGTCCCGAACCGCTGTCCTGCGTGTTAACGCTGAGGACATGAATGTGTGCCAAAACACATGCCACCAACGGGTATGCCAGCTGAAAATACCTGATACCATTTTGAAAGAGTTTGCTGAATTTACACGGTCGGTAGCAATTTACAGATTGAGGATCTTCGGATGCGAATCTTGCACATCTCGGAGGCCTTTGGGGGAGGGCTTCGCACTGCGATCGTGAACTTCGTCGCAGCTACGCCTCAGCACGAACACAGGATCTACGTCCGCCTGCGTAAGGGCCATGAGACAGTCGACATACCGAGGGCCGCTCAGTTCGACCACTACACCGGCGGCATGGTCGGTTTTCTCACCAGTGCGAGTCGGCTTGCTGCCGAGGGCGACTTCGACTTGGTGCACCTGCACTCCAGTTACGCCGGACTGATCCGGGGTCTTTTGCCACGCGCGACCAAGACCGTCTACTCACCGCACTGCTACGCGATGGAGACGAATCACTCCGGGCTTCGACGGGCCAGCTACCGGTCGTTGGAGTGGGCGTTGGCGCGCCGCGATCAGGTCCTGATCGCGGTAAGCCCGCACGAAATGGAACTGGGTCGCCAGCTGAACCCTTCCATGCTCGCTGCCGAAGTGCGCAACGCCGCACCGGAGTGCTCCGTTACCTCTGTTCCCAACCCCGGCTCGAGTCCACCCATCATCGCTATGCTGGGCCGGATCTGCGCCCAGAAGGATCCCGAATTCTTCGCGCGCATCTGCATGGCGTTGGGGCGCGGCCGGTTTCGCTATCAATGGATCGGCGACGGTGATGACGGTCGGGACGCCCTGGAGGAGGCCGGGGTCGAGATCACGGGCTGGGTGCCCCATCAACGCTCAAGGGAGCTGCTCGCCGCGGCCAGCCTCTATGTGCACAGCGCTGCGTGGGAGGGCGGCCCGCTGGCGACGCTGGAGGCCGCCGAGGCGGGGTGTCCGGTGATGGTCCGCACTATTCCGAGCATGCAGTCGCTGGGCTACTACGTGGCCGGGGAGTCACCCGAGCTGGTCGCCGCACGTGTCGAACGTTTCTTCGGCGACAACGAGTTTCGTGAGTCGGTCCGCGAACGGACCAGGGCGCTGGCGGATGAAAACTCGTTCGAGCGGTTGGCTGAAGACCTGCAGCATGCCTACGAGTTCGCCTACGAAAGGTTGACGCCCGCAGGTCTCCGCGCCCCCGCGACTCGCGCCGCCTATGTCTAGATCAGGTACACCACAAGGTTGATATCGGCACACCGACGCGGGCCACCATGCGCTGGACCAGGGGCAGGCTGAGCCCGATGACATTCGACGGGTCGCCCTCGATCTTGTCGATGAACCAGCCGCCCAAACCGTCCAGGGTGAAGGCGCCTGCGACGTTGACGGGTTCGCCGCTGTCGACGTAGGCATTCAGCTCACCCTCGGTGGGCGTACCGAAATGCACAGTGGTGCTGCCGGTGTCGCTGGCGGTGTGGGTGATGACGCCTG
>NZ_JBAUJB010000073.1:0-36477 GCF_049683355.1 Mycobacterium sp.
ATGCCACGACATCTCCTGGATGACGTGTTCCCGGAAACCCGCGGAGTCGGCGAAGTAGAAGTCGAACTTCAGCAGATCGCGCAGCCTCATCACCTGCGACCAGAACGCTTCCAGGCGGTCGGAATGCGCGCGGGCGGCGTGGGCGAGTGACAGTTCGACCAACGACGTCTCCAGGAACGCGTCGATCAGCGAGTTGCGGTAGAACGCGGCCTCGTGCTCGTCCTGCGAGGCGATGTGCCACACCGGTTCTCGGCCACCGTCGATCCGGGTCACCGGGTGTCCGTTGGAAAGTGCGTCTACCGCCGCGCGCACACCGTCGGGGGTTCGCAGCCGCAGCGCGCTGTTGGTCATCGGCGTCTGTTTGCGCTCGAGGTAGTCCAGCGAGTCCTGCAGGGTGTGGTGCAACTGGTCCAGCGTCAGCGCGATACCGCGGGTGCTCAGCAGCAACGCCGACACCAGAGCGGTGGCGTTGACGGGCGTTACCTGGAGGATCCGGAACGCGACCTGGAACGCCATCTTCTGCAGCGCAAGGCGTTTGGCGTCCTCGTCAGTCGTCATCGGGCCATGGGGCTCGCCGAGGTATTCGCGCATCGAGACGGCTTCTGGGAACCGCACATAGATCTTGCCGTAGTTGCGCTCGCCCTGCGCCTTGATGAAGTTGTACAGCCACGACAAACCCTCTGGGGTCTTCTCCCCGCCCCGCGCGTAGGCCGCGTACTCGGCGGTTTCGTGGAGTTGGTCGAAGCTGATGGACACCGGTTGCAGCAGGATGTCGTCACTGCGGCCGTCCAGATAGGCGTCTGCGACGTAGGCCAGCAGGCCGAGCTTGGGGGGCAACATCTTTCCGGTGCGCGACCGGGTCCCCTCGATCGACCAGCTGAGGTTGAACCGCTTCTCCACGATGTAGCCGACGAACTGACGCAGCACATACTTGTACAGCGGGTCGTCGAGCTTGCGCCGGATGAAGATGACGCCCGACCGCCGCATCAGCGGACCCATCGCGCCGAACGACAGGTTGATTCCGGCGAAGGTGTGTACCGGTGGCAGCCGGTTCTCCTGCATCGCGACGGGGACGATCGCCCCGTCGAGATAGGACCGGTGCGAGAAGAGCAGCACTGCCGGGTGGGATTCGAGGGCGTGGCGCATCGATTCGACCTCGAGACGGTCATAATCGATGTTCGGGTCGAATCCTCTGCTGAATATGGCGCGCCCCAGCGACGGGATCAGGTCGACGGAGAACCGGCTCCAACCGGTGCCGAGTTCGTCGAGCATCTCGCCCGCCTTCTCGACGGTCGCGTCGGGAATCTTCTCCAGGCCCTCGCGGAACCGCGCCGACGCCAACATCTCTGGTTTGACCAGCCGGGGCGACTTGTACTCGGGACCGAGCAGTCGCAGCTCGACCCGTTCGATCGCGAGGATCGCCCGGCGGATGACGAATCTGGCGAATTCCCTTGGGTTCTCGGCAACAGTGGTCTCGCGCCACTGCTGATGCAGCTCCGACACCTTCGCGGGTTCGCCCGCGACCACCCGGGCACGCGCCGGATCCCGCTTCAGGATTCGGCGCTGGAACAGCTGCGGCGGGCAGTAGGTGTCGCGCCCCGACAACAGCGCCACCACCTTGGATCGCGTCGGCAGCCCGCCCGGGACCCAGAACACGCGCACCGGCACGACGGAACGGTCACCGTCGGCCTCGAGCAACTCGACGAGACCGGCGAGCACCCCCGGCGGCGGATCGTCGTCGGCCGGCAGCTTGAGCACCGCGATCTTCGATTCGGGATGCTCCCGGCGCTGGTGTTGCAGCCAGTCGTTGAGAAGCTCCTCCTCGGCCGGTGACGACACCGACGCGAGGACCAGAGCGTCGTCGGTGGCGGTGAAGGCCGCCATGTCTTCGATGTGCGGCTTCATGGCCGTCCCTTGCCGGTGCGCTTGACAGCTCCCTTGGCGGGAGCCTTTTTGGCCGGCGTCTTCTTGGCTGCCGTATTCTTCGCCGGCGCCTTCTTGGCTGCCGTCTTCTTCGCCGGCGCCTTCTTGGGCTTGTAGAGGTCGGGGACGGGCACCTCGTCGTGGGGCCAGTTCCGAAGCGTGTCCATGTAGAGCTCACGCACCTCGGCGATGCGCTCCGTCAGGTTCTCGTGGGTCCAGTCGTCGACCGGAATCGGCGGGTAGACAACAACATCGACGGTGCCGGGGTTGAAGGTGCTGGAATCGCGCGCGGCGATCACCTCCGCGTTGCGGATCACGATCGGCACGATCGGGATGCCCACAGACATCGCAATCCGGAATGCACCCTTCTTGAACTCGCCGACCTCTGTGGTGTCCAGCCGGGTGCCTTCGGGCGCGATCAGTATGGACAGTCCCTTGCGCGCGAGGTCCTCGACCTTCTTGAGACCTTCGACCGCCTTCGCCGGGTCGTCGCGGTCGATGAACGCCGCATCCATGATCTTGCCCATGGTGCCGACGATGGGATCGTTCTCGAGTTCCTTCTTGCCGACCGAGGTGAAGTTGTCGCTGACCAGCCGTCCCGCGATCAGCGGGTCCGCCTGGTTGCGGTGGTTGAAGATGAACACCGCGGGCCGTTGCGCGGTCAGGTTCTCTCTGCCGAGCACCTGCAGGTTGATGCCGATGGTGTTGAGCAGCGTGCGCCCGAACATCGAGGTGAAGAAGTTCACGCCGGTGCGCCGGTTGCGGGTCAGCAGCCCGACGCCGACCGCTCCGGCGGCGATCGGCATCATCGACGCGATCCCGGCGGCGGTGCGCAACTGGGAAAGCGGGCTGGTGCCGCTGCGGCTGCTGAACCGCAGCACCGGCCACCCCCGTTTGGCGGCGACGGCGGCCATCTTGCCCGCCGGGTTGGTCGGACGGGGGTTGCCGACGAGGTACATCAACGCCACGTCCTCGTCGCCGTCGGCGTAGAAGTAGCTCTTCGACAGATCCACCCCGTTCGCCGCAGCGAACTCCTGCACCGCCCTGGCCTTGCCGGGACCCCAGATGATCGGCCGCTTGACCTCGCCGGTGATCAGGCCGTCGTCGTCGGTCTCGAACTTGTTGCTCAACACGTTGTCGATGCCGAGGAACCGCGCCACCGGCTCGACCTGCACCGTCAGCGCCGACGAGCTGAGCACCACGGTGTGGCCGCGGTTCATGTGCGCCCGTACCAGCTCCCGCATCTCCGGATAGATCCGGCTGACGATCTTCTGCATGAACAGCCGCTCGGCCAGTTCGTCGATCTCGTCGACCGAGTTGCCGCGCAACATGCGTGCGCCCTTGCCGATGAGGTCCTCGAACTCCGAACGGCCCAGCTGGTGATTGAGACCGGCCTGCACCATCCCGACGAACTCACCGACCGACATCTGGCGGCGCCGCAGCCGATCCTGCGTCATCACGACGCCGGTGAACCCGGCTACGAGCGTGCCGTCGAGGTCGAAGAACGCGCCGACCTCGGGGCCGGGCGGACTGGCATGGATCTCGGCGACCGAACCCGGTAGACGCAGCTGACCGTCAGCTGATGTGCCCGATACTCCCGATGTCATTGTGCGGCACTTCCGTTACGTAAGTAGGGACTGGACTGTTGCTCGAACGTCACCGGTGTCGCTCGACCGTCACCGCCGAGCGCGAGCACTTCATCGAAACCGGCGAGAGACAGTCGGCCAGCAGTTTCGGGTCGGTGATCGATGCCTTGTCGTAGCGCAGGGTGACGGTGCAGTAACCGGACCGTGAGATCAGCACCACCATCATCGCCACCCCGGGCAACGGCCCAAGTCCGTACTGCCGCAGCACCTTCGCACCGGCGATGAAGGTGTCACCGGCATAGACCGGTACGTTGCTGGCCTGCACGTCGGAGTTCACGATGCATCCGGCCATCGATTCCAGCACGGTGTCCGGCAGCAGGCTCACGACAGGTGCGATCGCTCCGACCATGTCGAGGGCACGCTCGTCGCGCTTGCTGGTCATCTGCGAGCGGATGTTCTTGATGCGCACCGCGGGGTCGGACAAGCCGATCGGCGCCGCGAGGTTGACCCCGGCGAACCGGTTGCCACCCGCCGGATCTGCATCGGAACGCAGGTTCACCGGGACAGCCAACGGCAGAGTGTCGACGGGAACCCCCATGGCCTGGTGGTAGAGGCGCAGTGCGCCGCACAACCCGGCCAGATAGGCGTCGTTGATCGAGCCACCGGCCGCTTTCGCTGCGCGATGCAGGTCCCCGAACTCGATGTCGATGGCCTCGCTGCGTGAGGACAGGCTGCGGCGACGCAGCAGCGGTGACGGATCGGCAACCGGGCCCATCACCCTGGCGCCGGACATCGCGTAATCGATGACGCTGCCCAGTCGGCGCACCGGATCGCGCACCACATGGCCCACCGTGAGCGCGGCACCGAACAGGACGTCGCGCACCCCGCCGACGATGGTGCCCGGCAGTCGGTTGACCCCTTGTCGCATCAGGTCGTTGGGTGACAGGTCGGACGGGATCGGAAGGGGCGGGGTGTCCTGCGCAGGCGGGTCACGCTCGAGGTCGTAGAGGTTGGCGAACATCTCGACACCGCCGACACCGTCGGTCACCGCGTGGCTCAGATGCACCATCAAGGCGGCTTGGGCGTTCTGCACGCCCTCGATCAGGGTGGCCGTCCACAACGGCCGTGAGATGTCGAGTGGGGACTGCGCGGCGACCTCGACGATGTCCATCACCTGCCGCAGCGTGCCCGGCTCCGGGACCCGCACCCGGCGGACGTGGAAGTCGAGGTTGAAGTCGGGGTCCACGACCCAGCGGGGGGCTGCGGTCGCCAGCGTCGGCGTCACGACCTTCTGCCGCAGCCGCAGCGCCTTGCGTGAGGCGATCTCGAAACGGCGGCGGAACAGGTCCCAGTCCGGTGTGGTGTCGAGCAGTTCCAGCGTGATGATGCCTGACCGGGTGCGTGGATTGGCTTCCCCGCGATGCCGGATCTGGTCGAGCGGGCCGAGTTCCTCCGGGAGTCCGGCCGCATCCAGTTCCGGCGCGTTGCTCATGCGCACCACGCTAGTCGGCCATCTCGCGACGCGGAGCGACTTTGTCGGCGTCGCGCCCGCGATCGCATTTGGCACATTCGATAGACTCCTCGACGTTGCCTCCGTAGCTCAGTCGGATAGAGCAAGGGCCTTCTAATCCCTAGGTCGCAGGTTCGATTCCTGCCGGGGGCGCCAGGTAGGGCGCTGACGGGAGTGGTCCCCGTGTCGTCAACCGCCCGTCAGCGCGTCCGGTCGGACGCTGACGATTCGATCGTCGCCCTCCCGCGGGTCACCCCGCCCGTCACGATTGCTGGTGGTGAACCACAATGTGCCGTCGGGCGCCGCCACAACCGTCCGCAGCCGCCCGTACTGCTCGACGAAGTGGCCGACGGGCTCGCCGAGCGCTCCGTCCGCGCCGATCGGTATCTGCCACAGCCGCTCACCACGCAGCGCCGCCACCCACAGCGAACCCGCCGCGTAGGCCACACCGGACGGAGACGCCTCTCCGGTCCCCCACTGGACCCGCGGGTCGATCAGCCCGGGGATGCCGGCCCGTCCCTCCGCTTCGGGCCAGCCGTAGTTTCCATCGGGTTCGATCAGGTTGACCTCGTCCCAGGTGTTCGCGCCGTACTCGGTGGCCCACATGCGGCCCTCCGCGTCCCAGGTCAGTCCCTGCACATTGCGATGCCCGTAGGACCAGACCGGTGATCCCGGGTCCGGGTTGTCCGCCGGGACGGAGCCGTCCGGGTTGATGCGGAGTATCTTGCCGCCCAGTGACGACTTGTCTTGTGCCAATCCGGAATTCCCAGCGTCACCGGTGGTCACGTAAAGCATCCCGTCCGGCCCGAAGACGATGCGTCCGCCGTCGTGGATCCTCGCCGCCGGGATTCCGGTCAGGACCGGTCGCTGGTCGGTGAGCACGCTTCCGTCGAAGCGGGTGGCCACGACCCGGTTGTCGGCGTCGGTGGTGAAGTAGGCGAACACCGTAAGGTCCTGGGCGAAGTTCGGCGATACCGCCAATCCGAGTAGGCCGGCCTCACCGCGCGGCACCACACCGGTGACGTTGCCGATCTCGCGCAGTTGGCCGGGCGCAGTCAGGTGTTTGACAGCGCCGGTGTCACGTTCGGCGATCAACGCGGTTCCGTCCGGAAGAAACGTGACTCCCCAGGGCACGCCGAGTCCGGTGGCGACGTCCTGGGTGCTGACCGCGGCGCTCTGCACTTCGCGGGAACCCGAGTCACTTGGTGAACATCCGGCGATCAGCGCACCGACCACGGCCGCCACCCACCATGCGCGTCGTCGCCCGTGACCAATCATTGCTCTCCAACGTAGCCACGCATGCCCGGGCTCGCCACGATCGAGAGGCGCGACCTTCGCGCGCAGCGGAACCTTCTTTCAAGGGGTCACCACCGCCGTGAGCGCCGCAGCGGACCAGGGACCGTAGGCTGACCCGCGATGCCCACCAACGCCGTCGATCATCGCCTCAGCGCCATGCCCGAGACCGGATACGTCTACCGCACCTCTTGGCCGGTGGCGACCGGCGACCTCGACTGGAACCTCCACCTGCGCCTCGACGGCGTGGCCCGCTACATCCAGGAAGTCGGCGCGGAGAACCTCGTCGACGCCGGTGAAGCCGAGGACCATCCGCACTGGCTGGTACAACGCACCGTCATCGACGTCATCGAACCGATCGAGTTTCCGAACGACATCTCATTCAGCCGATGGTGCTCGGCACTGTCGTCGCGGTGGTGCACGATGCGCGTCGACCTCGTCGGCAGCGACGGCGGTCGCATCGAGACCGAGGGTTTCTGGATCGCGATCAACTCGAAGACACTGACACCCCAGCGTGTTTCGGACACGTTGATCGAACGATTCGCGTCCACCACCGACGTGCACCGGCTGAAGTGGCGCCCATGGCTGGAGAACCCGGGCAATCCGGACCAGTCCATGGCGTTCCCGCTGCGCCGCACGGACATCGACATCTTCGATCACGTCACCAACACCGCCTACTGGCATGCCATCCACGAAGTGATCGCCCTGGTCCCCGACGTCTGCACACCGCCCTACCGCACGGTCATCGAATACCGCAGGCCGATCAAGTACGGCGAGGACATCACCGTCGGATGGTCCCGCCACGGCGACGATGTGCAGATCGCACTGTCCGTCGACGACGAGGTCCGCGCCGCTGCCCTGCTGCGCAAGCTGTAGCCCTATGTGGGGCCGCCCGGCCCCGCCACTACCCTGAGCGAGTGTCCGCTCTGGTACTGACGCAGGTCGAGGATCGCGTCGCAGTCATCACCGTCAATGATCCCGACCGCCGCAACGCCGTGACGGCGGAGAGTTCGGCGGCACTTCGCGCAGCCGTCGAAGCGGCGGAGGCCGACACCGGTGTGCACGCGGTCGTCGTCACCGGCGCCGGCAAGGCGTTCTGTGCCGGCGCCGACCTCACCGCACTGGGCGAAGCGACCGAGGACGGACTGCGCGTGATCTACGACGGCTTCCTCGCCGTTGCGCAGTGCACGCTGCCCACCATCGCCGCGGTCAACGGCCCCGCGGTAGGAGCGGGTTTGAATCTCGCCCTGGCAGCCGACGTGCGCATCGCCGGCCCGGCGGCGGTGTTCGATCCGCGGTTCCAGAAACTCGGCATCCACCCAGGGGGCGGCGCGACGTGGATGCTGCAGCGTGCCATCGGTCCCCAGGCGGCCCGGGCAGCCCTGCTGTTCGGGATGCGCTTCGACGCACAGGCCGCCGTCCGCCACGGCCTGGCGCTGGAGGTGGCTGACGACGCGGTGGCCGCCGCCCGGACTCTTGCGGCCGGGCCGGCGGCTGCGCCCCGCGAGGTGGTCATGGCGACGAAAGCCTCCATGCGGGCCACCGCGAACCCCGGCACCGTGGACCTCGACCAGCACCGCCTCGCCGTGGACGTCGAGATCGGTCCTCAGGCAGCGTCGATCGAGTCACCGGAGTTCGCCGCCAGATTGGCTGCCGCCAAGCGCAAGTAAGCTACGGCGCCAGCGCCACGATGCGCTCGGCGCGGCGCAACACCGGCATGTCGACCATCTGACCGTCGAACTGGAACACCCCGCGCTCGGTGGCGGCCCTCGCGAGAACAGCTCGCGCCCAATCGATCTGAGCAGCAGTGGGTGCGTATCCGGCGCGGATCACCGCCACCTGCGTGGGATGAATCGCTACCTTGGCATCGAATCCGACCGCGACGGCGTCGTCGGTCTCGGCGCCCAGCCCGTCCAGGTCTTTGATGTCGAGATAGACCGAGTCGAGCGCCAGCCGGCCGAAGGCCTTGGCGGCGAGCAGGCTCTGTGACCGTACGTGCTTGGCGACATCGCGATAGCTGCCGTCGGGCCAGCGGTTCGAGGTTCCACCGGTGGCCGCGAACAGGTCTTCGGCGCCCCACATGACGGCGAACGCGTTGTCGACCCGGGCGGTCTCGGTGACGGCCAAGGCTCCCCGCGGCGTTTCCACCAGCACGACCACGGCGAGCGGCGCCAACGAGGCGACCTGCTCGGCGGTTTCGGTCTTTGCCAGCATCACCGTGGTGTAGTCGGTGGCTTTGACGGCCTCGACGTCGAGCGCGTGGTCTGGCGTGGCGACGGGGTTGACACGCACCACCGTGCGGGTCGGGTCCAGCGGGGTGTCCAGCAGCGCCCTTCGGGCGGCTTTGCGGTCTTTGGCCGCGACACCGTCCTCGAGGTCGAGGATCACCACATCGGCTGCCGCAGCTGCCTTCTCGAATCGCTCCGGACGGTCGGCCGGGCAGAACAGCCAGCCCGGTCCGTTCTCTGCCAGCGCCATCACGCCTCGCTTTCGGAGCGCTTGCGCACCATGGTCTTCCGCGACGCTGTCGCGACCACGTCACCGTGCTGGTTGCGTCCGGTGTGGGCGAAGGTGACGATGCCCTCGCCCGGACGGCTCCTTGACTCGCGTTTGTCGACGACCTCGGTCTCGGCGTAGAGCGTGTCGCCGTGGAACAACGGTTTGGGAAAGGCAACCTCACCGAATCCCAGGTTGCCGACGATGGTGCCCTGGGTGAGCTGGGCGACCGACAACCCCACCAATGTGGACAGCGTGAACATCGAGTTGACCAGCCGCTGGTTGAAAGGCGGCAGCGCATCGGAGAACGCCGCATCCAGATGCAGCGCCTGCGTGTTCATGGTCAGCGTGGTGAACAGGACGTTGTCGGCCTCGGTGATGGTCCGCCCCGGACGGTGCTGGTAGAGCACACCGGTCTCGAACTCCTCGAACCACAGACCACGCTGGACGACCGTCTTCTTCGGCGCATCTTCCCCCATCACTTCTGCCCGATCGTTCGCCCCGCTCACTTCTGCCCGATCGTTCGCCCCGCTCACAAGCCCAACTCTCGTCCGATCAGCATCAGCTGCACCTCCGTGGTGCCTTCGCCGATTTCGAGGATCTTGCTGTCCCGGTAGTGCCGGGCCGCCGGGTACTCGTTCATGAAGCCGTAGCCGCCGAAGATCTGGGTGGCGTCCCGGGCGTTGTCCATGGCGGCTTCGCTGGCCACCATCTTGGCGATCGCGGCCTGCTTCTTGAACGGCTTGCCCGCGAGCATCAGCGCGGCTGCGTCGTAGTAGGTGGCGCGGGCGACGTGCGCCCTGGCCTCCATCCGGGCGATCTTGAACGCGATGGCCTGGTTGGTTCCGATGGCGCGGCCGAATGCCTGCCGCTCCTTGGCATACTTGACGCTCTCATCCACGCACCCCTGTGCCGCACCGACCGACAGCGCCGCGATCGCAATGCGGCCCTCGTCGAGGATGCGCAGGAAGTTCGCATATCCGCGCCCCCGCTCGCCGAGAAGGTTCTCCTGCGGCACCCGCACGTCGTCAAAACTCAAAGGATGGGTGTCCGAGGCGTTCCAGCCCACCTTGTTGTAGGCCGGCTCCGCGGTGAAACCCTCGGTCGGCACCGGCACCAGGAGCGACGAGATCTCCTTTTTTCCGTCGTTCTCACCGGTGACGGCGGTGACCGTCACCAGTTTTGTGATGTCGGTGCCCGAGTTGGTGATGAACTGCTTGCTGCCATTGATCACCCAGGTTGAGCCATCCGTTTTCGCGGTCGTCTTGGTCGCGCCGGCGTCGCTGCCGCCGCCCGCCTCGGTCAACCCGAACGCCCCGAGCGCCTTTCCGCTCGCCAGCAGCGGCAGCCACTCCCGCTTCTGCTCCTCACTGCCGAACCGGTAGACCGGCATGGCGCCCAGCGACACCCCGGCTTCCAGCGTGATCGCCACACTCTGGTCGACCTTGCCGAGCTCTTCCAGCGCCAGACACAGCGCGAAGTAGTCACCGCCCATGCCGCCGTACTCCTCGGGGAACGGCAGCCCGAACAGCCCCATGTCGGCCATCCCGGCCACCACCTCGTACGGGAACGAGTGCTCTTCGTCGTGTTTGGCCGAGACCGGCGCCACCACGCTCTGCGCGAAGTCGCGCACGGTCCTGACCAGCTGTTCGTAGTGGTCGGGCAGCGTGCCGGTCGCCAGGAAGTCGGTCGCCTGATTGTGGGTCGTCACTGCTGCGGCTCCTCAGTTGCCGTTATCCGGGCCAGCACCTGGCCCACTTTCACCTGTTCGCCCACGCTGACGAGCAGTTCCACCACACCGTCGACCGGCGCGGCCAGTGCGTGCTCCATCTTCATCGCCTCCACGGTGACCACCACCGCGCCGGTCGTCACCGTCGTACCGTCCTGGATACCGACTGCGACGACCGTGCCGGGCATCGGACTGGTCAGCTCGGCGTCGCCACGGTGCGCGTCGTCGGGACGCACGGGCGGTTCCAGGATCTCCTCGACCAACACGACCCGACCCGATCCGGCCAGCCACACCTGTGCGCCTACGGCAGCCACCAGGTATTGCGAGCGCAACCCGTCGACCGTCACCGCCAGCCGGTCATCGTCGAGAGATGCCCGCAGGGTTCGGGTTCGACCACCTTCGACGGTGGCCGTGGCGTTCTCCGGTGTACCGGTCAGCCAGACGTGGTCGGTCCGCTCCCCGGCCCGCAGCCGGATGGTCGTGGGCGCGCGGCCTGCGATGCGCCAGCCCGAAGGGACGTCCCACGGGCTTGCCGGAGAAACCGGCCACGACTGCAGCCAGCGGTAGGCCGCCGCGGCGATCAACTCATCGTCTCCAGGGCCCTGCGGGGCGAAATCCGAGGTGCGGCGATCCAGCAACCCGGTATCCAGCCGTCCGGCGGTCACGTCGGGATCGCCAAGCAGAAACCGCAGGAATTCGACGTTGGTGGTGAGACCGAGCACCGCGGTGTCGGCCAACGCCGCGTCGAGCTCACGCAGTGCGGTGGCCCGGTCGGCGCCGTGAGCGATCACCTTCGCCAGCATCGGGTCGTAGTCGCTGCCGACCACGGTGCCACGGGCCAACCCGGAGTCCACCCGGATCCCGGGTCCGGACGGCTCGCGCACGCCGACGACGTCACCCCCGGTAGGCAGAAATCCGCGGGCGGGATCCTCGGCGTACACCCGCGCTTCGATCGCGTGGCCGGTCATCCGGACGTCGTCCTGGACGATCGGCAGCTTCTCCCCCGCAGCGATCCGCACCTGCAGCTCGACCAGGTCCAGCCCCGTCACCATCTCGGTGACCGGATGTTCCACCTGCAGGCGGGTGTTCATCTCCATGAAGAAGAACTCGTCAGGCCGGTCGGCGGAGACGATGAACTCCACGGTTCCGGCGCCGGTGTAGTCGACGCTGCGGGCGGTGTCACACGCGGCGGCACCGATGCGGGCGCGGGTGGTGGCGTCGAGCAGCGGTGACGGCGCTTCCTCGATCACCTTCTGATGCCTTCGCTGCAGGCTGCACTCACGTTCGCCGAGATGCACGACGTCGCCGTGGGTGTCGGCGAGCACCTGCACCTCGATATGGCGCGGGTTGAGCACGAATCGTTCGAGGAACAGCGCGTCGTCGCCGAACGCCGACGCGGCCTCACGCCGTGCCGAAAGGAGGGCAGCGCCGAGTTTCTCGGGGTCGTGCACCACCCGCATGCCCTTGCCGCCACCCCCCGCCGACGGCTTCACCAGCACGGGGAAGCCGACCTCGGCGGCGCCACCGATCAGGTCGTCGTCGGTCAGGCCGGGCCGGGAGATCCCCGGCACGACGGGAACCCCGAAAGCCGACACCGCTGCCTTGGCCGAGATCTTGTCACCCATCGTCTGGATCGCGGCGACCGGAGGTCCGATGAACACCACCCCCGCCGAGTTCAGCGCATCGGCGAATTGCGCGTTCTCCGAGAGAAATCCGTATCCCGGGTGGACAGCTTGTGCGCCGGTGCGATCGATCGCCGACAGCAGTGCATCGATCGACAGATAGCTCTGCCGGGCCGGCGCAGGGCCGAGGCGCACGGCGATGTCGGCCGCCGCGACGTGGCGGGCGTCGGCGTCGGCGTCGCTGTACACCGCCACCGAACGGATCCCCATGGACCGCAACGTGCGGATCACCCGGACCGCGATCTCGCCACGGTTGGCGACCAGTACGGTGTCGAAAACCTGTGTCATGTCTTGGTCACATCCGAAATACGCCGTAGGAAACCGGTTCGAGCGGCGCTTGCCCGACCACCGAAAGTGCCAGCCCGACAACGGTTCTGGTGTCAGCAGGGTCGATGACCCCGTCATCCCACAGGCGTGCGGTCGAGTAGTAGGGATTGCCCTGGTCTTCGTACTGTGCGCGGATCGGCGCCTTGAACGCTTCTTCCTCTTCCGCAGTCATCTCGCCGCGGACCGTGGCCAGCACCGATGCTGCCTGCTCACCGCCCATCACCGAGATCCGAGCGTTGGGCCACATCCACAGGAAGCGTGGCGAATACGCGCGGCCGCACATCGAGTAATTCCCCGCGCCGTAGGAGCCACCGATCACCACGGTCAGCTTGGGAACCCGCGCGCAGGCCACGGCCGTGACCATCTTGGCACCGTGCTTGGCGATGCCACCGGCCTCGTAGTCGCGTCCCACCATGAACCCGGAGATGTTCTGCAGGAACAGCAGTGGGGTGACGCGCTTGTCGCACAATTCGATGAAATGCGCGCCCTTGACCGCAGACTCGCCGAACAACACACCGTTGTTGGCGACGATTCCGACCGGATGACCGTGGATGCGCGCGAACCCGGTCACCAGGGTGGCGCCGTACTCTGCCTTGAATTCTGCGAACTCGCCGCCGTCGACGATGCGGTTGATGACCTCGTGCACGTCGTAGGGCACCCGCGAGTCGACGGGGACGACGTCGTAGAGCTCGGCTTGGTCGGCGACCGGATCGACTGTCGGCACCACTTTCCAAGGCGGTTCCGTCGGCGGCGCCAGGGTACCCACGATGCGGCGCACGATGCGCAGCGCGTCGCGATCGTCGTGGGCGAGGTGATCGGTCACCCCGGAGACCTTCGTGTGCAGATCCCCCCCACCGAGTTCCTCGGCGGTGACGACCTCGCCGGTGGCCGCTTTCACCAGCGGCGGCCCACCCAGGAAGATGGTGCCCTGGTTGCGGACGATGACGGCCTCGTCGCTCATTGCCGGGACATAGGCGCCGCCGGCGGTACAGGAGCCGAGCACCGCGGCGATCTGCGCGATTCCGTTGGCGCTCATGGTCGCCTGGTTGTAGAAGATGCGCCCGAAGTGTTCACGGTCGGGGAATACCTCGTCCTGGCGGGGCAGGAATGCGCCGCCGGAGTCGACGAGATAGAGGCACGGCAGATGATTCTGGGTCGCGATCTCCTGTGCCCGAAGGTGTTTCTTGACGGTGATCGGGTAGTAAGTGCCACCCTTCACTGTCGCGTCGTTGGCGACGATCATGCACTCGCGGCCCGACACGCGGCCGATCCCGGCGATCATCCCCGCTCCCGGGCACTCGTCGTCGTACATGCCGTCTGCCGCGAGTGCGGCCAACTCCAGGAAGGGGCTGCCCGGGTCAAGTAGGCCGTCGACGCGGTCCCGCGGCAGCAACTTGCCCCTGCTGACGTGTCGTTCCCGGGACCGCTCCGGGCCGCCGAGAGCAGCCCGCGCCAGCTTGGTTCGAAGCTGCTCGACCAGCGCCACATGATCGCCACGATGTGATGCCCGCCCTGCCATCGCTGATTCCGCCTTGCTTGAGTTAATCGGGACTAACTGATGGTATGTTAGTCATCATTAACTCTCGGTGTCCACCATCGGTAGGAGGCGGTGTCATGAGCACGCACCGTCCGCCGCCGCTCCCCCCGGTCGCCTCACGGCGCAGCAAGGCCAAATCCGACCGCCGCGGTCAACTGCTCGCCGCCGCAGAGCGGCTGATGGCCGAACACGGCTACCTCGCCGTGCGCCTCGAGGACATCGGCGCGGCGGCGGGTGTCAGTGGGCCTGCGATCTACCGGCACTTCCCGAACAAGGAGGCGCTGCTGGTGGAGCTGTTGGTGGGGGTGAGCACTCGATTACTGGCCGGTGCGACCGACGTGGTGGGCCGCTCTGGTGACCCCGATTCCGCGCTCGAGGGGTTGGTCGACTTCCACCTGGAGTTCGCGCTCGGTGAGTCCGACCTGATCCGAATCCAGGACCGCGATCTCGGCAACCTGCCGCCCGCGGCGAAGCGACAGGTCCGGCGCAAACAACGGCAGTACGTCGAGGTCTGGGTGGATGTCTTGCGTCGGCGCCGACCCGGGTTGACCGAGGCCGACGCGCGGCTGGCGGCTCACGCGACGTTCGGGCTGCTGAATTCCACATCGCACAGCGTGAAGCCGGGTATCACTAAAACGGCCGAGGTGAGCACGAGGACCGTCCTGAAAACGATGACGGTCGCCGCACTGACCTCGGCCGAACTATTGTCCGATTGAGCTTGTTGAGCTAATACCAGGCTTTCCTGCCGCCGACCGGCCGCCCGACGGATCCGAGGATCCAGAAGACGGCACCGATCACCAGAAGTACGACACCGATGTAGGTGAGGATTGCCATATTGAACAAAAGACCCAGGATGAGCAGGATCGCACCCAAGACGATCATGACCGCTCCCTTTCTGTCAGGTGACCAGCCAATTGACTACTGACTGGGTTGGGGAATATTGCACTCCGTGACTTCTGGATTTACACCCGCGTAGTTCAGCGGCCCTGCGACCACGGTCAGCGCGATGGTTCCCGCTGTGGCGCAATTGGCTTCGCCACCGGTGAAATAGTCCCGCTGATAGGCGGCGAAAACCCCGATCAACAGCCAGATGAGCACTATGACCCCGAGTACTCCTCGCATGCCATGCCTCCTCCGTATACGCACCCCTCTGGCGCGCAAAAAAGACTTACCCTGCAGACAATTTCGTAAACCTCTATCGATAGGTCAGTTGGCGAATGCGTCGGTCAGCCAACCGGTCATGGCCTTCAGCAGCACCGCACGGTTCTCACGTTTGTCGATCTCGTGACCGTCGTCTTCGAAGAGGAGCAGCTCCGTCCGGCGACCGAGCGCGCGCAGCGCCTGGCACATCTGCTCAGACTCACTGGGCGGCACGTTGGTGTCATTGAGGCCGTGTACCAACAGAAGTGGCGCGGTGATGGCTTCGGCTCGTGGGAGCGGCGAGAGTCGTTCCAACAGTTCGCGATCGCTGATCGGATGACCGTACTTTGGGTAGGCCGCTGCGGCGATCCACTGTTCGGTGCTGCGGTACCAGGTGTTCAGATCGCTCATACCGCAGATGCTGATGCCCGCGGCGAACTCACCGGGGTGGAATGCCAGCGCCGCCTGCGTCAGGTAACCCCCGTAGGACCACCCGCAACAGGCGACCCGACCCGGCGGGGCATGGCCGCTGTCGACGAGGAACCGCACCGCATCGGCGACGTCGTCGATGGCGGCGAAGCGCCGCTCTCGGTCGTCGGCGTGCATGAACGTCCGCCCGAATCCTCCCGAACCGCGCACGTTCGGAAGGAACACACAGATGCCCGCTTCCAGCAGCGCGGGGAAGAACTCGTTGTAGCCGGGCCGGCCCTGCCCCTCCGGGCCGCCGTGCAGGAACAGCATGGCGCCGATCGTCTCCACACCGACCGGCGGCTGGAACAGCCAGCCGGTGAACTGCAGTCCGTCGCGTGCGGTGACGGTCTCCAGGGTCGGGTCGGCGGACAGCGGACCACTGCTGGGCTCACGGTCGACGAGCTCCCATTCGCGAGTCCGCGGGTCGACCAGCTCCACGGTCGGGGGCTTGGACGGACCCTCCACCGTCATGGCCAGCATCGATCCACCCGCACTGATGCTCAGTTCGCTGGCGACCATGCCGGGCAACGGGATCGGATCGTGCAGCGTGCGGTCGGCATACTCGAGGATCTGCAACTCGCTGGCGCCGTGGTTGTTCCACAGAATCGCCACCGTCGAGAGGTCGTCGCTGACGGTGAACTCGTCCAGGACGTAGCCCGGCCGCTCGGCCAGCACCTGGTACGCGACGCCGTCCGCGGTCGTCGTCACCTCGAGCAGCCGGGCGTGCTCGGTACCGTTCTCGCTTCGCACCAGCGCACGCACGTAGCCGTCGGTGCTGTTGAGGCCGTACGCCTTCGCCGGGTGGTAGAGCTCGAGGATCTCGCCCTCCGGGCCCGAGCGCAGCCTGCGCGGGCTGTGGTCGTCGAGAATGATGCCGGTGTCTGTGGTCGAACCCGGATCGTAGGGCAGCAGCGCGATTTCGGTGAGTCCCCGCAACATGATCAGGTCGCGGTAGCCGCGCGGGCCGACACGCACCAACGACGCACCCGCCCAAGCGTCGACCAGCCGGCCGCCGGAGCGGCGGTCGAGCACGGTGGTCGTTCCCTCTGACGGATCGATCAGACACGAGCTGCCCACACCGTCTTCACCGGTCAGGATGGCCGCGACGAGCGTGCCGTCCCAGCCGATCAGTTCGGCGGTGCCCTCGACCTCTGTCGGCCAATGGTCGATCCGGCGGGCATCACGGTCGTCGGGATCGGTTGTCACGACCCAGATCTGGCTGCGGGTGCCGCCCTCGGGAGCTACCTGGCAGGCCAACCAGTATCCGTCGGCCGAATGCATCACCCGCGTGACGGGTCCCTCGACGGGCAGTTCGACGTAGCGCGACGAGCTCGCCCGCCAACCGCGCAGGAAGCGCTGTACCGCGCGCGGATACCCGCCGGCGTCGATGAGGTGGGCGAACGCGGTGGCGTCCGGCGACATCGACGCCCCGTAGAGCCTGCGAACCTGCTGTACCACGGCTCCTGATTCTGCATGGTCTGCGAGCCTGGCGGGGTGCGGGCCGGTGAACGGCGCCTTGAGCGGTTGCACAGGTACCCTGCAGCCATGAGGTGGGCATGAGCGACCGCGGACGTGAGGAGCAATCAGGCTTCAGCGGACGTGAGGAGCGATCGGGGTTCAGCGGACGTGAGGAGCCGACCCAGCAGTTCGGTTACGGCTACCCCGGGTACACCGATCCGGCCTATGCGAGCCAGACGCCGTACGGGCCGCCCTACTCGGCGCCGCCGCCGCACCCGACCGAGCACCTACCTGCGTATTCGCCCTACGGCTACGACCCGTCAGCTACCGGGCGGTACGGGCCGCCCTATCCGCCCGGACCCGGAGATGAGCCGCCACCACCTCAAGGCCCGAAGTCGCCACGCTGGCTGTGGATCGTCGCCGGAGTCGCGGTCGTCATGGTGGTCGGCCTGGTCATCGCACTGGTGATCGTCAACAGCTCCCGGCAGGAGACCGTGGTGGCGCCGCTGCCGTCGCTGCCCGAACCGAGTTTCTCCACCCCCACCACGACGCCGCGGAGTCCGTCCACGACGACGCGGGCCCCCTCGACGCCGATACTTCCGCTGCCGAGCCTGCCGTCGCGGACCCCGTCCACCGACACCACCGTCCCCGGCGCGACGGACAGCGTCGTCTACACCGTCGGCGGTGACGGTCGGGCCATCAACATCACCTACGTCGACACCGGCGGCCTGCTTCAGACCGAATTCAACGTGATGCTGCCGTGGAGCAAGGAGGTGTCGCTGCCCCAGCCCGCCGAGGGCTCGGCCAGCATCAGCATCATCAACGTCGGCCGCGAGGTGAGCTGCTCGATCTCGGTCAACGGTGTCGCGGTGGAAGAACGCACCGGCGCCGGTCTGACCATCTGCGCCACCAGCTAATCGCGAATACGCACGTGCGGCGCGCGAACCGCCAGCATCGCTGCCAGACCGAGTGCGAGCACCACGCACAGCCCGCCCATTCCTGCCCGGTCGGTGCCGAAGACGTCGATGAAAACAGAGAACAGCCACGGCGCAAGGAAAGACACCGCGCGGCCGGTGGTCGTGTAGAGCCCGAAGGCGACGCCCTCGCTGCCTTCTGCGGACATCCGTAGCAACAGGGTCCGGGATGCCGACAGAATCGGACCGATGAACAGGCACAGCAGCAGTCCGCACACCCAGAAGGCCAGTGCTCCGGACAGCGCCATCAGGGTCAGCGCGACGACGATCATCGTCGCAAGAGACAGCACGATCACCCGTTTGGCGCCGAACCAGTCGTCGGCGTGACCGCCGAGCACCGCCCCGATCGCGGCCACCACGGACGCCGCGATACCGAAGAGCAGCACATCGGCGGCTGAAACCCCGTACACGTTGACCCCGAGTATCGCGCCGAACGCGAAGATGCCGGCCAGTCCGTCGCGGAATATCGCGCTGGCGCCCAGGAAGTAGACGAAGTTGTGGTCCCGACGCCACTCCCGCCGGATCTCGGCCGCCAGCCTGCGGTAGGCGCCGCGGACGCCGACGGGCGCGCTTCCCTGAACCGCGGCCGCCGGCGGCACCGAGATCAGCAGCGGCAGGGCGAACAGGGCGAACCACGCTGCGGTCAGCAACATCGCCGCCCGGACGTTCTGGCCGTCGTCGACGGGCAGGCTCAGCAGCCCCCGGGTGTCACCGCTTCCGGAGATGAACCCGAGATACACCACCAGCAGCGCCAGCACGCTGCCGAAATAGCCGAGCCCGAGACCCAGCCCGGATATCCGGCCGGAGTTCCCCGGGGTGGTGAGCTCCCGCAGCATCGCGTTGTACGGCACCGTGGCGAGTTCACTGCACGCCGCGGTGCACGCCAGCAGGATCAGACCCGGCCACAGGTAGCGGTGATCGTCACGGATGAGGCTCATCGTCGCGGTCAGCAGGACGACCATTCCGGTCAGCGCGGCGAGGACCCGCCGTCGGCGCGCTGGGGCGTCCACCCATACGCCCGTGACAGGTGCCAACAAAGCCACGACGAGGCCGGAAAACCCGAGCGCCCGGCCGAGCCAGCTGGCCGGGCTGGTGTCCCCGGGCAGGTCGTCACCGACGGTTCCGGTCAGGTAGACCGAGAACACGAATGTCACGGCGATCGCGTTGATGGCGGTGGCACCGAAGTCCCACAGCGCCCACGCCAACACGCGCGATCGTGCCGTGGCGATAGCCGACGTCCGGACCGGAGGCGGCAGCTCGCTCATGAACGCCCACGATATAGTCCGGCGCATGGCAGTACCCGCTCCCAGCACCGACGCCCGTGCTGTCGTCACCGGTGCGTCGCAGAACATCGGCGAGGCGCTGGCCGTCGAGCTCGCCGCCCGTGGCCATCACCTGATCATCACCGCCAGGCGGGAGGACGTGCTCTCCGCGCTGGCGAGTCGGCTACGCGAGCAGTACGGGGTCACGGTCGAGGTGCGCGCCGTCGACCTCGCCGACCCGGCCGGACGCGACGCGTTGTGCGAAGAACTCGCCGGTCGCAACATCTCGATCCTGTGTGCAAACGCAGGCACCGCGACGTTCGGAGCCGTGGCCGACCTGGACCCGGCCGAGGAACGGAAACAGGTGCAGCTCAACGTCCTCGGCGTTCACGATCTGGTGCTTGCGGTGCTGCCCGGCATGGTGGCGCGCAAGGGAGGCGGCATCCTGATCTCCGGTTCAGCCGCGGGCAACTCCCCTATTCCGAACAACGCGACCTATGCCGCGACCAAAGCCTTCGTGAACACTTTCAGCGAATCTCTACGCGGAGAACTGAAGTCGGCGGGCGTGCACGTCACAGTGCTGGCCCCCGGACCGGTGCGTACCGACCTGCCCGACCCCGACGAGCAGTCGCTGGTGGAGCGACTGATCCCGGACTTCCTGTGGATCTCCACCGAGTACACCGCCAAGGTGTCGCTGGACGGCCTGGAACGCAACAAGATGCGGGTGGTTCCGGGTGTCACGTCCAAGGCGATGTCGGCGGCCAGCGGTTACGCCCCGCGTTCGGTCGTCGCGCCCATCGTCGGCGCGGTCTACAAGAAACTCGGCGGCGACTGAACCCTGTTGCGCCGGAACTGTATTCCAGCAGCGGATTTGCGAGTCGAAGCCTGCTGGAATGCAGTTCCGGCGCAGGGGCAGCGGGATTTACCGGCGGCGGCGTCGGCGGCCGGTACCGAAGATGCTGCGGGTGATCTCACGCCCGATCACCGTTCCTGCGGAGCGCATCGCGCTCTTGAACGCCGGGCTGTCCATCACCTGCTCCAGAAAGCCCGGTTCCGGCGGCAGACCCGGCGCCGGCATCGGCGGCACCTCGACTGGCGGCGGCACCTCGACTTGCGGCGGTACCTCGACTGGCGGCGGCGCCAGCTTGGCGGCCAACCGCTCGTAGGCCGAATCTCGATCGACGGATCGTCCGTACTCGGCCTGCAGTGGGCTTGCGCCCGCAGCCCCGGCGATCGCGTCCGGGCCGATGGTGTCCATCAGCGAGCGCGGCGCGCGCATCCGGGTCCAGGCGACCGGCGTCGGTGCTCCCTTTTCGGAGAGCACTGTGACAATGGCCTCACCGATACCGAGTGAAGTCAGCGCAGACTCCAGGTCGTACACGTCGGTCTTCGGATAGGTTCGCACCGTTTTCGACAGGGCCTTCTGGTCGTCCGGGGTGCACGCGCGCAGCGCATGCTGGATGCGGGCGCCGAGCTGGCTCAGCACGGCGTTGGGCACGTCGTTCGGTAGCTGGGTGCAGAAGAAGACGCCGACGCCCTTGGAGCGGATCAGTTTGACCGTCTGCTCCACCTGCTGCAAAAAAGCTTTGGAAGCGTCGGTGAACAGCAGATGGGCCTCGTCGAAGAAGAACACCAGCTTCGGCTTGTCGAGGTCACCCACCTCGGGCAGCGTGGTGAACAGATCGGCGAGCACCCACATCAGGAACGTGGAGAACATCACCGGCCGGGCGGCCTGGGTACCGAGTTCGAGCAGGGTGATGATCCCCCGCCCCGTGGCGTCGACCCGCATCAGGTCGGCGGGCTCGAGTTCGGGTTCGCCGAAGAACGTGTCGGCACCTTCGGCCTCGAGGTTGACCAAGGCGCGCAGGATGACCCCCGCGGTGGTGGTCGAGACCGCACCCAGCGCCTTGAGCTGGGGCTTGCCCTCGTCGCTGGTCAGGTAGTGGATCACCGACCGCAGATCCTTCAGGTCGAGCAGCGGCAAACCCTGCTGATCCGCCCAGTGAAAGATCAGGCCCAGTGTGGATTCCTGAGTCTGATTGAGCCCCAACACCTTCGACAACAGAATCGGCCCGAAGCTGGTGACGGTCGCGCGGACGCGCACTCCGATCCCAGGCCGTGCCCAGTGACAGGAACTCCACCGGGTACGCGGTGGGCGTCCAGGTGTCGCCGGTATCGAGGGAACGCTGGGTGATCTTGTCGTCGGCTTGCCCCGGTCGCGACAGCCCGGACAGATCACCCTTCACGTCGGCCATCAGCACCGGCACGCCCGCTCCGGATAGCTGCTCGGCCAGCACCTGCAGCGTCTTCGTCTTCCCGGTGCCGGTGGCGCCGGCGACCAGTCCGTGCCGGTTGACCGTCGCCAGCGGGATTCGCACGTGCGCTGCCGGGTCACAGACCCCGTCGACAAGCACCGCGCCCAGTTCCCGAGCGGTACCTTCAGAGCTGTAACCTGCGGCGATCTGCCGTGCGGGGGACGCTGCAGACTCCGTGGCCATGCGGGGAACCCTACTGGGCAGCCGCCAGTAGGTGGGTGTGGCAAGCCGCCCGAAGTCGTGGGGCTTACTGTTGAGCGCTGTGCGAGACGAACTGGTGTGGATCGACTGCGAAATGACCGGCCTGGACCTCAAGTCCGACCTACTCGTCGAGATCGCGGTCCTTGTGACCGATTCTGAACTCAACATCCTCGGCGACGGCCTCGACGTGGTGATCCACGCCGGAGACAATGCTCTGTCGTCGATGGTCGACGTGGTGGCACAGATGCACACGAAGTCCGGTCTGATCGAGGAGGTGCGCGCGTCGACCACCGACGTGGCCACCGCGGAGTCGATGGTGCTGGACTACATCCGAACCCACATCTCGCAGGCCAAGACGGCGCCGTTGGCCGGCAATTCGATCGCCACGGACCGCGGGTTCATCGCCAGGGACATGCCCAAGCTCGACGACTACCTTCACTACCGGATGATCGACGTCAGCTCGATCAAGGAGCTGTGCCGCCGGTGGTATCCACGGATCTACTTCGGTCAGCCGGAGAAGGGCCTCGCGCACCGCGCGCTGGCCGACATCCACGAATCCATCCGTGAGTTGCGTTACTACCGGCAGACGGCGTTCGTGACCCCGCCTGGCCCGTCGACCAGCGATATCGCGGCGATAGCGGCCGAACTCGGCCCACCGACGCGCGACGACAGCGCTACCAATTCGGCTACGGAGGGTTCCACCGGCTAGTATCGACGACGCCGCGTGCGCGGCAATGGTGGCTGTAGTTCAGTTGGTAGAGCACCAGGTTGTGATCCTGGCTGTCGCGGGTTCGAGTCCCGTCAGCCACCCGCTCTCAGAGGCGCCGTCTACTCCGGTAGGCGGCGCTTCTGCGTCGGCGCCGGAAGCAGCAGTCGTTCCACCGCCGACGCCGTCACATCGCGTGAAGCGAGGACAGTTGGGCGCACCCGTCCCGGTGACGGGTCCGCCGTCGCTACTGCTGTCAGATGTTGGCGTTGCCGGCTTCCCACTGCTCCCAGGGGACGTTCCAGTCGCCCAAGCCGTCGGTACCGGGCAGGGTCGATCCCACGGTGTTGATGATCTCGACCACGTCACCGCGCTTGGAGTTGTTGTAGAACCACTGGCCGTTGCTGGTACTCACGTTGATGCAGCCGTGGCTGACATTGCTGTATCCCTGGCTGCCCACCGACCACGGGGCGGCGTGAATGTAGATGCCGCTGTAGGAGATCTGGGTGGCCCAGTCGACCTCGGTGCGGTAGCCGTTGGGCGAGTTGACCGGCACACCGTAGGTCGACGAGTCCATCACCATCTCCGCGCGGCGGTCGCCGACGATGTAGACGCCGTTGTTGGTGGGGGTGCTGTTCTTACCCATCGACACCGGCATGCTCTTGATGACCTCGCCGTTGCGGCGGACTGTCAGCGTCTTCGTGCTGTCGTCGACGGTCGTGATGACCGCATCCCCGACGGTGAAGCGGGTGGACACGTTGTCCTGACCGAACAGACCGTCTCCCAGGTCCACGCCGTAGGTGTTCACGGCGACGTCCACGCTGGTGCCCGGCTTCCAGTATTCCGCTGGGCGCCAACGGACTTCGCGGTTGCTCAGCCAGTAGAAGGCGCCATCGACGGGCGGGGTGGTCTTGACGGTGATCGCGCGCTCCGCGGCGACCCGGTTCGGGATGTTCTCGTCGAAGCGGATGGCCACTGGCTGACCGACGCCGACGACCTCTCCCTCGTTGGGGAGCACGTAGGGCATGGTGAGGTTCTCGGGCGAGTGTGTCTCGAACGTCATCTGCCGGCTGGTGGCACCACCCAGGCCGAGCGACTGCGCGGTCAACGTGTAGCGGTTGTTGTATCCGAGCGGCTCGGCGGTCTCCCACTTGAGCCCGTCCTTGGACAGCTGACCGTCGACGGCCTCGCCGTCTTCGTTGACCATGGACACAGCACCCAGAACGCCGAATTCCGCACTGACCGCGACCGGCGAGTCGACGCTCACTCCGACGGCGCCGTCCTCCACCGAGGACGTCAGCTTCGGGACCAGCAGGTCGCCGAAGGGGGTGCCCTTGTCGGTGATCACCTCAGGCTGCGGCGGTTGGGAACTCCCGCCGCACGCTGTCAAGGCAAACGCAATCGCGGGAACGATCGCGGCGGCCACCAACCGGGTCCGATTCCGTCGCAGACGGGTCACCGTGCTCACCTGCCACATACTTCGTTCCACCTCACATACAGGACTGTTCAACCGACAGCGAACAGTCTACGGCCAGATCCGACAAGGAGCACGATCGTGAGGAAGCTCCGGCCCCCACGGGGACGTTGTGATTTCTCCGTCTGCCGCCAGCCTGTTATTGTCTCTCACGCGCGCCGTTAGCTCAGTTGGTAGAGCAGCTGACTCTTAATCAGCGGGTCCGGGGTTCGAAACCCTGACGGCGCACTTCAGCACTTGATGCTTCTGCACTGCAACTCGAGACAAGTACCCCGCTCAGGCGGGTTTCTTGTCGTTTCTCGCGACGCCCACGGCCCTTGCCCGCCCGTTTGGCCGCGCGGACAGCGGGTACTGCTGACCAAGGTGGTCGCGATCATCTGAGCGAGCCTGGCAACTGGGCCATACGCCGAAACAGTCCGGCACTCTCGCGGCCAATGGATTCGGAAGGAGCGGCGCCATGCCCATGACCAAGAAGAGCGGCAAGCCGAAGAAGAAGGAACTGCCCAGCACGCTACGCAAGTCCGGTAAGAAGGCTCAGCGCACGTTCGCCAAGGCGCACGATGCAGCGGCCAAGGAGTACGGCGACCGCGAGCGCGCCCACCGCGTCGCCTACAGCACGTTGAAGCGCAAGTTCGAGAAGGTGGGCGACCACTGGGAGAAGAAGGACAAGAAAGGACCGTCGGACGAGCGCGCCCGTAGCGGCGGCCCTAATCCCAAGGGCAAGACCGCCGAGGGAGTCAACGCAAATGCCACCAAGAAGCACCTCACCGAGGTCGCCCGCAAGCTCGACATCCCGCGTCGCACGACGATGAACAAGGACGAGCTGGTCTCCGCGATCAAGAAGGCCAACCGTCGCGAAACCGCTCGCAACCGCTGAGTCGCGCTGACCGCGCCCGACTGCTTACGCCGCGACCACGTCCTCCGCGGCTTCGGCCGCCTCCTCCACCACCGCGGCTGCAACGGTCGGCAGCGCGATCTCGATGTCGCCGACGTTGATGAAGCCCCACTGGAGGAAGTTCTCGTACGGGGTGGCCGAGCCGACCACCTGCAACGTCAGAGTGTCGCCCGGTGACATGGTGTACGCGATCTGCTCCAGGTCGACGGTCACCGTGTGGGTACGTCCGTCCAGCGTCACCGGTACCGGCGTGACGAGATTGCCCAGCACGAGCCCGGTTGCCTCGTTGACCAACTGGGCATAGATGTGCCGGCTGGTCCCGAGTCCCGAGTAGCTGAAGGTCAGGACCGGCGCTCCGACGATCTCGGTGGTGGTCTCCGGCCCCGGGATCTCGACGTCGAGTGCCAGCCAGGCTTCCGAGGCCACCGCCGGCGACAGCACCAGCGGTGTGGGTGACTCGGTCTGCGGCCCGGAACCGCCGAGCAGTGGAATGAGGGGTAAGAATCCGCCGGACCCCGTGGTGATGAGTGGATCGCCGTAGAAGGCCGGATCGGTGGGCAGCAGATCCGACGAGTGATAGTCGCCGTTCTGGTCGAACCACTCGAACCGTGGACCGGTCGGGACCAACTCGTTTCCGTTCACGTACTTGTCCAGCCAGGCCAGCGTGGAGTTGATGAGCAACGGTGTCTGCAACGGATTCTCCGGGTCCAGGCAGATGCCGTGCCCGCCGCAGGCCCAGATCATGCTCACCGGAGTTCCGGCTTCGTCGAGCAGCAGTGCGTTGGTGACGGACTGCGCGAGGGTGAACAGCCCGTCGGCGGTCCCCTGGATGAGCAGTGTCGGCGCCGTGATGCTACTCACCAGAACGGTGGGGCCGCTGCTCGCCAGGATGGCCTGCTGGCTCTCGGTGAGGATGCCCAACAGGTCTCCGAGGATGAGTGCGGGGTAGATCTGCGAATTGATCCGGGCACCGGCCTCGAGGAGATCCAGCCCGAGCAGGGTGCCCCAACCGTCCTTGAACGCCGCCGTCGGGTAGAGGGCTTCGATCAGCGAGTTCCACGCGATGACCGGGACGATCGCCTCGATGCGGTCGTCGATGCCCGCCGACACCAGCTGGATGCCGCCGCCGTACGAGCCGCCGACCATGCCCATCGTCGGATCCCCCGGCGCGTCCAGTTCGGTCTCCGGCCGCGTGGCGACCCAGTCGATGATGGCCTGTACGTCGCGGCCTTCGAAGAACGGATTGTCCAGCTGCAGCACCCCACCGGATGCGAACTCGCCGCGGGGATCCCAGGTGACGACGTTGTAGCCGGCGTCACGTAGCGGCACCAGGCCCGGGACGAGGTCGAAGACGATCGTTTCGGAGGTGGGGTCGATGTTGCCCGCGCTGCCCAGCCCCGGCCCGTTGAGCACCGTCGTGGCGGTCTCGCCCGCCCCGAGTCCGCTCGCCGGGAAGAAGTTGGTGCTGATCTGCACACCGTCGAATGAGGTCACCATCGTGGTGAACGCCACCGGTGCACCTTCAGGCACCAGTGCGCCGACGTTGACGTCGATCGGCGCGAAAACCCGGTAGCCGATGAACGGCTGCAGGATGGCCCCCAGGATGGGCACCTGCCGCAGGCCCAGCACGATCGGCTGGACGAAGTCGCCGAGGATCGGCACCTGCTCCAGCAGCGCCACCAGCGCGGTCTTCTGGCTCACCATCACGGTGAACTGCTCGATGCCGCGCGAGTCCACCACGGACAGATCGGGCAGGAAGGAGAACGTGCCGTCGGTGTTGAGCGTCACCTTTCCGCCCTGGTCCGGGTCGTCGACGAGGGTGTAGATCAGCGGACGGCCGCGGGAGTCCGTGGCGCCGACGTCGCCGTAGATGACGCCGTTGGTGAACTCGAACGTCGCGCTCACCGAGATCGGTCCGCTGGCGACGAGCTGGTCGCGGCGCGCCGCCGCGGCCATCGCCCATTCCAGCGGGGTGCCGGTCGGAGGCGCTGACGGCCCATCCTCGGCGAAGGGGTTCAGCACACCGTTGACGAGTTGGAAGACGGCGTTCACCGGAGCCGTCGGCTGCGACGTCGACTCCGTCGGGTCACCCGTCGTCGGCGGCACTGCCGTCGTCGTCAGCGTCGGCCGGGCGACCGGCGTCGCCTCGGCCGGCGCCCGGCCGGCGGTTGCCTTCGGGCTGGACAGCCAGGCCCCGGCCTGTTCGGTGGCCGTCGTCTCAGCAACGTTCTGGGTGGCGGTCTCGGAGTTGTCGCGGGATCGCTGGCCGGAACCGGAGCCCGAGGACACCGGTCCGTGTTGCGCATCGAGGTCCGAGTCACCGGTCTCCGTCGAGTCCGCGGCGGGCTCCTCCACCAGGTCGGGTTCGTCGGCTGCCTCGGCGTCGGCGTCGTCGTCTGCCTCGTCTGCCTCATCATCGGCGTCTGCGTCATCGGCGTCGTCAGCGGTGTCCGCCTCGGCGTCGGTGTCCGAGGCGTCGGAGGCTGCCGAGTCTCGGTCCGCCCTCTTGCGCTCCGAGGTCGTTGCCGATGAACCGCCGGAGTCGTCAGCGCCCTGCGAGGACGTGTTCGATTCCGGTCCCCCCGACGCGGGTTCGGCGGCCGCGACGCCGTGGCCGGTGAAGACCGCCGACCCGACCCCGAAGGCCACCGCGAGTCCGCCGACACGACCGATATACCTTGCAGCGCTCATGGTTCCCCCAGGGCAGACGAGCAACGCGGCAAACTATATCCCCGGCGATCTCCACGAAACCGGCAAATAGCGGGATATGTAACAATCAGATTTCGACGCCGCGGGGGCCTGCGTGGTGGCTGGAACCGGTGCCTAAACCTTCGTCGTCTCGCCGTAGTAAGCCAGGATCGCGTCCGAGACGTCGGTGGAGCGGGTCAAGACCGCGTACGAACGGATGAACGACTCACCGACACATCCGTCGATCTTGATGCGGAAACCGTCGACCATGACCCACGGCTCGGCGCCGGTGAACTCCTTCTCGGCGACCGTGACGACGTTGATGATCCCCGGCTTGAGGCCGATGGTGATGGCACCACCCAGGTTCCCGGCAACGCCGGGGAGGATGGCATCCGGGAACGGCCCGATGACGTCGACCCCGAGGACGCCGATCGAGGGAGTGATCCCCGCAGTGCCCGTCAGTGCCACACCGTTCGACGTGCTCATGTCGATACCGCAGCCGATCTGATAGCCGACTTCGAGCATGCCGCGCGGGGGCTCGTCCTCGGACGGACCTGTCATGGACCCGGTGTAGGTGCCGCCGACCTCGTACTCACGCGTCGACAGCGCGGTGGTCAACGGCGCGATGGGCCGTTGAGTTTCCTCCTCGGCCGCCAAGGTGAGAGTCCATCCGTCCGGGCTCGTGGTCGTCACCGGTGGCGGGGACACCACCATGCCGGTCGGCGCCTCCGCCACGGGCGCGCCTGCCACCGGGGACGACGCTTCCGCGGCGACCGGTTCGACCGCGGGCTCCGCCGCCGCCACCGGAGCGGATCAGCACAACTCACCCCCTTCTCGGGCGTTATCAGGCCGTGGCCGTAAAGGGAACTTACCGTGCCTAAATACCCGACCGACGCGCGGTGGCGCAGAGGGCTTCCAGCCCGGTCAGCGGGCGCCGGGTCCGGGCTGGCCCAGGAGCGGGTTCGCCTGGCCGCCACCTGGCGCAGTGTGCTCGCGTTGGTGCTGCTGGATCGCGTTCAGCAACGGATTCTCCTTCATCAGCTGACGCCGGTCCTCGTCGGAGAGCTCGTAGAACGTCCACATTCCCCACGCCGCGGGGCGGACGTAGAGAGTGACCTTCTGCCGCTTGCGGGGTCCCTGCGGCAGCATCGCCGGGATCGGCACCACCCTGTCCAGGGTCACCGCGCTCACGAATTCCTGGGCGATTTTGTCGACGTCGGTCCCATCCTGGAGCTCGTACACCGATGACTGGTGGCTGGGCAGGGCAGGGCCCTGCAGGGCGAGAAACCACGCCATGGTGCCGTCTCCTCTACTCGTCGTGGACAGCGCCAGCGTAGAGGACACCTGCACCGGCGGCGTGTGCGGTGTCCCGCGGCGTGGGGACCACACCGGCACTTCGCGGCGAATGTCTCTGCCGTCTTCCATCCACGGCCTGGAACAACCGCGGGAAATCGGCAGTCGTCGCTTCATTCATGTGCTGGATATCGGCTTTGATGCGCGTCACCGACGGGCAAAAAAGCCGCCCGACAGTAACGGCCGTCATTGCTCGGGGAACATATATGGCCGTTGCGCTGGGCAGAAGGCACGCGGTGATGCTAGGGTCTGTTAGCTGGCACGGACGATCGCTGCGCCACACGCGGCCAGCGAGTGCGAAATGAGGAATTAGCTGATGTCAAGCTCTTGCGAACCGGTGGCCTCCGGCGCCGACGGCGAGGACACAGCTATCGCCGTAGCTGCGCAACGGCCTGTGGCGGTGCACTCGTGCAGCCGCCTCGGTCGCGTCGCCAACCCACCCGGATTCTCGCTCGCCACCTGGTTGCGTTCCGGTCGCCTGCGCTGACCCGTCGGCTCAGCGTTGCCGCAGCCGGCGCACTGTCAGCACGAGCACCAAGGCGCCCACCGCCGCCAGCGATATCGCAACCGGGGGCTGTTTGACGAACCGCACCACACCGGCCTTGAGGTCCTCGGCGACCCGGCTGGGGTTGGCCCGAGCGGCGAGCGAATCGACCGTCGACGCCAACTGCTCGCGCGCCTCGTCGATCTCAGCCTTGATGGTGTCGGGATCCCGGTCCGCCACTTCTGCCTCCGCTGCCTCAACGCCGTTCCACGTCGCCATCGGCGACGATCTCTTGCATGCAGTCTCCGAACACCCTGCCTTGCCGAACTACCCTAGATCAGCCGGTGCGCACCGCAGCGCTCCGGTCGACCGATCGATCAGAGGAACACCGCCGATGCCGCAGACCCAACGACTCGAAGTGGGCGACAAAGCCCCTGCGTTCAGCCTTCCCGACGCCGACGGCAACACCGTGAAGCTCTCGGACTACAAGGGCCGGAAGGTCGTCGTGTACTTCTACCCAGCCGCGTCGACGCCCGGCTGCACGAAACAGGCCTGCGGGTTCCGGGACAGCCTCGCCGATCTCAACGACGCCGGACTCGACGTCGTCGGCATCTCCCCGGACAAGCCGGAGAAGCTCGCCAAGTTCCGCGACGCCGAACATCTCACCTTCCCGCTGTTGTCCGACCCGGAACGGGAGGTTCTCGAGGCGTGGGGCGCGTACGGCGAGAAGAAGATGTACGGCAAGACCGTGCAGGGGGTGATCCGCTCGACCTTCGTGATCGACGAGAAAGGCACGGTCGCAGCGGCGCAGTACAACGTCAAGGCCTCGAGTACGGATACCAAGATCGCGCGCTTCATCTCGGAGTTCGGCGGATAGACCAGCGCTGATTGCCGAACGCCTCTCGGGTACGTATCCTCGAAGACGTTGCGTCACGCAGCCAGGTCGGGCTGCCAGCGGGCCGTTCACTTCCACCGCCCTCTGGGAAACGCCACCAGGCCGAGCCGACCACCCCATCTTGCGGTCGCCAGAATCCGAGAAGCGCGCCGACTCCGGCAGGGAGTTGAGGGCATGAGGCGGCGAATGACCAATGGAAAACCGATGCGGCGGGTGTAACAGGCCTGTCCTGATCGATGAGAAGCTGTGCCCGAGCTGTGTTGCGCGACAGCAGCAGCAACCAGCACTGTTGACGAAGTTGCTGTTGCGGCGACGATCCACCCTGGCCCGCCCTCGCACCGGGTGACCGGCTGCGGGGCGGCCTGAGCTACATCGAGCCGAGACCCTGCAGCAGCAGCGCCTCGGCTGTAGCCGCACGCTCGAGAACACCCAGATGCAGGCTCTCGTTGATGCTGTGCGCCTGCGTGTCCGGGTCTTCGACGCCGGTCACCAGAACCTTGGCCTCCGGGAACGCCTCCGCGAACGAGGCGATGAACGGAATCGATCCTCCGACACCGGTATCGACCGCGTCGCATCCCCATGCGTCCCGGAAAGCCTCGCGGGCCACGACGTACACGGGCCCGGCGGCATCGATCGCGTACGGCTCGCCGAGGTCACCGGGAGTGACTGTGACGCGGGCCCCCCACGGTGCGTGTGACTCGAGATGTCGGGTCAGCGCGGCGAGATGATCCGCAGCGGCGCCGCCGGGCGCAACCCGCATACTGACCTTGGCCCGGGCCCGCGGGATCAGAGTGTTGGACGCCTGCGCGATCGGGGTGGCGTCGATGCCGATGACCGTGATCGCCGGCTTGGCCCACAACCGTTGTGCCACCGAGCCTGAACCGAATTCGTGCACCCCGTCGAGCAGCCCGGTGTCTGCGCGGACCCGCTCGGGGGTGTAGTCGACGTCCGCTGCGGCGGCTTCGTGCAGGCCCGCGACCGCGACGTTGCCGTCATCGTCGTGCAGGCTGGCGAGCATCCGCACCAGGACGCTGAGCGCGTCCGGCACCACTCCTCCCCACATCCCCGAATGAAGACCGTGGTCGAGGGTGGCGACCTCGACCACACAGTCCGCCAAGCCGCGCAGCGACACGGTCAGGGAAGGCACGTCGGTGCTCCAGTTGTCCGAATCCGCGATGACGATGACGTCGGCGGCCAGCAAGTCATGGTGTGCTGAGAGCAAGCGCGACAGCGACGGCGAACCCGACTCCTCCTCCCCCTCGACAAAAACCGTCACCCCGACCGGCGGCTTGCCACCGTGGGCCCGGAATGCAGCCAGATGCGTTGCGATGCCGGCCTTGTCGTCAGCAGTCCCGCGTCCGTAGAGCCGCCCGTTGCGTTCGGTCGGCTCGAACGGGGGCGACTGCCATTGCGAGGGGTCGCCTTCCGGTTGCACGTCATGGTGGGCGTACAGCAGCACCGTCGGCGCCCCGGCTGGGGCGGGGTGGCGGGCGATCACCGCCGGAGCCCCTCCCTCGGCGACGATCCGTACGTCACCGAAACCCGCCTCCGTCAACAGCTTCGACACCGCGTCGGCGCTGCGTTGCACCTCGGGGCGGCGGGCGGGATCGGCCCACACGGACTCGATGCGCACCAGGTTCTCGAGGTCGGCCCGCACCGAGGGCAGCACGTCGCGGACGCGCTGGACGAGATCGCTCATGGTGTACACGCTAGTGCTGCCGGGAGTCAGCGCTCCTCGAGCACCGCGACGGCGGCGGCGGTGTCGGCCTCATGGGTCAGCGACAGATGGATCGTCACCTCTTTGAGGTGTTCGGCGATCGCCCCCGACAGCCGCACCCGAGGCCGCCCCCACATGTCGGTGATGACCTCGATGTCACGGTGGATGCCCTCGGGCAGCACCGGCCTCTTGGAGAACCGCGACCCGGACCACGCCTTGATCACCGCCTCCTTGGCCGCCCAACGCGCGGCCAGGTGGCGCGCCGCCGACGAACTCTTGTCGGCGGCGTCGCGGCGCTCACCCGGGGTGAACGTCTCGGCGAACACCGTGCCCGGCCGGTCGACCTGTTCGGCGAATTCGGGAATGGATACGAGGTCGATGCCTATCCCGACTATGCCCACACCGCAGCACGCTATCTCACCGGTCAACGCTGATACGCGCCGTCCTCGCCGAGTCGTGAAGCCGCATCGAGCAGCATGGCCGCCTCCTGCACCTTCTCGGGATGTTCCTGGTCGAAGCGGCGCCCGTCGGGCCGCTCGTACATCGGCCGCCCGCCGGCGATCGCCGACGCCAGCCTGCGCTGCCCGGCCAGGCTGCGCTCCTGCGCCTGAGCCGCGTAGGTCTCCCGCTGCTCGGGACTCAGCGACGCGAGGAACGCCTGCGGGTGTACCAGGGCGATCAGACCCGACACGTGACCGAATCCGAGGCTGGTTACCAGGCCCGCCTTCAACGGGTATCTCTCGCCCATCCGCAGCGTCTCACGCGGCCACACGAAGTGCGCGGAGGTGGCCAACTCGTCGTCGACGCAGTCCAGGCTGCGGTTCGGCGGGATGACGCCGTCGCGCAGGATCTGGCACAGGCCCATCGTCTGGAAGACCGCCGCGCCGCCCTTCGCGTGCCCGGTGAGGCTCTTCTGACTGACGATGAACAGCGGCGCGCCCTCGGACCGACCCAGCGAGTCGGCGAGCCGCTCATGCAACTCCTGCTCGTTGGGATCGTTGGCCAGCGTCGAGGTGTCGTGCTTGGAGATGACGGCGATGTCGTCGGCACCCACGCCCAGCCTGTTCAGAGACTTGGCCAACACCGACTCGCGGCCACCGCGACCGGCACCCAGAGCGCCGAGGCCGGGAGCGGGGATCGAGGTGTGCACACCGTCGCCGTAGGACTGCGCGTAGGCGACCACGGCCAGCACCGGCAGCCCCATCCGGAGCGCCAGGTCGCCGCGAGCCAGCAGGATCGTGCCGCCGCCCTGCGCCTCGACGAAGCCCAGCCTGCGCCGGTCGTTGGCGCGGGAGAACTTCGAGTCGCTGATGCCCTTGGCCCGCATCACCCCGGTGTCAGCGGTGGCGGCCATGTCACCGAAGCCGATGACGGCTTCCAGTGTCAGGTCGTCATAGCCACCGGTGACGACGAGCTCTGCCTTGCCCAGCCGAATCTTGTCGAGCCCCTCCTCGAGCGAGACAGCCGCTGTGGCACACGCCCCGACCGGGTGGATCATCGAACCGTAGCTGCCCACGTAACTCTGGATCACATGTGCAGCAACCACATTCGGCAGAGTCTCCTGCAGGATGTCGTTCGGCTTGTTCTTGTCGAGCAGATTGCCGTGGAACATCGCCTGCATCGAGGTCAGGCCGCCCATGCCGGTGCCCTGCGTGCTGGCAACCAGGCTGGGATGCACCCACCGCATCAGCTCCGTCGGCGAGAAGCCGGCGGACAGGAATGCGTCGACCGTCGCGACGAGGTTCCACAGCGCCACCCGGTCGATGGAATTCGCCATGTCCGGCGTGATGCCCCAGACCTGCGGGTCGAATCCGGTCGGGATCTGCGCGCCGACCGTGCGGGACAGCTTCGACTTGCGCGGCACGCGGATCTCGGTACCGGCCTTGCGGATGACGGTCCAGTCGGTGCTGTCGGGCACCTGACTGATGACCGTGTGCTCCGGGTCGAACTCCACGAACGCCCGCGCATCGGCCTCGGACGACACCACGAAGGAGAAGTCCTTGTCCAGGAACACCGACACCAGCAGCGGGGCCGAGTGATCCGGATCGATGGCCGCGTCGCCGACGAACTCGCGAATGCCGACGCGCTCGACGACCACGTCGTGGTACTTCTCGACCAAGTCCGCTTCCTGGACGAGCTCACCGGATTCGGTGTCGTACCAACCCGGTTGAGGGTCGTCTTCCCACTTGATCAAACCTGTGGTCCATGCGAGCTCGAGAACTCCGGCCGCCGACAGTTCATTGTCGACCTCCATCTCGAACCGGGTGCGCGACGAGCCGTAGGGCCCCAGCTCCGCACCACCGACGATGACGACCAGATCGGCGGGGTCGACGTCGAGGTCGGCCCAGTCCGGTGCGGGCGCCAGGGTGGCCGGACGCGGCGGCGACGGCAGCGCGGCGATCGTGTGATCGGCGGTCTCGTCGTCCTCGGCCTCCTCAGCCGGTGCGGCAACGTTCTCGCGGGCCTTGGTGGCGAGCTCGGACAGATCCAGCTCGGCCTCCGCCAGACCGCCTGTCAGGTCGGCCTGCACAGGCTCGCGAGCAGCCGCCACCTTGGTCTCGACGTCGCAGAGGTCCAGCAACATGGCCGCCATCTGCTCGGTGGAGTAGGTGGTCACCCCGGCTTCCTCGACCGCATCGACGATGACGTCGTTGTGGCCCATCAGGCCGGTACCGCGGGTCCACCCGATCAGCGCATGCGCCAGGCTGACGCGCTGCGCCCAGGACGTTTCCGCCTTCCAGCGGGACACCACCGCGTCCAATGCCGCCTTCGACTCGCCGTACGCGCCGTCACCACCGAACATGCCGCGATTCGGCGAGCCGGGCAGCACGACGTGCAGGCGGGCTGCGATGTCGCGGTCGGCACTGATGTGAGACAGCCCGCCGATGAGCCGCTGCACGGCCCACAGCAGAACCTTCATCTCCATCTCGGAGCGAGATCCGGCGTCGGAGAGGTCTCCACCCACCCGCGGTGCCGCGAACGGGAACAGCAATGTCGGGGTCAGCGCATCCTTGATGTGGATCGATTTCGGCCCGAGGCTCTCGGTCTGCTCCGTGCCGACCCACTCGACCAACGCGTCGATGTCGTTGTAGGACGCCATGTTCGCCGGCAACACCCACAACTGCGCACCGAAGCGGGCGTTGTCGCGGTAGAGCTGACGGTAGAAACCGAGCCTGCTGTCATCCAGCTTGGAGGTGGTCGCGACCACGGTGGCGCCACCGTCGAGCAGCTGGGCCACCACCGAGGCGGCGATCGAGCCCTTCGACGCGCCAGTCACCACGGCGACTTCCTCGCTGTAGCGACCCTTGCCCGGGTTCTCCGCACCCGCTGCGGCGCGGGCGTAGAGCGAGGCATGCACGTTGCGACCTGCGGCCAGCGCCTTGCCTTGCCAGTAGGTCGCCTGGGTGCCCACGACGTGACCGGTTCCCTCGAACCGCTCCGACAGGCGCGGCCAGTCGGCCTCGATGTCGCCTTCGTCCAACAGCCAGATCTTGACCAGGTCCTCACGCGCGCTGGCCCACCGGTCGTCGAACAGCACGGCCTTGCGCCCGTCGAAGGACGGTGCCACCAAACGTGGCCAGTCCGAACCGAGTTCGGCGGTGACCAGGTCGATGAGCTTCGCGTCCGCCGACGGCTCGGGGGTGACGGCGGGAACGCTCAGGCCCAGCTGATCCAGGATGGCGCGGGCCGCGTTGGCGAGCACCCCATCGGGACCGGTGACCTGCTGGGCGAACTCACCGAGCGCGGCGGAGTCGACCACTCCGCCACCAGCACTTGCGGCGGACGGAAGCGACACCGACACACCACGGCGCGCGCCGACAGCGGCGACCGCGGCGTCGATCGCCTTGTCGACGCTGGCCGCGTCGGCCAAGGCGCCGTCGTGCAGTCCACCCAGTGCTCCGCCGCGGACACTGGAACCCTCGCGGGTGCCCAGCGCCACCTCGACGGTGGCGTGCTTGACCCAGCCGTCGCCGAGCTCCCAGGTCTTCTTGACCCGCTCGGCGATGTAGGCAGGCCGCTTGCCGGACGGCCCGAAGATCGTGCGCAGCTGGTCGTTGATCGCATCGGAGAGCACCGGGCCGAACGGCTTGTAGGTGCGGGCCAGCTTGGTCACCTGACCCTTCAGTCCGGCCAGATCCGCCTCGGCGGCACCGTCGATGGCACCGAGGTTGAGCTCGGATCCGAGATCCACCAGCATCTGGTTGCGTCGCGATGAGGCACCGTCGGTGATCGACTCGATGGAGTCGAGCGGTTCGATCTGGTCGATGCGGATCTTGGCCGAGAGCGCGATCAGCGCCGTGGTGGCATCGGCAGCGTCGAAGGTCAGGTCATCCGGGCGCGCGCCACCGCTCGGTGCGGCG
>NZ_JBAUJB010000074.1:0-1928 GCF_049683355.1 Mycobacterium sp.
ACTGGCGCGCCAAGAAGGACATCGACTCGTGTGGACTGTGAGATCTGCCCGTCGCTGCAGAAGACGTGCCAATGCCGCGTGACGATGGGTGGGATGACGACGAGCGCGAAAACGTGCTCGAGACTGAGGAAGCCATGCTCGAAGTCCTCGCAATCCATGCATCGGCCGGGGACGGGGGTGACGATAGCGGCGGCGACGACCACAACGCGGTCGAGGACCACGGTGATCCACAGCTCGATGTGATTTTCACCGTCACTAACCCTGCGGGGTCGCTATCGGCCATTGCTTCCCTCGGCGGACGCCTGCAGCGCATTCAGGTCCTGGATGTGTCCCAGCTTGACGAAGCTCGGTTCGGTGAGGAGGTCCTTGAACTAGCGACTTTGGCGAGGGATAAAGCGAGGGCCGCTCAGCACGAGGTCGTAGCTGATCTCATGCGCGGCCTCGGTCAGGATCGGGCCGGCGTGAGCGCTCTCCTCGAGCACTCGGTCGGGTTGCCCACACACGAGGCCGCGGATGCCCAAGTAGCAGCGGTGTTTGCGGCGTACAACCGGTCGAGCGATTAATGAGGACCGAATGTCCACAGCGAAATCGTCGTAGCTGGCTCATTGGAGCCGCGATCATGCTGGCCGTGGTGGTCACAGCCACGCTAGCCATCACCTGGTGGCTCCCGGCATACCGCCTGAGTTCCGCCCGCGCATCCTGGCAGCCGCCTCCGGACGCAATGTTGGCATCGTCGATGCGTGAACAGCCGGCACCCGGTTGGCGGACCAATGTCGCAGAATTGGGTATGCCCCGCAATGTCGGCAGCCAGCTTGCGGTTAGTAGCGACGAGCGCAATTTGCAACCTTTCATCGGCAACATTGGGGCGAATGCCTACTTTCTGGCAAGCACTGAGGAAGCCGACGGGTCGCAGTGGTGGCTGGTCGGCATCGATGTCCACAGCGGGCGGCCGTTATTCGGCGCCGTACCCCTTGGCTCGGGAAAGCAGGTGCCGGATTGTTTTCTCAACGGACCGACTCAGATCTTGTGTCTCGATGGTGTGCCTTCAAAGGTGGCGTGGGTGATTGATGGCCGATCTGGGGAAGTCGGCTACAGCGGCCCAACCGATCTCCAGCGGAACTTCGGCACTCTGACAGTCCGCCAGGTCGGCATTTACGCCGTGGCCACGAATCAGAATGAGGGGGCGTTCGGCATCGGTTCGCAGGCCGAGACGACGTGGTTCGTCCCAGGCGATGGCAGGCTACAGATTGAGCCGCCGACGCGGCCGAGCGCGAGTTCACAGACCCTGACCGCGCAAGACGATGTTGATCCGATGTCGTGGTCGGCGACGGTCTTCTCGGTGGCGGATGGCAGGGTGATCGAACCCGATCTTGACGACGGTTCGACGCTGATTGACACCGTCTTCTACACAGGTGGGTTCGCTGCTGAAGTCGACAGCCCAGACGCAAAGCGTTCGAGCATAATGTTTTTCGACGATTCTGGGAAACGAGTTGGTGAGCACGGCGAGGAGGGCGTTCTCGAGCGCGATGAGGATCCTATAGATCTGCCTGTCGTCTGGTCGGAAGACCGGAGCATCGTGTACTCCGCGCAAGGCCAGAAGTTGATCGAGGTCCCTGGGTCTGCAAGTCAACTTGTCGGGACGACCTTGATGGCCAATCTCGCCAACAGCCGAGAATTCCCGGAGTGGCAGCAGTACAACCTCCGTGACGGCACAGCGGGGCCTGTGTGCGACTACCCGATGCACAACTACCTCGGCACCGACGGATCCACGTTGGTGTTCGAGGTGACCAACCGGAACGCGGAATTGCTCGCGAAGGCCCATGACCTCAACTCCTGCGAGCGACTCTGGACGCTTCCCAAGCAACCTGATTCCCTCGACCGCATCTGGAACATCGACGGCACGCTCGTCCAGTTGGCCAATGAGGGAA
>NZ_JBAUJB010000075.1:0-8060 GCF_049683355.1 Mycobacterium sp.
CTGGGCCGCGATGCCGACGCCGACGACCTCGTTCCTCGACGGGCTCGACGGCGGGGTGTCTGGGCTGCGGGTCGGGTTCTCGCCGAACCTCGGCTTCGTGCGCAACGACCCGGACGTCGACGCCGCGGTGCGCGCCGCCGTGGCGGTGCTGGCCGACGCCGGCGCGGTGGTCGACGAGGTCGACCCGGGGTTCACCGACCCGGTGGAGGCGTTCCATGTGCTGTGGTTCTCGGGGGAGGCCAAAGTGCTGCAGGGCTACGGCGATCTCGCGGGATTGGCGGGCCGGGCCGATCCTGGATTGCTGCGCACCGCGCAGATCGGGGAGACGCTGTCGGCGTCGGACTATCTGGACGCGACCGCGGTGCGAATGCAGTTGGGGCAGTTGATGGGTCGGTTCCACCAGACCTACGACGTGCTGGTGACCCCGACGCTGCCGCTGCCGGCGTTCCCGGTGGGCCGGGATGTGCCGGACGGCTCGCCGTCACCGGACTGGACGAGCTGGACGCCCTACACCTATCCGTTCAACATGACCCAGCAGCCCGCGCTGAGCGTGCCGTGCGCGTTCACCACCGCCGGCCTGCCGGTCGGTTTGCAGATCGTCGGCGCCCGGCACGCGGATGCGCTGGTGCTGCGGGTGGGGCAGGCTTACCAGTCGGCCACCAACTGGCACCGGCGCACGCCGACACTGATGACGCAGAAGGAGCACCGTTGAGCAGGTTGATCACCGTCTCGCTGGACAAGCGCGGCGTGACGTGCACGGCCCGGATGCTCGACGAGCAGGCACCGCGCACGTGCGCGGCGGTCTGGGACGCGCTGTCTGAAGGGCCGCTCTCGGCGCCCGTGTTTCACGGCAAGTACGCCCGCAACGAGATCTACACGCTGTTGCCGGCGTTCGCCGCGGCCGATCCCGGCAAGGAGAACACCACGGTGACACCGATCCCCGGCGACCTGTGCTGGTTCTCGTTCGACTCCGACACCCTGGGCAACCCGGCGTACGGATACGAGAACACCACCGGCACCGGCACCACCGGAGCGATCGTCGACCTCGCGCTGTTCTACGGCCGCAACAACCTGCTGATCAACGGTGACCAGGGCTGGGTGCCCGGCAACGTGTTCGGCGAGGTGGTCGACGGCCTCGAGGAGATGGCCGCGGCCTGCCAGGACCTTTGGCTCGGCGGGGTGCGCGGGGAGACGCTGAGCTTTCAGCGCGCCTGAACCACGGCGGCAGTCTCGGTGGGGGCGGCAGGCTCGAACGCGTCGGGCCGCATCGCGTAGCTGATCAGCGCGACCGCCACCAGCCCCAGCGCCGCAACGGCGGCGACCTTTGTCGACAACTCGGGCTTGAAGAGGCCGTGTCTCATGGCATCTCGGGCGTCGCGGATCGCTTCCCGGCCCGCGTAGCGCATCGGGATCTCGACGAAGTGGTAACACGCGATCGCCAGCCCGAAGCTCAGTGCCAGCACACACACGTAGAAGTAGGCGCTGGTTTCCATCATCGTGGCGAGGAAGATGCTCACCGGCCAGTGCACCAGGTACAGCGCAAACGAGATGTCGCCGAGGTAGGTGCTGACGCGGTTGCGCAGCAGCGGCTGAAATCTCGGTTCGGTGCCGACGCCGGCCGCGACCACCATGGCGGCACCGGCCACCGGAAGCAGCGCCCACGGGGCCGGAAAACCCGCCGCGTTGTCGCCGATCAAGAACAGACTCGCGACGATCACTGCCAGCCCCGCCCAGGACAGCAGCGGCCGCAACATGTCCGGCATCGTGGCGAGCCCGGCGACTGCGGTGGCCAGCAGGGCGCCGATACCCAACTCCCACACCCGGGCGAAAGTCCCGTAGAACGCCCAGGACGGTGACGTCGCGGAAAGGTAGAGCGCCCACGCCAAGGATGCGGCGGCGACGAGGCCGATGATGGCGCCGGCGAGCGACATCCAGCGGGTGCGCGACCAGGCCTTGCGGATGACGATGAGTGTGGCCACGAAGATCAGGGCCGGCCAGATGAGGTAGAACTGCTCCTCGATCGACAGCACCCAGAAGTGCTGCACTGGCGAAACCGATTGGGCCGCTACGAGGTAACCCGCGCCGTCGGCGGCAAAGTGCCAGTTGGCCACGAAGAAGAACGCGAACAGCGCGTCGATGCCGGTTTCCCGCGCGCCTGGCGGCGGCAGCACATACATCGACGCGACCCACGTCGCGATCAGGACTACGGTGGCGACGGGGACGATGCGTCGGACCCGGTTCCAGTAGAAGTCCCGGAAAGCCACCGCTCCGTACTGCTCGGTGTGGCGCAGGAGGCTGTCGGTGACCAGGAAGCCGGAGATGACGAAGAAGACGTCGATGCCGACGAAGCCGCCCTGCGGCCATCCCCACAGGTGGTAGGCCACCACCGCCAGGACCGCGACCATCCGCAAACCCTGGATGTCGAGTCGAATGTTGGCTCGTTCTGCACGCCTGCGACGACGCAGTGACGATTCTCGATAACGTTCAATGACAGTGGTCATTGTTGAGCCCCCCGGCAGAAATGTTCTCGTGCGTCAGATCTTCGCCTAGTCCTGATGGTCATGCACGTCGGCTACAGGTCGGTGATCCGCGTCACGTCGGCTCTATGGCGATTTCGGCCCGGCGGGTCTTGCTGCGTGGTTCCTGGATCGTTTCTGTTGATGTGCTGGGGATTCCGGCAACAGGGGACCCCAGGCCATATCGTTACTGGCAATCCGCTGATTGCTGAGTCACCGTCGACTCGGCCGACTGGTGCAGACTCCAGCGTGGGAATCAGGCACTGCGGCAATCGTTTTGAAACTCACATGGAGGAATGATCGATGAAAAGAAAGATCATTGCGGCCGCAGCGACAACCTGTGCGGTGGCTGCCGGTGTGATCGGGACTGCTGGGCCCGCGGCGGCGGCCAGGGACGGAATGATCTACACGCCGGGATCCAACGACATGTCGTGGGTGATGCCCGACCTCGACGGAATGGTGCTCAAGCACGCGATGATCACCGTGCAGCACGTGACCGAGCCGGTAGTCCTCGACATCAGGACCGTCGCCCGGGGATCCCAGCTCGTGATCAACCAGGAGGACTGGGTGGTCTGCGGGCAGTCCCCGAAAGAGGGCGCCAAGATCTCACACGAGACGCTCAAGGTCACCCTCGCCGTGCAGCGGCCCCACGACGAAAGCTGCGCATAGGCAATAGTTGCGCGCCTCATGTCACCCCTCCCGGTGTCGGGGTCTGCGGAGCCTGATCTAAAGTCGTGGCTGAGCAAAGCCGACGAGACCGTTTTGTTACCGAAACCCGGCGTCAATTCGGTTAGTGTTCATCAGGGGTTGGGCTTAGACGTGAGGGGAGATGTAGTGCGCAAGCAAATCGTCGGTGCAGTCGCTTTGACGTGCGCAATGTTCGCGCCGACAATCGGATTCGCAGCGCCAGCGATGGCTGTGCCGCCAGTGCCTCAGGCGCCTTCGGAGGTCTGGGTTATGCCGAATGTGCGGAACATGGTGCTGAGCCAGGCAGTAAAGGCAATCCGCGAAGTCACTGGTCCGGCGGATATCGACCTCAGAGTGTTCGACATGAAGAACGGCCAACAGGTCATCAATCAATCGAACTGGTCGGTGTGCGCACAGGGGCCGTCGGCCGGGCGCCAGATTTCGCAGAAGACCATGCGGGTCATTCTGTACGTCAAGCGGTTTAACCAATCTGGTTGCACCTAGCGTCCGCTCAGCGGGCAGCCCCCTACGGGTCCGGTGATCGGGTCACCAAGTACAGGCATTTCAACGCGGCCTGCTTGGAGGGGAAGTTGCCCCGGGCCTTCACCGCGGTGTAGATCGGTTTCACATCAATGATGCAGGTCTGCGCGCTCGCTTGCGGCCACACGTTGCCCACGACCTCCGGCAGTCCCGTCAGTCCGTCGCACACGACGAGGAAAGTGTCCTCGAGCACCGCTCAGCGTGTCAGGTCAGAAACACCGTTATCTCCACAGTCCCGGATGCCAGTTATCGTGAACTACGTCGTTATGATTTAAATTCAGCAAATATCCTTGGATGACGCGATCCTTTGCGGTAGCGCAGGCACAATGCAATTGTTCCATATGAGGCGGCCGATGCAACTTAGACGGTGAGGTTGCTATCGAGAGCTCGACCTGGTTGGCAGGACAGTCTTGAGCTGTGTATTTGTTCGTGATCTCGACGTCTGACTCGTCCTGTGTTTCGCTTCTAATTGGGCGGCACGGTCCGATTTCGTGTTGGCCATGAAGTGCACGGTTCGTTGTGGTGGAGTTTCTGTCCGGTTGCATGTGATACACCGCAATGCAATGTCAGTGTCAGGACAATGCGCAGACAGCAACTGGAATGTGGGCTATCTTGGGCGCAGTTCTTCTCGCCGCTTCTCATTTATTGGTATTCGGGCCGGGGTAATCCATGGACTGGCGGATATGCGCTGTCAGACGGCGGCTGGCCGTCAACTGCGTGGCGGCGATGGCAGTCTCCGCCGTCTGGTGCTCCTCGGCGGGTCAGGTACTGCCTGCAGTGGCCCGCACGGCCAACAATGGCTACGTGCTGATGGCCGCCGTCGACCAGAGCAAGTCCGCGGTGGGCATCTCGGAGCCCTACTGGTCGTACGGACTAGGTGACATCGAGGCCGACATGGACGCGATGGTCGCCATGGGGGTGACGAACGTCAGAATCCAGATCCCATGGGTATATGTCGAGCCGGACGAGGGCGTCTACGACTGGGCTCAGATCGACGAGATCGTCGCGGCTGCCGACGAGCGGGACCTGGGAATCGTTGCCATCGTCAGTCACACGCCCGGTTGGGCCGGTGACGGAGGTGTCAACTCGCCACCTGATCCCGCTGTCTATGCTGACTTTGCCGGCCAGGTTGCGGAGCGCTATCAGGGGAGCATCACCGCGTATGAGGTTTGGAACGAGCCGAATGGCGCAATGTTCTACGAGCCGACGGACCCGGAGGCATACTCCGAAATGTTGCAGGCCACCTACGCCGCGATCAAGGAGGTGGATCCGGAGAACTTGGTGATCGCCGGTGTACTGGGTTCCACCGGAACGGTTCCGGGAGTCTCCATGAATCCGGTCGAGTTCGTTGAGGGCATGTACGCGTCAGGCGCCAAGGACTACTTCGACGTGTTGTCGTTCCATCCGTACGCCTATCCGCTGGGGAGCGAGTTCTCGGACGGCGCCGGCTGGCCTGGCTCGGCCTACGAGCAGCTGCAGGGGATCTGGGCGGTCATGGAGGAGAATTCGGATCCGAAGCAGATCTGGGCGACAGAGTTCGGCCTCCCGACGATCGGCGATACTGACGAGGCCGGCCAGGCTGCCGTCATCACGGATTTCCTCGCTGCTTGGTCTGAGTTCAGCTATACCGGACCGATGTTCATCCACACCACCCGCGACCTCGATTCGGGTTCGGATTCGGCCGAGGACAATTTCGGCATCTTCTACACCAACGGCGACCCGAAGCTCGCGGTCGAGGCGATCGAGGAGTGGATCGCGGCGCTACCGCCGACCGAGGAGCCTGAAGATCCGCCGACCAGTCCCGGTTATGACCTGGGTACCGCGTTGCAGACATTTGTGGCGAATATGGTCGGTCACGCTGCGGCTTTCTTTCGAAACATCGCTGACGCCGTCCGCCGGATCATCGGCGCTATCGTTGATTCCGTGGTAGCTCCCTTCGCAGGGTTGACATCCAAGGTGACTGATCAGCCGCAAATGTCCGCGCCTGAGACGGCCGAGCCATCGTCGCTGTCGGGTGGGACCACCGAGACTGCCGGTGAATCGGAGACGGCCGGCGATGTACCCGAATCGCAAGTCGACGGTCCGGCCGCAGGTTCGGAGGATAAAGAGGGGGAGCAGACTTCGGCAGAGTCCCGGGCGGCTGAGGGGGCCACTGCTTTCGAGGAGGATGCCGTTGACGCACCCGATGCCGATCCCGCCGATGTGGTGGATTCCGAGACGGACGATGGCGAGGTCAGCGACGAAGCCGTCCCCGAAGACGTCGACGAAGACGCTCTCAGCGAGGGCGAGGAAGTCGATCTCGCCGAGGACGACGAGACCGCGACGGCCGCGAATCAGTCCGAGGCCGGCGACGAAGCCGATAGCGGGGACGAAGCCGATAGCGGGGAGGATGGTTCGGCCGGATCGGCTTCCGGTGAGGGCACGGCCCGGACTTCGTCGGCAGGCGCGCGCGCTGAAAGCGCCGGGTCCGAGAGCGACGGTGGGTCGCAGAGTCGTTCTGCGGCTTAGTCTTAGCCGGGCACGCCGCCCCGCGGACGTCGCGGGCGTTGGTGTTAGTAGGCTCCCGCCCCCCGAAGCATCGGCCGAACGGTCTTCAGCACGATCATCAGATCGCTGATCAACGACCAGTTCTCGATGTAGAAAAGATCGAGGCGCACCGATTCTTCCCACGAGAGATCCGATCGCCCGCTGACTTGCCACAATCCGGTGATACCGGGAAGCACCAGAAGTCGGCGCCGTAGCTGATTGTCGTAGCTCGCGACCTCGCGGGGCAGCGGAGGTCGGGGCCCTACGACGCTCATCTGGCGCCGGAGGACGTTGATGAACTGTGGGATCTCATCGATGCTGTACTTGCGCAGAAACTTTCCGACGGCGGTGATTCTTGGGTCGTCCCGCATCTTGAACAGAATGCCGCCTTCGAAGTCGTTGAGGCTCAACAACTCGTCAACGTGCTTGTCGGCGTCATCGACCATCGTGCGGAACTTGAGCATTTGGAAGGTGCGTCCGTCCAAGCCGACACGCTCCGACCGGTAGAAGACCGGCCCCCGACTCTCGGACTTGATGGCCAGAGCGACAATCGCCATCAGCGGTGCCGCTAGGAGCAGCACCAGGGCCGAAAAGCACACGTCGAACGCGCGCTTCTCGAACCGTTTGGCGCCGCGGTACTGAGGCTTCTCGAGGTGGATCAACGGCAGGCCGGCTACGGGCCGCATCAGCATCCGGGCACTGGCCACGTCGCTGACGCTCGGGGAGACCACCAGGTCCACCCCCTCCTTCTCGAGCATCCACGACAGATCCCGGATACCTTGCGGGCCAAGATGTTCAGTCGCTGTCAGTGCGACGGTGTCGATGTTGGCCGCGGCGATGACCTTCTCGATTTCGGTTTCGTCGCCGAGTACCGGGAAGTCTCCGACACCGGGAACCGTCAGCGCGGACTCGTCGCTGCCCCCGGGTATGCAGATGCCGACGACCGAGTAGCCGTAATCCGGGTTGCGGGCCGCCGACTCGATCAACGACGACACCGAGCGCCGTTCGCCTACTGCCAGAACGGAATGCAGGAACTGTCCTTGTCGGCGCCGCTTGGCTACCGCCGAGCGCCAGAACTTCCTGCTGAGCATCAGCCCGGAGAGCCCGGCGGGTAGCGCGATGGCGAGATAGCCGCGCGCGATGTCGAGCTGCAGCAGCATCGAGACGATGGCGATGAAGCCGAACACCGACAGCGTTGCGGTCCAGACGCGCCGGTATTCCTCGGCGCCCGCACCGATGACCCGGGGAGACCTGGATCGATTCGCGGTGAGCCCGAGCAGCCACACTACGATGACGGCGATCGAGACAACGGTGTAATCGACGTTCCAGTAGCCGAGACGATCACCATCTTGGCCGAATCTGATGCGTTGGGCGAGGAACACTGCGACGACGATGACCACGGCATCGGAAACTGCCAGCCACGTGACATACCTGGACTGCCAGCCCTTTCGATCAGGCGGGGTCAGAATATCTGGCTGCCCGTGCTGCCGGGCATCGCCGGGGTGCGTTGTGGTCATACGACCCAATTACCTCCGCTTCCCCCGATTCCGCTTCCCCCGATTCGGTTCGATTGTTCAGTACATGATGGCATGTGCACTCTCGACATGCGACTTCACGCGCAAAGTGTGATGCGTTCGCCAGATCTGCGGGGTGCGGAGGATTAGCGCCGATTTCCACGCAACTGGTTCGGGGCAAGGGGTCAGGTGATTTCGTAGTGGAGGGTGCGGTTTGCCCACCAGGGGACTCGGGTGTCTTGGGGGAGGTCGGCTTGGCGGAGCACGGGCGCGTAGG
>NZ_JBAUJB010000076.1:0-2997 GCF_049683355.1 Mycobacterium sp.
GACACCGGCTGGGCCGACTGGTTCCGCGCCGACGTCGGCGCCCTGCACGCGCTGGCCGACCTCGACCACTGCGCCCAACGCGAACGGCGACTGCCCGAGGATCGGCGCACCCGCTACCGGGGCCTGCTGCGCCAGGTCGAGGTCACCCACCCCGACCCCGACATCGCCACCCGCCACCGGCTGCGATTGGCCTACATCTGGTCCTCCGAAGAGGCCGCCTCCGTCGCCGACGCCCGCCAACGCGCGCTCGCCAAGGCCGAGGACGGCCTGGCCCGCATCCGCAACGGACTCGGCGGCCGCTACTACAAGACCAAAAAGCAGGTCGACGACCGCATCGCCACACTCGTCGGCGCGCGCATCGCCGACCTGATCACCATCACCACCGGCGTCGACCCGGCCGGCAAACCCACCATCGCCTGGCGGCGCAACCCAGAAACCATCACCGCCGCAGCCGAACTCGACGGACTCTACGCAATCGCCACCAACCTGCCCGACCCACCCGAGACGCCGCTGACCGCGCTCGACGTGCTCAAAATCTACAAAGACCAGTGGATCGTCGAACAACGCCACCGCGACCTCAAACAAACCCTGCGGGTGCGACCGGTCTTCCTACACAACGACGACCGCATCCACGCCCTGATCGCCGTCGTAGGCGTCGCCCTACTCGTCTACGGTCTCATCGAAGCCGACCTACGCCGCGCCCTCGGCCCCGACACTCCGCTACCCCGCCTGCTGCCCGAACACCGCGACGCGATCCCCACCGCCCGCGCCGTACTCACCGCCTTCACCGGCCTACACGCCACCTACACCACCACCGGCCTGCACCTCGACCGCCTCACCCCGGTCCAACGACTCATCCTCGCCCACCTCGACATTCCACTACCATGGCCTGAAACACCAAGCACAACAACAACATCCAACACCAACACACCTTGACACCAAACAATGCGGAAAACGGGGCTAGTTCAGTCCAACTTCCAGGACGCAACATGCGGTGAGGCTACAACGCACTCCCCGCTCAGCTGATGCGGATGAGTTTTTTGTTGACGAACTCGTCGATGCCGAAGCGCCCGAGTTCCCGGCCGAAGCCCGACCGCTTCACGCCGCCGAACGGAAGCTCGGCTCCTTCGGCGCCGACGGCGTTGACGAAGACCATCCCGGCCTCGATCCGGTCGGCGACCCGGCGGGCCTGTTCGTCATCGGTGGTGAACACGTAGGACCCCAACCCGAACGGGGTGTCGTTGGCGATTTCCACCGCCTGCTCCTCCGAGGTCGCCTTGAACACTGTCGCGACGGGGCCGAACAACTCCTCCTTATAGCTGGGGGAGTCAGGCGAGACGCCGGTCAGCACGCCGGGCGGGTAGAAGGCGCCGTTGCGCTCCCCCTGCGACACCAGCGTCGCACCGTCGTCGACGGCGCGTTTGACCTGCTCATCGAGGCGCTCCGCGGCGGCCACCGACGACAGCGGGGCCAGCCCGTCCGCCTTTGCGAGAACCTTGTTGGTGAACTTGTCCAGGAACTCGTCGTAGACGTCCTCGGCGACGATGATCCGCTTGGCGGCGTTGCAGGCCTGTCCGGTGTTCTCGAAGCGTCCGTCGATCGCCGCCTCCACGGCCGAGTCCAGGTCGTTGGTGCTGAGCAGGACGAACGGATCCGAACCGCCGAGTTCCAGCACCACCTTCTTCAGGTTGCGACCCGCGATCTCCGCGACGACAGCGCCGGCACGCTCGGAACCCGTCAGCGAAACCCCTTGCACGCGTGGGTCGGCGATCACCTCGGCGATCTGCTCGTTGGTGGCGTAGATGTTGACGTAGGCGCCCTCCGGGTAGCCGGCGTCGAGGAAGATCTGCTGCAACGCGGCCGCCGACTCCGGGCACTGCGGGGCGTGTTTGAGCACAATGGTGTTCCCCAGCACCAGGTTCGGGCCGGCGAACCGGGCCACCTGGTAGTACGGATAGTTCCACGGCATGATCCCGAGCAGCACGCCGACGGAGCTGCGGCGGATCAGCGCGGAGCCTTCGCCCTCCAGTAGCTCGATCGGCTCGTCGGCCAGAAACTTCTCGGCATTGTCGGCGTAGTACTCGTAGATCGCGGCGCTGAAGTCGACCTCACCTTCGGACTGGTCCAGCGGCTTGCCCATCTCACGCTGGATGATCTTCGCCAGTTCGCTCTTGCGCTGGGTGTGCAACTCGGCGACCTTGCGGAGCAGAGCGGCGCGCTCGGCGACGGTCGACCCACGTGACCATTCCCTGTGGGCCTTCGCCGCAGCGGCAACGGCCTGCTCGACCTGCTCGTCGGTCGCAGTCGGGTACTCCCGGATCAGCTCGCCGGTCGACGGATCGACCACCGCGTACGCGGATGTGCTCATCGTGTTCCACTCCTTGGTCTCTTGGTCCTATGAGGGCCGAATCTGGTTCAGTCTCACGTCCACGTTGAACACTACGGTTCGGCCGTTCGACGGGGCGGATTATCAGTACCTGCACCGTCCTCAACGGCTGCTGGACACCGCTGCCACACATCTCCCCAAATCGGTGGGTCCGAGTTGGCCGTGACCGCGGCCACTCAGCAAAGTGAGTTCGCAATGGGCGCTCGCGGCACTAGTGCCGCCGGCATCGAGGGGCATTCCCCAAGTCGGGAACAGTACACCGCCCTCCACCTGCATCAACCTGGCGCTGTATCCAAACTCACACCGCCAAAGTCGATTTACCCAGTATAAGGACCATCGTGACGTTTTCCTTGCCGAGTGATCCTCGCCCGAGTGGAGCGAGCAGCAAACAGAACCCCGCAACCCGGGGCCAAAGGAGAGTTGAGAAAAATGTCCATCGCGCACTTCCGTGCAGACGTCCGGCGCGCCATGAAAGAAACGGCGCCGCCTCTACGCGCGGATCAACGCCATGCCGGATTCCACGGTTCGTGACGAGCTTCTGGCCATCGCCCAGCGGCACGAGGGCATGCATCGCTGACGCGACGCTCCTTGTCCAGAGCCGGCAGCCCCGA
>NZ_JBAUJB010000077.1:0-56817 GCF_049683355.1 Mycobacterium sp.
GCCTCCACCCGCAGCCCCGCGCCGCGCAGCATGCCCCAGCGCATCCCCCGGGCGGCGGCCTCGTCGAATCGGTCCCGGCCGCGGCCGATCACCGACGACTTGTGCAGGTGGTGGTATCCGGACGGCATCGGACCCGCGGTGGCCCCGACCTCGGTGTAGGTCAGCGGCATGCCGGACAGGGCGCTCAATTTCACAGATGTCAGCTTGTCACCGTCGGCGTAGCGTCGTCCCCGTGACTTCGACCTTCACCCTCGGCGACGACCTCACTGGGAACCGACTCGGCTTCGGCGCGATGCGGATCAGTGGCCGGTGCTGGGCTTCCCGGCGTACCTGCGCCAGGAATGTGAGATGAGTCTTCGCAGGCTCGGAGTCGACACGATCGACTTGTTCCAGCTGCATCGCATCGACACCAAGTTCCCCGCCGAGGACCAGATCGGCGAGCTGGTGGCGCTGCAGCGTGAGGGCAAGATCCGGCACATCGGCCTGTCCGAGGTCACCGCCGAACAGCTCGACGCGGCGCGCGCGATCGCCCCGATCGTGTCGGTGCAGAACATGTACAACCTGTCGGCGCGCACCGCCGAACCCGTCCTCGACGCCTGCGAAACCGCAGGTATCGCGTTCATCCCGTGGTTTCCGCTGGCCGCCGGGCGGCTGGCGGCCGCCGATGGGCCGTTGCAGCGCATTGCTGCCGACCACGGCGCCACCCCCTCGCAGCTGCCGTTGGCCTGGTTGCTCAGACGCTCGCCGGTGATGCTGCCGATCCCGGGCACCCCCAAGGTCGCCCATCTGGAGGAGAACGTCGCCGCCGGGCAGATCGAGTTCACCGACGCCGAATTCGACACGTTGAGCAAAGCCGGGGCAGCCGATACATGAGCCAACCAATACGGTAAGCGGGTGAGCGCCCACGAATCCGTCGATGTGCACGCAGGTGGGGGATTCAATCCGCCGGGACCCACCCGCAGTGGTGGACCGGACTACGGGCGCTTCGTCGAGGCCGTGCGTTCGCTGCAGGACCATGCGCGCGCTGCCGACGCGCCCGACGAGGTGATCACCGAAGCCGCCGACCTGCTCGAGAAGGCCTCGCAGCTACTCGCGCCCTACGACGCCGACGAATGGTCGTCCCCCTCGGGACGCCGGATGGACCTGCCCAACCGCGGCAACATCCTGCAGGTGCCGGCGGAGTTGCACGTCACCGACGACGGCCGGGTCGCAGGCACCGCCCTGTTCCGCCGCTACTACCTCGGTCGCAACGGAGCCGCCCACGGTGGCGCCGTCGCGTTGCTGTTCGATTCGCTGCTCGGATTCACCGCGTTCAAACTCAGCCGCAGCCGCGCGCAGCGCACCGCGTTCCTGCACGTCGACTACCGCAACATCGCCCCGGTGGAAAAGCAGCTCCGGGTCGACGCCGGCATCGACTCGATGGAGGGTCGCAAGATCTTCGTCTCCGGCCGGATCCTCGACGGGGACGACGTCGTCGCCGAAGCGCACGCGCTGTTCGTCACGTTGAAACCGGGTCAGCCGTGAGCGAGGGCGGGCGCCGGGTGCTTGTGACCCGGCAGTGGGCGCGCTGGCGCGACGGTCTGCGCGAGCGGCGCGTCGCCGATCTGACGTACCGGATCGCCGTCGGGGTGGTCGGCCTGCTGGTCCTCGCCGTCGGCATCGTCGCGATTCCGTACCCCGGCCCGGGCTGGGCGATCGTGTTCGTCGGGCTGGCGATCCTGGCCACCGAATTCGACTGGGCACGCAGACTGCTGGCCTACGCCCGCACCCGCTACGACGCCACGATGGACTGGTTCAAACGCCAAGGCCTGTGGGTTCAGGTGCTGGGCGCGGCGTTCACCGCCGCCGTCGTGATCGGCACGTTGTGGCTGTTCGGCGTACTCGACTGGGCAGGGGAATTGGTGACCATCGAGCACAAGTGGCTGGATAGCCCGATTGGTATCGGGGCGTGAGGGCCGATCCCGATAGCATGGTCGCGGTCAGCGGCCTGAACTCCGCCCGACACACCACCGAAGATTTTCCGAGAGTTTGGAGAGCCCGCGATGAGCGCCCCCGCCAGCACCGCCCCAGCAGCCCCGATCCGGGTCGCTGCCGGGACGACCGCAGGGCAGGCGGTACGTGACGCCGGCTTGCCGGCCAGGGGAGCCTCCGACGCCGTGGTCGTCGTGCGCGACGCCGACGGGCGACTACGCGACCTGTCGTGGGTGCCCGACGACGACGTCGAGGTCACACCCGTGGCGGCCGACACCGAAGACGGACGAAGCGTCATCCGCCATTCGGCCGCCCACGTCCTCGCCCAGGCGGTGCAGGCGCTGTTCCCCGACGCCCGGCTCGGCATCGGTCCCCCGATCACCGACGGGTTCTATTACGACTTCGAGGTCGCCGAACCGTTCACCCCGGAGGATCTCCAGGCGCTCGAGAAGCGGATGCGCCAGATCGTCAAGGACGGCCAGCTGTTCTCGCGGCGGGTGTACGAGTCCAAGGCCGCCGCCCGCGAAGAGCTCAAGAGCGAGCCGTACAAACTCGAACTCATCGACGACAAGTCCGGTGACCCCGACGTCATGGAGGTCGGTGGGGACGAGCTGACTGCTTACGACAATCTCAATCCCCGTACCCGCGAACGGGTTTGGGGTGACCTGTGCCGCGGCCCGCACATCCCCACCACCCGCTACATCCCGGCGTTCAAGTTGACCCGCAGTTCGGCCGCCTACTGGCGTGGCGATCAGGACAACGCGAGCCTGCAGCGCATCTACGGCACGGCGTGGGAGTCGCAGGAAGCACTCGACCGGCACCTCGAACTGCTCGAGGAGGCTCAGCGTCGCGATCACCGCCGCCTCGGCGCGGAGCTCGACCTGTTCAGCTTTCCCGACGAGATCGGATCGGGTCTTCCGGTCTTCCACCCCAAGGGCGGCATCGTGCGGCGCGAGCTGGAGGACTATTCCCGCCGCAAGCACATCGAGGCCGGGTACGAGTTCGTCAACACCCCACACATCACCAAGGCGCAGCTGTTCCACACCTCCGGGCACCTCGACTGGTACGCGGACGGGATGTTCCCGCCGATGCACATCGATGCCGAGCTCAACGAGGACGGCACTGTCCGCAAGCCCGGACAGGACTACTACCTCAAGCCGATGAACTGCCCGATGCACTGCCTGATATTCCGGGCGCGGGGCCGGTCGTATCGCGAGCTTCCGTTGCGCGCCTTCGAATTCGGCGCGGTCTACCGGTACGAGAAGTCGGGTGTGGTGCACGGCCTGACCCGGGTGCGTGGGCTGACGATGGACGATGCGCACATCTTCTGCACCCGCGATCAGATGCGCGGCGAGCTCGCCTCGCTGCTGCAGTTCATCCTCGACCTGCTCAGCGACTACGGTCTGCAGGATTTCTACCTGGAGCTCTCTACGAAGGACCCGAAGAAGTTCGTCGGCTCCGATGAGATCTGGGAAGAAGCCACCAACACCCTCGCGCAGGTGGCCGCCGAGTCCGGTCTGGAACTGGTTCCCGATCCGGGCGGTGCGGCCTTCTACGGCCCGAAGATCTCGGTGCAGGCCCGCGACGCGCTCGGCCGCAGCTGGCAGATGTCGACCATCCAACTGGACTTCAACTTCCCCGAGCGCTTCGAACTCGAGTACACCGCCGCGGACGGCAGCCGGCAACGTCCGGTGATGATCCATCGCGCGCTGTTCGGCTCCATCGAGCGGTTCTTCGGCATCCTCACCGAGCACTATGCGGGCGCGTTCCCGGCCTGGCTGGCGCCGGTGCAGGTAGTGGCCATCCCGGTCGCCGACGGCCACGTCGACTACCTCGACGACATGGTGGCCCGGCTGCGCAAGCACGGCATCCGTGCCGAGGTCGACGCCAGCGACGATCGGATGGCCAAGAAGATCGTCAACCACACCAACCAGAAGGTGCCGTTCATGCTGCTCGCGGGCCACCGCGACGTGGAAGCGGGCGCGGTGTCGTTCCGGTTCGCTGACCGGACCCAGATCAACGCAGTTCCGTGCGACGGGGCGATCGCGGCCATCGTCGACTGGGTGGCGCGCCGCGAGAACGCCACGCCCACCGCGGAACTCGTCGTCGTCGGCTCCGGCGACCCTGCTGCGGGCGAGGGGTGACGTGGATCCGGAGGACACGATCGTAGACCGCGGCGTCGGCGACCCGGACCACCTGCAGCGGCTGTGGACGCCACACCGGATGTCCTACATCGCCGAGGCGCCGATGAAGACCGGTCGCGCCACCACCACCGAGCCGTTCAGCGACATCCCCACGATGTCCGACGAGGACGGCCTGGTCGTGGCCCGGGGCGAGCTGGTCTACGCCGTGCTCAATCTGTACCCGTACAACCCCGGTCATCTGATGGTGGTGCCGTACCGCCGGGTTTCCGAGCTCGAAGATCTCACCGTCGAGGAGGGCGCCGAGCTGATGGCCTTCGCGCAGAAGGCGATCCGGGTCATCAAGGCGGTTTCACAGCCCCACGGGTTCAACGTCGGTCTCAACCTCGGTCACTCGGCGGGCGGCAGCCTGGCCGAGCATCTGCACATGCATGTGGTTCCGCGGTGGGGCGGCGACGCCAACTTCATCACGATCATCGGGGATTCCAAGGTCATCCCGCAGTTGCTGCGGGACACCCGCCAGCTGTTGGCCACGGAGTGGGACAACCAGCGGTGAGTGACTTCTACCTGATGACCCGCGCGGCGTACGCGAAGCTGTCGCGGCCGGTGGCCAAAGGGGCGCTGCGCCTGGGGTTGACGCCCGACAGCGTGACCATCCTCGGCACCGCGGGTGCGGTGCTGGGCGCGCTCACGCTGTTCCCGATCGGACAGCTGTTCGCGGGTGCGTTCGTCGTCGCGTTCTTCGTCCTCGCCGACATGCTCGACGGGGCGATGGCCCGCGAACGTGGTGGCGGCACCCGCTTCGGGTCGGTCCTCGACGCCACCTGCGACCGGATCAGCGACGGCGCGGTGTTCTGCGGGCTGCTCTGGTGGGCGGCGTTCGGACTCGAGAATGCCGCGCTGGTGGTCGCCACGATGATCTGCCTGGTGTCGTCGCAGGTGATCTCCTACATCAAGGCCCGCGCGGAAGCCAGCGGGCTGACCGGCGACGGCGGCATCATCGAGCGACCCGAGCGGCTGGTGATCATCTTGCTCGGTACCTGGCTGTCGGATCTGCCGTTCGTCCCGCTGCCGTGGGTGCTCGACGCCGCGATGTGGGCGCTCGCGGTGGCCAGCGTGGTGACGGTCGGGCAGCGGTTGCACAGCGTGCGGACCTCGACGGGGGCGATGGATCGGCTCACGGTCACCGACAACGGCGAGAAACCGGAGTCCGGGGAACAATGACCCAGCACCCGGCCGGTGCCAACACCGATCGCGGGGCCCTTCTCGGCCCCCCCGGCTCCTGGGGTGGCCACCTCAGCGACTGGGGTTATGCGGCCGGCTGGCGGTTGGTCCGCGCAGCTCCGGAGATCGTGGCGCGCAACGCGTTCGGTTTCGGCGCCCAACTCGCGGCGCGCAACGGCGGTCCCGACCAGTTGCGCAGGAACCTGGCCCGGGTGATCGGGGCGGCTCCCGAGCAGGTGCCGGATGCGCTGATCCGTGCTTCGCTTGCCTCCTACGCCCGATACTGGCGGGAGGCGTTCCGATTGCCGTCGATGGATCACGCGAAACTGGGCACACAACTGAGTGTCCAGGACATCGACCTGCTGTGGACGGCGTTGGATCAGGGCCGCGGGGCGGTGCTGGCGCTGCCGCACAGCGGCAACTGGGACATGGCCGGGGTCTGGCTGGTGCAGAACCATGGCGCCTTCGCCACCGTCGCCGAGCGTCTCAAGCCCGAATCGCTCTACTACCGCTTCCTGGCCTACCGGGAGCGGCTGGGATTCGAGGTGGTGCCGTTGTCGGGAGGCGAGAGGCCGCCCTTCGAGGTGCTGTGTGACCGTCTCCGCGACAACGGCGTGGTGTGCCTGATGGCCGACCGTGACATGACCCGCACCGGAGTGCAGGTGAACTTCTTCGGTGAGGCGAGCCGGCTGCCCGCAGGCCCGGCCAGGCTGGCCGTCCAGACCGGGGCGGCGCTGTTTCCGGTGCACTGCTGGTTCGAGGGCGAGGGATGGGGCATGCGGGTCTACCCGGAGGTCAACACCTCGTCGGGCGACCTGGTGGCCATCACCCAGGCGTTGGCGGACCGGTTCGCCGTGAACATCGCCGCGCACCCGGCCGATTGGCATATGATGCAGCCGCAGTGGGTGGCGGACCTGTCGGAGGAGCGCAGGGCCCGGTTTTCCGGCGGGCTGGAGCGAAGCGACCCGGGGTCCGGGTGAGCCACCTGATGCGCATCGGCATGGTCTGCCCGTACTCGTTCGATGTCCCCGGCGGCGTGCAATCGCACGTGCTGCAGCTCGCCGAGGTGATGCACCGCCGCGGCCACGACGTCAGCGTGCTGGCGCCGGCGTCGGCCGGCGTGCACGGCTCTCTTCCGGACTACGTGGTGTCCGGGGGCAGGGCCATCCCGATCCGCTACAACGGGTCGGTGGCCCGACTGCGTTTCGGACCGGCCACCCATCGCAGGGTCAAGAAGTGGCTCCAGCAGGGGGAGTTCGACGTCCTGCACCTGCACGAGCCGAACGCCCCGAGCCTGTCGATGCTGGCGCTCAACGTCGCCGAGGGGCCGATCGTCGCGACATTTCACACCTCGACGACGAAGTCGCTGACGCTGTCGGTGTTCGAGCCGTTCCTCCGGCCGATGCACGAGAAGATCGTCGGCCGGATCGCGGTCTCGGATCTGGCTCGGCGCTGGCAGATGGAAGCTCTGGGCAGCGACGCCGTGGAGATCCCGAACGGGGTGGATGTCGGGTCGTTCGCGACGGCGCCACGGCTGCCGGGATACCCGCGTGCCGGCAAGACCGTGCTGTTCCTTGGGCGTTTTGATGAACCCCGCAAGGGGATGGCAGTGCTGCTCGGTGCGCTGCCCGCGCTCGTCGAGCGGTTCGCCGACATCGAGATCCTCGTCGTGGGCCGAGGCGATGAGGCCGAGCTGCGCGCCGCGGCGGGCCCGCTGGCCGACCGGCTGCGATTCCTGGGACAGGTCGACGACGCCGGCAAGGCCTCGGCGATGCGCAGCGCAGACGTGTACTGCGCACCCAACACCGGCGGGGAGAGCTTCGGCATCGTCCTGGTGGAGGCGATGGCCGCCGGGACCGCAGTCGTGGCCAGTGACCTCGACGCGTTCCGGCGGGTACTCGCGGACGGCGAGGCCGGGCGGTTGGTCCCTGTCGACGACCCTGCCGGGCTGGCCGCGGGGTTGATCGAGGTTCTCGCCGATGACGTCGTCCGGCAGCGTTACATCGACTGCGCATCGGTGTCGGTGCAGCGCTACGACTGGTCGGTCGTCGCCGAGCAGATCATGCGGGTCTACGAGACGGTCGCAGGATCGGGCACGAAGGTGCAGGTGGCGGGTAATCGCGAAGCCACGGGGAGAACAACTTGATTCCGTGGGTCACCGCGGTCCTGATCGCTGTGCTGGTCGCGGCTGTGCTGGTGGTGGGTGTCTGGGCGTTCCAGACCGCAAACCGTCTCGACAGGTTGCACGTGCGCTACGACCTGTCGTGGCAGGCCCTCGACGGGGCGCTGGCCCGCAGAGCGGTGGTGGCACGAGCGGTCGCCGTCGACGCATACGGCCGGGGACCGGAAGGCAGACGCCTGGCCGCGCTCGCGGACGCCGCCGAGAGGGCGCCGCGGTCAGGCAGGGAAACGGCCGAGAACGAGCTGTCCTGGGCGCTGGCCCAGGTTGACCCGGCATGGCTGCCCGTGGCGTTGATCGCCGAGCTGGCCGACGCGGAGGCGCGCGTGCTGCTGGCGCGCCGCTTCCACAACGACGCCGTCCGCGACACGCTGGCTCTGCGCGAACGCCCCGCCGTCCGCATTCTGCGGCTCGGTGGAACCGCCGCACTGCCAACCTATTTCGAGATCTCCGAGGGCGGCGAGGTGTCGCCCCGTGAGACTGTGCCTGCGAACCGGCGGACATCTGCACGTGTGGTGCTGCTCGACGACGACGGTGCCGTGCTGCTGCTGCGCGGCTCCGATCCTGCGGTCCCCGCCAGTGCCGCGTCGGCCCCCCGGTGGTGGTTCACAATCGGAGGCGCTGCCCAGGTGGGGGAGTCGCTGGCACAGACGGCGGCCCGCGAACTCGAGGAGGAGACCGGGCTGAAGGTGACCGCCGAGGATCTGGTCGGTCCGGTCTGGCGTCGCGACGCCGTCATCGACTTCAACGGTTCGGTGATCCGCAGCGAGGAGATCTACTTCGTCCACCGGACGACCCGGTTCGAGCCGTCCGAATCGGGGCGCTCCGGCCTGGAGCGGACCTACATCACCGACCACCGGTGGTGCGATGCGACAATGATCGACGAACTGGTCGCCGGCGGCGAGACGGTGTACCCGCTGCAGTTGGGCGAGCTTCTGGGCGAGGCGAATGCGCTGGCCGACGCATCGGACGCGGCGACCGAGAGGCCGTTGCGGCCGATCCGGTGACGGCGGCGTACACCGGATCAATGGATTTGCCGGCCGCCCTTAGACTGGATCAGTAGCGATTGAAGGAGATCACGGTGGAATCCGAAATGCCTGGGGAAGGCCTGGGGGCACCGCCCGCCCGCGGGACTGCGCGGGTCAAGCGCGGTATGGCCGAGATGCTCAAGGGTGGCGTCATCATGGACGTCGTCACCCCGGAGCAGGCCCGCATCGCCGAGTCCGCCGGTGCGGTGGCCGTGATGGCGCTGGAACGCGTCCCGGCCGACATCAGGACGCAGGGCGGGGTGTCGCGCATGAGCGACCCCGACATGATCGAGAGCATCATCGATGCGGTCACCATCCCAGTGATGGCCAAGGCGCGCATCGGTCATTTCGTGGAGGCGCAGATCCTGCAGAGCCTCGGCGTCGACTACGTCGACGAGTCCGAGGTGCTGACGCCCGCCGACTACGCCAACCACATCGACAAGTGGAAGTTCACCGTGCCGTTCGTGTGCGGGGCCACCAACCTGGGCGAGGCGCTGCGGCGCATCACCGAAGGCGCGGCGATGATTCGTTCCAAGGGTGAGGCCGGCACCGGCGACGTCTCCAACGCCACCACCCACATGCGCAAGATCGGTGGCGAGATCCGTCGTCTCACGTCGCTGTCCGAAGACGAACTGTACGTCGCCGCAAAGGAATTGCAGGCACCGTTCGACCTGGTGGTCGAGGTCGCCCGGGCCGGCAAGCTGCCGGTCACACTGTTCACCGCGGGTGGCATCGCCACCCCGGCGGACGCGGCGATGATGATGCAGCTCGGCGCGGAAGGCGTGTTCGTCGGCTCGGGCATCTTCAAGTCCGGTGACCCGGCGCAGCGCGCGGCTGCGATCGTCAAGGCCACCACGTTCCACGACGATCCCGATGTGCTGGCGAAGGTGTCCCGTGGGCTGGGGGAGGCCATGGTCGGCATCAACGTGGAGGGCATCGCAGCCCCGCATCGGCTCGCCGAGCGCGGCTGGTAGAACTCGACGGTGGCGATCGAAGAGATCCTCGATCTGGAGAAGATCGAGGTCAACATCTATCGCGGCGGCGTTTTCAGCCCGGAGTCCGGTTTCCTGCAGCGGACGTTCGGCGGCCATGTCGCCGGCCAGTCGCTGGTCTCCGCGGTGCGCACCGTAGACCCGAAGTTCCAGGTGCACTCCCTGCACGGGTACTTCCTGCGCGCCGGTGACGCCCGGTCGCCGTCGGTGTACACCGTCGAGCGGATCCGCGATGGTGGTTCCTTCTGCACCCGCCGGGTGACCGCGATCCAGCACGGCGAGACCATCTTCTCGATGTCGGCGTCGTTCCAGACCGACCAGAGCGGCATCGAACATCAGAACACGATGCCCGCCGCTCCACCGCCCGACGACATCCCCGATTTCAAGTCCGCCAGCAAGGTGTTCGACGACGCCAGTTTCCGCCAGTTCGACGAATGGGACGTGCGGATCGTGCCCCGCGAACTCCTCGGGGTACGTGAGGGCAAAGCCTCTCAACAGCAGGTGTGGTTCCGGCACCGCGATCCGCTGCCAGACGACCACGTCCTGCACATCTGCGCGCTGGCCTACATGAGCGACCTGACGCTGCTCGGGTCGGCTCAGGTCAACCACCCCGAGGAACGCAAGCACCTGATGGTGGCGTCGCTGGACCACGCGATGTGGTTCATGCGCGCGTTCCGCGCAGACGAGTGGCTGCTCTACGACCAGTCGTCCCCGTCGGCCTGCGGTGGGCGGTCGTTGACCCAGGGAAAGATCTACAACCAGTACGGCGAGATGGTTGCGGCGGTGATGCAGGAGGGGCTTACCCGCTACCCCCGCGATTTCACGCCGGGACGCAGGTGAGGACTCGAATCGGTGTGCTCGCGTTGCAGGGCGACACCCGCGAGCACCTCGCGGCGCTGCGGGCCGCCGGAGCCGACGCGGTGACGGTGCGCCGGGGCGGTGAACTCGACTCGGTGGAGGCACTGGTGATCCCGGGCGGTGAGTCCACCACGATGAGCCACCTGCTGCGCGAGTTCGAACTCCTCGACCCGTTACGGGCCCGACTGGCCGACGGCATGCCCGCCTACGGTTCCTGCGCCGGGATGATCCTGCTCGCCAGCGAGATCCTCGACGCCGGGGTGGCCGGCCGGGACGCCGTACCCCTGAAGGCGATCGATATGACGGTGCGCCGCAACGCTTTCGGTCGTCAGGTGGACTCGTTCGAAGACGACGTCGCCTTCGATGGGCTCAACGGGCCGGTGCACGCGGTGTTCATCCGGGCGCCGTGGGTCGAACGTGTCGGACCCGAGGTGCAGGTGCTGGCACGCGCCGCCGACCATGTCGTGGCGGTGCGGCAGGGGCGCACCCTCGCCACGGCGTTTCATCCAGAGGTCACCGGCGACCGCCGGGTGCATGCGCTGTTCGTCGACATGGTCACCGGCCGCGTCTGAGGCGCGATTTTGGCGTGATCGTCGCCGGTGAGCGACGACGAGCACGCCGAAATCACCGGATCGGCAGGCCGGTGATGGCACGCCCCATGACCAGGCGCTGGATCTCGCTGGTGCCCTCGAAGATGGTGAAGATCTTGGCGTCACGGTGCATCCGCTCGACGGGGTACTCGCGGGTGTAGCCGTTTCCGCCGAGGATCTGGATCGCTTCGTCGGTGACGTAGACCGCCGTCTCGCTGGCCACCAGCTTGGCCATCGAACCTTCGGCGGAGGTGAATTCCTTGCCGTTGCGGGCCATCCACGCGGCGCGGTAGACCAGCAGCCGGGCAGCGTCGACGCGGGCCTTCATGTCGGCGAGCTTGAACGCCACTCCCTGGAAATCGCCGATCTTGCGCCCGAACTGCTCACGCTCGCAGGCATAGTCGCGGGCGTACTCGTAGGCGGCCCGGGCCACCCCCACGGCCATCGCGCCGACGGTGGGCCGGGTGCGCTCGAAGGTCGCCATCGCCGCCTGGCCGGCCGCCTTCTTGCCCTCGCGCACCTTGGCGATCCGCTCGTCGAACTTCTCCTTGCCGCCGACGATCAGCCGGCCGGGGATGCGGACGTCCTCGAGCACCACCTCGGCCGTGTGAGATGCGCGGATGCCGTACTTGAGGAACTTCTGGCCCTGGGTCAGCCCCGGGGTTCCCGGCGGGATGATGAACGACGCCTGGCCCCGCGTGCCCAACTCCGGATGTACCGACGCGACCACGACGTGGACGTTGGCGATGCCACCGTTGGTGGCCCACGTCTTGGTTCCGTTGAGCACCCACTCGTCGGTGGCCTCGTCGTAGCGGGCCCGGGTCAGGATCGCGCCGACGTCGGATCCGGCGCCGGGCTCCGACGAACAGAACGCGGCGACCTCGGGTTCGTCGATGCTGCCGAACATCTGTGGCACCCATTCGCCGACCTGCTCCGGGGTTCCGTTCGCGGCCAGCGAGGCTGCGGCGAGCCCGGTCCCCAGGATGGCCAGCGCGATGCCGGCGTCTCCCCAGAACATCTCCTCGAAGACGACGATCAAGCCCAGGCCGGAAGGCTCGGCGACCTGCTCGGCGAACAGGTCCATGGAGTACAGCCCGACCTTGGCCGCCTCCTGGATGATCGGCCACGGCGTCTCTTCGCGTTCGTCCCACTCCGCTGCCGCGGGCCGGACCACGGCGGCGGCGAACTCGTGCACCCAATCGCGGACGTGGATCAGGTCGGGGGACAGCTCCAGGGAGAACGTCATGGGCAATAATCTTACTTCGCAGTAAGTTCGTTGCTTGTGGACTGTGACCGAAGGAACACCAGCCTGCCCGCGTCGGGGGACGGATCCGGCGCCGCGCTTCCTGGCACCGACGTGACGGCTTCGCCGCGGCGTCGACGTAGACTCGTCGGGTTGCCACCGATTGAGACGAGCGAGGTAGTAGCTGCATGAGCGGCCATTCCAAGTGGGCCACCACCAAGCACAAGAAGGCCGTCGTCGACGCGCGCCGCGGGAAGATGTTCGCGAAGTTGATCAAGAACATCGAAGTCGCGGCACGGACCGGTGGCGGCGACCCGGCCGGTAACCCGACTCTGTACGACGCCATCCAGAAGGCCAAGAAGAGTTCGGTGCCCAACGACAACATCGAACGCGCCCGCAAGCGCGGCAGCGGCGAGGAAGCCGGCGGCGCCGACTGGCAGAACATCACCTACGAGGGCTACGGCCCCAACGGCGTCGCGGTGCTGGTCGAGTGCTTGACCGACAACCGCAACCGCGCCGCGGGCGAGGTGCGGGTCGCGATGACCCGCAACGGCGGCAACATGGCTGACCCCGGTTCGGTGTCCTACCTGTTCTCCCGTAAGGGTGTCATCACGATGGAGAAGAACGGCCTCACCGAGGACGATGTACTCACCGCGGTGCTCGAAGCCGGCGCCGAGGATGTCACCGATCTCGGCGACAGCTTCGAGATCATCTCCGAGCCAACCGATCTGGTCGCCGTTCGAACTGCGTTGCAGGAAGCCGGAATCGATTACGACTCCGCCGAGGCGAGCTTTCAGCCCTCGGTGACCGTGCCCGTCGACCTCGAGGCTGCCCGCAAGGTGTTCAAGCTCGTCGACGCGCTCGAGGACAGCGACGACGTGCAGGACGTCTACACCAACATCGACATTCCCGACGACGTCGCCGCCGCGCTCGACGAGGACTGACAGCCCGGCCCGATCGGAAGCAGCGGCCCCATGGCGAAGGTGAGAGACCTCGACGGCGCGGAGTGGACGGTGCGTCGCTGGTGGTGGCGGACGCTGCCCTGGGAAACCGGCTTCGCGCGTCGACTTCGACCGTCTTCATCTCGCCTCCACTAGAATGATCGTTCTAGAACGTATGCTCTAGCCTGGCGCCGGGAGGCGAACATGGCAAGGTCCACCAGAGAGTCGATCCTCACCGCGGCTGCTGAGCTGATGCGCCACCGGGGCTATGCAGGTGTGGGAATCAAAGACATCGCGGAGGCATCCGGCTCCCCGATCGGATCGCTGTATCACCACTTCCGCGGTGGCAAGGTGCAGATCGCGCGCGAGGCGCTGATCAACGCCGGCGCCGCCTACGGTCTGCTCATCCCGACGATCGTCGACGACTATTCCGACCTCGGCGAGGCGGTCGACGGCGTGTTCACCCAGGCCGCCGCGGACATGGCGGCGACCGGGTTCGCCAACATGTGTCCGGTGGCCAGTGTCGCCGGGGAGGTCGCCGACACCGTCGAGGAGCTGCGCCAGACCACGCAGGTGATCTTCGACGGTTGGATCGCCGGCGGGACCGGCTACTTCGTCGCCCGCGGGCTCGACGAGCCCGCGGCGCGCGACGTCACGCTGGCACTCATCGGCGCCCTGGAAGGCGGGTTCCTCCTGGCGCGGGTGCTTCGTAGCACCGAACCGCTGCTCGCGGCAGCGCGCACCCTTGCGCCGCAGTACCGGGGTATCGAACTCGCTGCGGTGTCGCCGACGCCGGGAACCGGCCGCGTGTCCCTGCCCGGGGTCGTCGGCGGCAGCCGCTAAGCTCTCGAACAGATGTTCTGACGAAGGGGCTGACGTGCGGGTGATGGGAGTCGACCCCGGGCTGACGAGGTGCGGCCTGTCGGTAATCCAGAGCGGCAAGGGCCGTCAGGTGATTGCGCTCGATGTGGACGTGGTGCGCACCCCGGCCGAGCACCCGCTGGCGCACCGTCTGCTCACCATCAGCGACGCCGTCGAACACTGGATGGACACCCACCGACCCGACGTGATCGCCGTCGAGCGGGTGTTCGCGCACCAGAACGCCTCTACCGCGATGGGCACCGCCCAGGCCGCCGGGGTGATCGCGCTGGCCGCGGCCCGGCGCGACATCGACGTGCACTTCCACACGCCCAGCGAGGTCAAGGCTGCGGTCACCGGCAACGGACGGGCCGGCAAAGCACAGGTGACCGAGATGGTCACCAGAATCCTCACCTTGCAACAGAAGCCGACGCCTGCGGACGCCGCCGACGCGCTGGCGCTGGCGATCTGCCATTGCTGGCGGGCCCCGATGATCGCCAGGATGGCCGAGGCGGAGGCGATGGCGGCCGAGCAGCGCCGCAAGTATCAGGCCACGCTGAAAGCCGCCAAGGGTCACGCGAAACCGGTGCGGATGTCTCGGAGCGGTACGTGATCGCCGCGGTGCGAGGCGAGGTCCTCGACATCGCCCTCGACCACGCCGTCATCGAAGCCGCCGGTGTCGGCTACAAGGTGATGGCGACCCCCGCGACGCTGGCCGGTCTGCGCCGCGGCGCCGAGGCCCGGCTGATCACGGCGATGATCGTCCGTGAGGACTCGATGACGCTGTACGGCTTCGCCGATGCCGATGCCCGCAATCTGTTCCTCACCCTGATCGGGGTTTCCGGCATCGGGCCGAGCATTGCGCTCGGAGCCCTCGCGATGTACGACGGCCCCGCTTTGAGGCAGGCGATCGGCGACGGTGACGTCACCGCGCTGACCCGAATCCCCAAGGTGGGCAAGAAGACTGCTGAACTGCTGGTGCTGACGCTGCGGGACAAGGTGGGGGTGGTGGCGTCGACGGGCATGGCTGCTGCTGTCGGCCATGCCGTGCGCGGGCCGGTCGTCGAGGCACTGGTCGGACTCGGGTTTGCGGTCAAGCAGGCCGAGGAGGCCACCGACAAGGTGCTCGCCGACGACCCCGACGCCAACCAGTCGAGTGCGCTGCGCTCGGCGCTGTCCATGCTGGGCAGGAAGTGATGGGCCGGTTCGACGAGGAAGACCACGAGGACACCAGCGACCGCGAGGTGTCCGCCGCGCTGACGGTCGGCGAGGGCGACATCGACGCCAGCCTGCGGCCCCGCTCGCTCGGCGAGTTCATCGGCCAGCCCCGGGTCCGCGAGCAGCTGCAGCTGGTGCTCGAGGGAGCCAAGAACCGTGGCGGCACCCCCGACCACATCCTGCTGTCCGGGCCGCCCGGTCTGGGCAAGACGTCGCTGGCGATGATCATCGCCGCCGAGCTGGGCACCTCGCTACGCGTCACCTCCGGGCCTGCGCTGGAGCGTGCCGGGGATCTGGCGGCGATGTTGTCCAACCTCGTCGAGCACGACGTGTTGTTCATCGACGAGATCCACCGGATCGCCCGGCCCGCCGAGGAGATGCTCTACCTGGCGATGGAGGACTTCCGCGTCGACGTCGTCGTCGGCAAAGGCCCCGGCGCCACGTCGATTCCGTTGGACGTCGCGCCGTTCACGCTGGTCGGCGCCACCACCCGGTCGGGCGCGCTGACCGGCCCGCTGCGTGACCGCTTCGGGTTCACCGCGCACATGGACTTCTACGAGCCGGCCGAGCTGGAGCGGGTGCTGGCCCGCTCGGCAGGCATCCTCGGTATCGAGTTGGGCGCCGACGCGGCATCCGAGATCGCCCGCCGGTCCCGCGGCACGCCCCGCATCGCCAACCGGTTGTTGCGCAGGGTCCGCGACTACGCCGAAGTGCGCGCCGACGGCGTCATCACCCGGGACATCGCCAAGTACGCGCTGGCGGTCTACGACGTCGACGAACTCGGACTGGACCGGCTGGACCGCGCGGTGCTCTCGGCGCTGACGCGCAGCTTCGCCGGCGGCCCGGTCGGAGTGTCGACGCTCGCCGTGGCGGTAGGGGAGGAAGCCGCGACCGTCGAGGAGGTGTGCGAGCCGTTCCTGGTACGGGCCGGCATGATCGCGCGCACGCCGCGTGGCCGCGTCGCCACCGCCCAGGCCTGGACGCACCTGGGAATGACACCGCCCAGCGGAGCCACTGGGTTGGGCCAGGCCGGGCTATTCGAATGACGGCCCGTTGGTCTCAAACCGGTAAACCCCCGCCGTATCGGGGTTATCTGCGTTCGCTGTCGGGTACCCGACCTCCACTCAAGAGGAGGAATCATGATCGGATCGAAGCATCCCGACAGTCCCCGGGGCGGCCGGATGAAGATTGCCCGTAGCCGTGGCGCGGCCAGCGGGTTCTTGCTGATACTGCTGGGTGCCTGGGGTGCGCTGATCCCGTTCGTGGGTCCGTACTTCGACTTCGCGTTCAGTCCGGACCGGCCGTGGGCGTGGACCACCGGCCGGGGCTGGCTCGAGGTTTTGCCGGGCGTGGTGGTCGTCGTCGGCGGCCTGATCCTGTTGGCGTCCCGCAACCGCGCGGCCGCGATGCTCGGTAGCTGGCTGGCCGTCGCCGGCGGTGCGTGGTTCGTGGTGGGCCGTGCGCTGGCAGGTCCGCTCGGGCTGGGCGACGTCGGCACGCCGGTCGCCACGGCCGAGACCAAGCAGGTGTGGCTCGAGTTGACGTACTTCTACGGACTCGGCGCGCTCGTCGTGTTCCTGGGTGCGCTCGGGCTCGGTCGACTCTCGGTGCGCAGCGTCCGCGACGTCGAATACGCCCAACGGCCACTGGAGTCGCCCGACCACGGTGTGGCGACCGACCATGCCGTCGGCACCCACACCGGCCCGCAGAACGTGGCGGCCGAAGACGCGTCAGGCGGTGCCGTCACCTCGGGTCACAGGGCCGACCACAAGGCCACCGGCGAAGGCGGCCGCAGCTGGCGCAACATGTTCCGCCGCGGCGACCGCAGTGACCGCACGCTGAGTCACCACTAGCGCGCTGCCGTCGAGGTTCCCGGCCGCACCTCCGAGAGGGTGGGGCGGGGAGCCTTGAGGCGTTCTCGAGGTGGCTGTAGCCTGGTTCGCTCCCGCGGTGCTAGCTAGCGGATGTCGGCGAGGATGCCCGCGATCACGTCGATGCCCTCGAGCAGCAGTTCGTCGCTGATCGTCAACGGGGGCAGGAACCGCAGCACGTTGCCGAACGTGCCACACGACAGCACGATCACCCCGGCACGGTGCGCCGACGCGCACAGCTTCTTGGTCAGCTCCGCGTCGGGTTCGGTGGTGCCCGGCTCGACCAGTTCGACGGCGATCATCGCGCCACGCCCGCGGACGTCGCCGATGCGCTCGTCCTCGGCCTGCATCCGGCCCAGCTTGTCCTTCATCAGCGTCTCGATCTGGGCCGCGCGCTGGACCAGGCCCTCGGCCTCGATGGTCTCGATCGTCGCCAGTGCGGCCGCACACGCCACCGGGTTGCCGCCGTAGGTCCCGCCCAGACCGCTGACATGAGGTGCATCCATGATCTCGGCCCGCCCGGTGACCGCCGACAGGGGCATCCCGTCGGCGATCCCCTTCGCGGAGACGATTAGGTCGGGCACGATGCCTTCGTGTTCGCAAGCGAACATCGCGCCGGAGCGCGCGAACCCGCTCTGCACCTCGTCGACGATGAACACCACGTCGTTGGCGCGGCACCAATCCAGCACTGCCTGCAGGAAGCCGTCCGCGGGGACGATGAAGCCACCTTCACCCTGGATCGGTTCGATGATCACCGCGGCGAGGTTCTCGGCACCGACCTGCTTGTCGATGACGCTGATCGCCCGCTTGGCGGCGAGTTCGCCGTCGGTGGCCATCTCCTTGCCGAACTCGGCGTCGCGGAACGGGTAGGACATGGGCGCGCGGTAGATCTCCGGTGCGAACGGGCCGAACCCGTGCTTGTAGGGCATCGACTTGGCCGTGAGCGCCATCGTCAGGTTGGTCCGGCCGTGGTAGGCGTGGTCGAAGGAGACGACGGCCTGCCTGCCGGTGTAGGTCCTGGCGATCTTGACCGCGTTCTCGACGGCCTCCGAACCCGAGTTGAACAGCGCTGACCGCTTCTCGCCGGTCCCTGGGGTGAGCCGGTTGAGGGCCTCGGCGACGGCGACGTACCCCTCGTACGGGGTCACCATGAAACAGGTGTGGGTGAACTTGCCCACCTGGTCACGAACGGCCTCGACGACCCGGGGCGAGGAGTTGCCGATGGTGGTGACCGCGATTCCCGAGCCGAGGTCGATGAGCCGGTTACCATCGACGTCCTCGACGATGCCGCCGAACGCCCGCGCCGCGTACACGGGCATGGTGTTGCCCACTCCGCGCGCGACCGCGGCGCTCTTTCGGGCGATCAGCTCGGTCGACAGCGGGCCCGGAATCTCGGTGGCGAGGTGGCGGCTCTGCTCGAGGGTGCTCAACTGGAAACCTCCTGGGTGCCCGTACGGGAACGGAAGAATTGGACTGCCGCGGTGGGTTCGAGCCTAGTCGCAAGGTGCTTTGATCCGTCGAGAACCAACACTGCTCGTACCGGGAAGATCAGTGACACGGCACCGCGGCAACGGATTTCGTCGCACTGCCGCCCGGGATCGCTCCCGCCGGCCACCGGAGACCCGGCTGCGGGGGCGCCGAAGCCGACCCGGGGACGTGGACGCGGTCGGTCGCAATGGCACACTGGTCAACAGCTTCTTCATAGATGCGGCCCCCACCCGCGGGTTCGGGAGCCGTGACCGCGAGACCGATACGAAAGACACGGCTGCCATGGACCTGGTCATCTTCCTCCCACTGCTCATCGTCATGGGCGCGTTCATGTACTTCGCGTCCCGGCGCCAGAAGAAGGCCATGCAGGCCACCATCGACCTGCACAACTCCCTGGAGGTCGGTGACCGCATCCACACCACCTCGGGCCTGCAGGCGACCATCACGGCACTCGGCGACGAGTACGTCGACCTCGAGATCGCTCCCGGCGTCGTCACCACGTGGATGAAGCTGGCCGTGCGGGACCGCATTGTCGACGGAGCCGACGATGTCGAGGACGTCGAGGACGACGACTTCGACGAGGCCACGGAGATCACCGAGAGCCGGAACACCAAGACTGACAGCTGACACTCGGCGCCAGCACGTAGTCTTTGTGAGCCTCTGCGCCCTGCGCGGTACCCGACGAACTGATCTCTAGGAGACCCTTACACGTGGCATCGTCCTCGACGCCGGTGCACCCTGCCCGCTACCTGGCCGTGTTCCTGGTACTGGTCATCGGCGCCTACCTGCTGGTGTTCTTCACCGGGAACAAGGAACCGGACCCCAAGCTCGGTATCGACCTGCAGGGCGGCACCCGGGTCACGCTGACTGCGCGCACCCCCGACGGCTCACCGCCCACCCAGGACGCGCTGAACCAGGCACAACAGATCATCAGCGCCCGCGTCGACGGCCTGGGCGTGTCGGGTTCGGAAGTCATCATCGACGGCCAGAACCTCGTGATCACCGTGCCCGGTAACGACGGCAGCGAAGCACGCAGCCTCGGGCAGACGGCGCGGCTGTACATCCGGCCGGTGATCCATGCCATCCCGGCCGAGGGCGCGGGGCCGCCGCAGGAAGCACCCCTGCCCGGCATGCCGCCGGGTGCGGTCCCGGGTATGCCTCCCGGTGCGGTCCCGGGCATGCCTCCCGGAGGGGCCCCGGGCGCTGCACCGGGTGCGCCCCCGACCGAAGCGCCCCCGACGCCGCAGCCTCGTCCGTTCCCCGCGCAGCCGGCCCCGACTCCGTCGCCGGGCCCGGAGCCTGCCCCGAGCCCGGAACCCGGGCCGCTGCAGAACGACGACGCGCCCCTGGCCGAACGCATCCAGGACGAGAAGCAGCTGAGGCAGAGCGGCGAGCAGGCGATCCAGATCCTGGCGATGCAGTTCCAGGCGACCCGCTGTGGTGAAGAGGATGTGCTCGCAGGCAACGACGACCCCAACCTGCCGTTGGTGACCTGCTCGGTTGACGGTGACGAGGTCTATCTGCTGGACAGCTCGATCATCAGCGGCGAGGGCATCGCCAACGCCACCTCCGGGCTCGATCAGCAGCGCGGCGAGTATGTCGTCGATGTGGAGTTCAAGAGTGATGCCGGAGACCTGTGGGCTGATTTCACCGCGGCCAACGTCGGCACTCAGACCGCGTTCGTGCTGGACTCGCAGGTGGTCAGTGCGCCCCAGATCCAGGAGGCCATCCCGGGCGGCCGTACCCAGATCACCGGGCAGTTCACGGCGGATTCGGCGCGGGAACTGGCCAACGTGCTGAAGTACGGTTCGCTGCCGCTGTCGTTCGAGTCCTCGGAGGCCGAGACCGTCTCCGCCACCCTTGGCTTGTCTTCGCTTCGGGCGGGACTGATCGCGGGCGCGGTCGGTCTGGCCGCGGTGCTGCTGTACTCGCTGCTCTACTACCGTGCGCTGGGCCTGCTCGTCGCGCTGTCGCTGGTGGCGTCGGGCGCGATGGTCTTCGCGCTCCTGGTGCTGCTCGGCAGATGGATCAACTACACCCTGGACCTGGCGGGCATCGCGGGTCTGATCATCGGTATCGGTATGACGGCGGACTCGTTCGTGGTGTTCTTCGAGCGAATAAAGGACGAGATACGGGAGGGCCGCTCCTTCCGGTCCGCGGTTCCGCGGGGCTGGGCCAGGGCGCGAAAGACGATCCTGTCCGGCAACGCCGTCACCTTCCTGGCCGCTGCAGTGCTCTACTTCCTGGCCGTCGGCCAGGTGAAGGGCTTCGCGTTCACCTTGGGGCTGACCACGATCCTCGACGTCGTCGTCGTGTTCCTGGTGACGTGGCCGCTGGCCTATCTCGCGTCCAAGTCCACGACGATGGCCAAGCCGTCCTTGAACGGATTGGGAGCCGTCCAGCAGATCGCACGCGAACGCCGAGCGGCGGCACACGCCGCGGGACGGGGATAGCAGATGGCAAGGCACAACCGCGGTGAGACGGCCACATCGACCGCAGTCGAGGCACCCGATCCCGAGTTCACGGTGGGCGACGTCCCCAAGCACGGCTTCTTCGTCCGCCTTTACACCGGTACCGGCGCCTTCGAGGTCATGGGCCGGCGCAAGTTCTGGTACGCCGTCACCGCTGTCATCGTCGCCCTCTCTCTCGGGGCGATCCTGTTGCGGGGCTTCACCTTCGGTATCGACTTCGAGGGTGGTACCAAGGTTTCGCTGCCGCGTGGTGACGGGCAGGCCACTACACAGCAGGTCGAGCAGGTCTTCAGCGAGACGATCGGCCAGGCACCCGAGTCGGTGGTGGTGGTCGGCAGCGGTGGAACGGCGACATTCCAGATCCGCTCGGAGACGTTGAGCAACGAGGAGACCGAGGAACTGCGCACCGCGCTGTTCGATCAGTTCCAGCCGCGGGGCGCCGACGGCGAGCCGAGCAGGCAGGCGATCAGTGATTCAGCGGTCTCGGAGACCTGGGGTGGCCAGATCACCCAGAAAGCGCTCATCGCACTGGTCGTGTTCCTCATCCTGGCGGCCATCTACATCGCCGTGCGCTATGAGCGCTACATGGCGATCGCCGCGCTCACCACCCTGGTGTTCGACCTGCTGGTCACCGCCGGCGTCTACGCGCTCGTCGGGTTCGAGGTCACCCCGGCCACCGTGATCGGGTTGCTGACGATCCTGGGGTTCTCGCTCTACGACACCGTCATCGTGTTCGACAAGGTCGAGGAGAACACCCAGGGCTTCGAGCACACCACCCGACGCACCTTCGCCGAACAAGCCAACCTGGCGGTCAACCAGACGTTCATGCGGTCGATCAACACCAGCCTCATCTCGGTGCTGCCGATCGTGGCACTGATGGTCATCGCGGTGTGGCTGCTGGGTGTCGGCACCCTGATGGACCTCGCTCTGGTCCAGTTCGTCGGTGTCATCGTCGGAACCTACTCGTCGATCTTCTTCGCCACCCCGCTTCTGGTGAGCCTGCGGGAACGTACCGAAGTGGTGCGCAAGCACACCACGAAGGTCCTCAACCGGCGCCAGACCGCGGCGGCGAAGTCGGCCGACGCCGAATCACACACCGATGGCGAGGACGAGCGTCCCGACGCCGAGCCGGCATCGGTCGCGGCCCCGGCCGCGCCCGCGCCACTCCCGCCGGACAAGCCGGCGCCGGGTGCCCGCCCCGTCCGGCCCACCTCCAGCAGGACCGGACGACCGTCGGGTAAGCGAAGCCCCGGAAAGCGCTAGGGGCGGGTAGGTCCGATGACCCACCGTCTCCGCCCGAGTCGCACGACACTGCTGTCCGCGGTACTGGCAGTGGTGGGTGCCCTGGGGCTCACGTCGTGCTCGGAGGGCGCCGCGGATTCCATCGACTACGTCGTCGACGGGAAGCTGACCACCTACAACACCAACACCGTCGCCGGCGCGGCGTCCGGCGGTCCTGCGGCCTTCGCCCGGGTGCTGACGGGGTTCAACTACCACGGCCCGGACGGCCAGGTCGTCGGGGACCACGATTTCGGCAGCATCTCGGTGGTGGGCCGGACACCACTGATCCTCGACTACGAGATCAAGGCCGAGGCGGTGTACTCCGACGGAAAACCCATCACCTGCGACGACATGGTGCTGGCATGGGCGTCGCAGTCGGGCAGGTTCCCCTGGTTCGACGCGGCCAACCGGGCCGGCTACACCGACATCGCCTCCATCGAATGTGCGCCGGGGAAGAAGCAGGCGCGGGTGTCCTTCGCCCAGGACCGTCCGTTCACCGACTACGGTCAGCTGTTCGCCGCGACATCGCTGATGCCGTCGCACGTCATCGCTGACGAACTCGGTCTCGGCGACGGCGGGGTGACCACGGCGTTGCTCGACAACGACGGGCCGGTCGTCGAGCGCATCGCCCAGGCCTGGAACACCACCTGGGACTTGGCCCCTGAACTGGATCTGGATCGTTTCCCGTCGTCGGGACCCTACAAGCTGGATTCGGTGACGGCCGAGGGCGGCGTGGTGCTGGTGGCCAACGACCAGTGGTGGGGTGCGCAACCGATCACCGGCAGGGTCACTGTGTGGCCCCGCAGCGCCGATCTGCAGGACCGGGTGAACGAGGGCGCCTACGACGTCGTCGACATCACCGCCGGATCGTCGGGCACGCTGAACCTTCCCGACGACTACGAGCGGACCGATGCGCCGTCGGCCGGCGTCGAACAGCTGATCTTCGCCCCGGAGGGCCCGCTGGCCGCCGTCCCCGCGCGCCGGGCCCTCGCGCTGTGCACCCCAAGAGACGTCATCGCGCGCAACGCGTCGGTGCCGGTCTTCGACTCGCGCCTCAACGCCGCGACCGAGGACGCCTACGGGGTGGCCGAGACCCCACCGGAAGCCGGGCAGTTCGTCGCCGCGAACCCCGACGCCGCCCGCGACGCACTGGGCGGTCAGCTCCTGACGGTGCGCATCGGCTATCAGACACCGAACGCCCGACTTGCCGCCATGGTGGGGTCCATCGCGAACGCGTGCGCGCCGGCCGGGATCACCGTCGAGGACGTCGCAGACGAGGAGATCGGACCGCTGTCGTTGCGCGACAACGAGATCGATGTGCTGATCGCGAGCGTCGGCGGAGCGGCGGGCAGTGGCTCGTCGGGGTCTTCGATCATGGACGCCTACAGCTTGCACAGCGGCAACGGCAACAATCTGCCCCGCTACACCAACGAGCGCATCGACGGGATCATCTCGACGGTGGCTGTGATCTCCGACCCCAAGGAGCTCGCCCGGCTGCTCGGCGAGGGAGGTCAGATCCTGTGGGCCGACATGCCGACCCTGCCGCTGTACCGTCAGCAGCGGACACTGCTGGCGTCGACGGAGATGTATGCGGTGAGTAGCAATCCGACGCGATGGGGTGCGGGGTGGAACATGGACCGATGGCAACTGAGCCAGTGAACACCACAGGGGTGGCGCAGGTCATCGCCTCGCTGCTGCGTGAAGTGCCCGACTTTCCCGAGCCGGGTATCCAGTTCAAGGATCTGACCCCGGTGCTCGCCGATGCCGGCGGTCTCGGCGAGGTCAGCAGGGCGATCGCCGAGCTCGCCCGCGGCGCGGACCTGGTGGCCGGTGTGGATGCCCGCGGATTCTTGCTCGGCGGCGCGGTTGCCCTCGAGCTGGGCATCGGCGTGCTGGCGGTGCGAAAGGGCGGCAAGCTGCCGCCGCCGGTGCTGAGCGAGACCTACAGCCTGGAGTACGGCACCGCGACGCTCGAGGTTCCTGCCGAGGGAATCGAGTTGGCGGGACGCAAGATCATGGTGATCGACGACGTGCTCGCGACCGGCGGGACACTGACCGCCACCAACCGGTTGCTCGCCGCCGCGGGAGCGGAGGTGATCGGGGCGGTGGTGATGTTGGAGCTCGCCGCCCTGGGCGGTCGCGCGGTGCTGGAGCCGTTGCCGGTCACCAGCCTCTACACCGTCTGAGCGGATATCCTGCGAAGAGCACAGCATCGGAGGTGAGCATGGCCAGCGAGGACCCCCGCCCGCCCCAGGCCGCGCAACCGCCGGCCGGCGTGGGTGTGCAGAGTCCCGAGACCCAGCCGATGGAGCTGCCCAAGGCCGATCCGTCGAAGGCGTCGACCAGTGCCTCACGGCGGGTACGGGCCAGGTTGGCGCGCCGGATGACTTCTCAGCGCAGCACCGTCAACCCGGTGCTCGAGCCACTGGTCGCCCTGCACCGCGAGATCTACCCGAAGGCGGACCTCACCCTGCTGCAACGGGCCTACGAGGTTGCCGAGCAGCACCACGCCGACCAATTACGCAAATCCGGGGACCCGTACATCACCCATCCGCTGGCCGTCGCCAACATCCTGGCCGAGCTGGAGATGGACACCACGACGCTGATCGCGGCGCTGCTGCACGACACCGTCGAAGACACCGGTTACACGCTTGAGGCCCTCACCGAGGAGTTCGGCACCGAGGTCGGTCACCTCGTCGACGGCGTCACCAAGTTGGACAGGGTGACGCTGGGCAACGCGGCCGAGGGCGAGACCATCCGCAAGATGATCATCGCGATGGCGCGCGACCCGCGGGTATTGGTGATCAAGGTTGCCGACCGACTGCACAACATGCGCACCATGCGATTCCTGCCCCCGGAGAAGCAGGCCCGCAAAGCCCGCGAGACGCTGGAAGTGATTGCGCCACTGGCGCACCGGCTGGGCATGGCGACGGTGAAGTGGGAGCTCGAGGATCTTTCGTTCGCAATCCTGCATCCGAAGAAGTACGAGGAGATCGTGCGTCTGGTCGCGGGCAGGGCGCCGTCGCGCGACATCTATCTGGCCAAGGTGCGGGCCGAAATCAACGCCAGGCTGACCGCGTCGAAGATCAGCGCGGTGGTGGAGGGCCGGCCCAAGCACTACTGGTCGATCTACCAGAAGATGATCGTCAAAGGGCGCGACTTCGACGACATCCACGATCTGGTGGGCGTGCGCATCCTGTGCGACGAGATCCGGGACTGTTACGCCGCCGTCGGCGTGGTGCACTCGCTGTGGCAGCCGATGGCGGGGCGCTTCAAGGACTACATCGCCCAGCCGCGCTACGGGGTGTACCAGTCGCTGCACACCACCGTCGTGGGGCCTGAGGGCAAGCCGCTGGAGGTGCAGATCCGCACCCGCGACATGCACCGCACCGCCGAGTATGGGATCGCTGCGCACTGGCGCTACAAAGAGGTCAAGGGACGCAACGGATTGCCTACCGGCCACGCCGCCGCCGACATCGACGACATGGCCTGGATGCGTCAGCTGCTCGACTGGCAGCGGGAGGCGGCCGACCCCGGGGAGTTCCTCGAGTCGCTGCGCTACGACCTTGCGGTGCAGGAGATCTTCGTCTTCACCCCGAAGGGCGATGTGGTCACCCTGCCCGCCGGTTCCACGCCGGTGGACTTCGCCTACGCGGTGCACACCGAGGTCGGGCACCGCTGTATCGGCGCCCGGGTGAACGGCCGGCTGGTGGCGTTGGAGCGCAAGCTCGAGAACGGGGAACTGGTCGAGATCTTCACGTCCAAAGCGCCCAACGCGGGCCCGTCGCGCGACTGGCAGATGTTCGTGGTGTCGCCGCGGGCCAAGGCCAAGATCCGGCAGTGGTTCGCCAAGGAGCGCCGCGAGGAAGCGCTGGAAGCCGGCAAGGACGCGATCGCCCGGGAGGTACGCCGCGGCGGACTTCCGTTGCAGCGGTTGATGACCGGAGAATCCATGGGGGCGTTGGCGCGGGAGCTGCGCTATCTCGACGTCTCCGCCCTCTACACCGCGGTCGGCGAGGGGCACGTCTCGGCGCGACATGTGGTCCAGCGACTCGTCGCCCAGCTCGGTGGTGACGACGAAGCCGCCGACGAGTTGGCAGAACGCTACACGCCGGCGACCATGCCGATGCGGCAGCGCAGCACCGACGATGTCGGGGTCGCGGTGCCCGGAGCGCCGGGGGTGCTGACCAAGCTCGCCAAGTGTTGTACGCCGGTGCCGGGCGACAACATCATGGGGTTCGTGACCCGCGGTGGAGGAGTCAGCGTGCACCGCACCGACTGCACGAACGCCACGTCGCTGCAAGACCAGTCAGAGCGCATCATCGACGTGCAGTGGGCACCGTCTCCGTCGTCGGTGTTCCTGGTGGCGATCCAGGTCGAGGCGCTCGATCGGCACCGGCTGCTCTCCGATGTCACCCGGGTGCTGGCAGACGAGAAGGTCAACATCTTGTCGGCGTCGGTGACGACGTCCAACGACCGGGTGGCGATCAGTCGGTTCACCTTCGAGATGGGCGACCCCAAGCACCTCGGTCACGTGCTCAACGTGGTCCGCAACGTCGAGGGTGTCTACGACGTCTACCGCGTCACCTCGGCGGCCTGAGCCCTCCCGACCACCTCGGCGGCGGGGCGGTCAGGGCGGGTCGATCAGTCCAGGGCGATCGACTCGACGTTGACGTCCAGCTTCGGCGGGCCGTCCGGGCCGCCGTCGATCGTCCCTTCGGCCGCGATCTTGTCCAACGTCTGCAGACCGGTCTCGTCGATGGTGCCGAACACCGTGTAGTTCGGCGGCAGCTGCGAATCGCCGAACACCAGGAAGAACTGGCTGCCGTTGGTGCCCGGACCCGCGTTGGCCATGGCCAGCCTTCCCCGCGGATAGACCACGGGCTCCATCAACGCCGGATCGTCGGGCTGGTACTGATTGGTCGGGTACTCGTTGGCGAACTGGTAGCCGGGACCGCCGGTGCCCACGCCTGTGGGGTCGCCGCACTGCAGGACCTTCAGTGATTCGCTGGTCGTCAGCCGGTGGCACGGGGTGTCGTCGAACCAACCCTGCTGGGCCAGGCTGGCGAAGCTGTTGACCGTGCACGGGGCTTTGGCGTTGTCGAGCTGCAGTCCGATGTTGCCCTGGTTGGTCGCCATGCTGGCGCTGACCTGCGCGGGCTCGGTCGGCACCCGGCCCTCGCGCGGCGCGTCGTTGGGCTTGCTGGCCTCCTCCGCGGACTGCGGATACTGGCAGTCGCTTCCCAGGCCCTCGGGCGGCTGGAACGGGGGCAGCGCACCGGCCTGTGCCGGCTCGGGTGCGTCCAGCGGCGACGCCTCCGAGGTGGTCGCGGTGGTGCCCGACGTCGACGCGGTCTGCTGACCGGAATCGCGGTTGGTCAGGACGATGGTCGCCACCACGGCGCCGATCACCACGACCGCGGCCACGGCCGAGCCGATGATCGTGTACATACGGCGTTTGCGTTCGTTCTCTGCCCGTCGCTCGAGTTGTCGTTCGAGCTTGCGCTTGGCTGTCTCACGCCGTTGTTCGTTCGTCGGCACCGCCGGTTCCTCCTCGCGTTCGATCCAGTCGGCACCGAGTGTGCCAGCTGTCGTCCACGACGGGCGCCGCGACCCTCGTGAACAGCGACGGGAACTGGACATGGGAAGCTGGAACAGTGTTGATCACCGGATTCCCGGCGGGCATGTTGGCGTGCAACTGCTACGTGCTGGCCCCCAAGGCCGGCGCCGACGCCGTCGTCGTGGATCCCGGTCAGCGGGCGATGGGGCCACTGCGCCGGATTCTGGACGAGAACCGCCTCACCCCGGCGGCGGTGTTGCTGACCCACGGCCACATCGACCACATGTGGTCGGCGCAGAAGGTGGGCGATACGTACGGCTGTCCTGTCTACATACATCCGGAGGACCGATTCATGCTCACCGACCCGATCAAGGGATTCGGGCCGCGGATCGCGCAGATGGCCTTCGGCGCCATGTTCCGCGAGCCCAGACAGGTGATCGAACTCGATCGCGACGGCGACAAGATCGAACTGGGCGGTGTCACGGTGGCGGTGGACCACACCCCGGGGCACACTCGGGGTTCTGTCGTGTTCCGGGTCGACGGTGGTGTCGGCGCGGGTCCGGGCGCGGTGGCCTTCACCGGCGACACGCTGTTTCGCCAGTCGGTGGGCCGCACCGACCTGCCCGGCGGCAGCGGTCGTGATCTGCTGGCGTCGATCGTGACAAAACTGCTGGTGCTCGACGATGACACCCTGGTATTACCGGGGCACGGCGAGCGCACCACCATCGGCGACGAACGTCGTGCCAACCCGTTTCTCGAAGGTTTGAATCCGTGACTGACCGTGGTCCTTCTGTCTCTTTTCAGGCGCCCAAGGGCGTTCCCGACTATGTGCCGCCGGAGTCGGCGGAGTTCGTCGCTGTGCGTGGCGGCCTGCTCGCCGCGGCCCGGCGGGCCGGGTACGGCGACATCGAGTTGCCCATCTTCGAGGACACCGCGCTGTTCGCGCGGGGTGTCGGGGAGTCCACCGACGTGGTCTCCAAGGAGATGTACACTTTCGCCGACCGTGGTGAGCGTTCGGTGACGCTGCGACCCGAGGGAACTGCCGGCGTCATGCGCGCGGTGATCGAGCACGGTCTGGATCGCGGGCAACTGCCGGTCAAACTCTGCTACGCGGGTCCGTTCTTCCGCTACGAACGGCCCCAGGCCGGCCGGTACCGCCAGCTGCAACAGGTCGGTGTGGAGGCGATCGGTGTCGACGACCCCGCCCTGGATGCGGAGGTCATCGCCGTCGCCGACGCCGGTTTCCGCTCGCTCGGACTGGACGGGTTCCGATTGGAGCTCACCTCGCTCGGCGACGACAGTTGCCGCCCGCAGTACCGGGAACTGTTGCAGGACTTCCTGTTCGGGTTGGACTTGGACGAAGAGACGCGGCGTCGTGCCGAGATCAACCCGCTGCGGGTGCTCGACGACAAACGCCCGAAGATGCAGGAGCTGACCGCCGACGCCCCGGTGATGATCGACCACCTGTCCGATGCGGCCAAGCAGCACTTCGAGACGGTGCTGGCGCACCTGGACGCGTTGGCGGTGCCGTACGTGATCAACCCGCGGATGGTGCGCGGGCTGGACTACTACACCAAGACGACGTTCGAGTTCGTGCACGATGGTCTGGGAGCGCAGTCCGGTATCGGCGGCGGCGGCCGCTACGACGGTCTGATGCAGCAGCTGGGCGGCCGGGACCTGTCCGGCATCGGGTTCGGCCTCGGTGTCGACCGGACGGTGTTGGCGCTGCGTGCAGAGGGAAAGACGGTTGGTTCGGCCGGTCGCGTCGACGTGTACTGCGTGCCGTTGGGGGAGCGGGCCAAGCTCGAGCTGGCGGTTCTGGCGGCGGCATTGCGCGGGGCCGGCGTGCGCGTCGACATGGCTTACGGCGACCGGGGACTCAAGGGAGCCATGCGTGCCGCCGACCGGTCAGGCGCGTCGCTGGCGTTGGTCGCCGGTGACCGCGACATCGAGGCGGGCACCGTCGGCGTGAAGAACCTGGCCAACGGCCAACAGGAGGACATCGCCGCGGATGCCGTTGTGGCCGAGCTGCTTCCGCGCCTCACCTGACCGTCATTTCCGCGAGCGCGCGGGTCTGTACGTCGACGCGCCGGTAATTGTCGTGCAAAACGTCGCGCTCACCGACGGCGACGGTGCTGTCAGCGTGACGTCGTGAATCTGCGTGCCACCGCGCCCTGCGCCACCGCGGCGACGAGGGTGAGCGCTCCGACGGCGCCGAGCGTGATCGTCCACAGCCGGCGATCCTCGAGGTCCTTTTCACACAGCCGGACGTAGTTCGGGTCCACGAGCACCTCGCCGAAGACGGGGACGTTTGCCTCGCTGGCGTCGTCATTGGCGCGGGCGGCGGACAGGTCGGGAGCGATCGCGCTACCGCACCTGACGACTTCGCCTTCGCCGGCGGTCACCGACACGGGGACAACCAGACCCACGATCCCGACGAGCAGAGCCACGGCGCCCGCGGCCACGATTATCAGTCGCACCTTCATGCGGACACTGGTACCCGCAGTCGGCACCTTGATACCCGGACGGCTGATCATCGGATTTGTGCCTTTTGACGGTATGGCCCGGCGGTACTCGGGTACTTCTCGGCATGAGCAGCAGACGGTTGGCTATCGCCATGGGGGCCGTGACCCTGGTCGCCGCGGGCTGCTCGAGCGGCTACGAAGCGTTGGGCACCCGCACCGCGCAGGTGTCGATCAACGGCACCGAGGTCGCCGAGAACCCACGGATCCAATGTGAGCAGGTCCAATGGGTCTGGTTCATCAAATCGCTGCAGGAGACGCCGGGTTTCAGTGCGCAGGTGCATACCGGTGACACGGTGGTGCCCAGGTTGGTGCGCATCGAGAATCTCGGCGGCTTCACAGGTAGCTCGTGGAACGCCGAGACCACCGCTCCCGCCACCCCTGTCGGCGTCGAGGCCGATGCCGAGATCACCGACGGAGTGTTCACCATCTCGGGAACCGCCATGGGTTTCTACCAGGACGATCCCGCGGAAACCACTACCGCGGAGTTCGAGATCCGGACGGACTGCTGAGGGAGATCACTGGGACTGGATGGGACACGCTTCCACCGGTACCGGCAATGTCACGTCACCGGCCTGCTCGAAGCGGAACGTGACGTCGGTGTTGGTGGCCGGCTTGAGATCCGGGTCCAGTCGATCCAGCAACACCGCCGGGCGGCTCGCCTCGTCATTGCCCGGCTCAACGTTGGGCTCCCCGAAACTGACGGTGGACTTGGGCGGAATCTCCACGGCGCCGATGATGCGGGCCTGCTCGGCGGCGCTCGTCGACAAACCAAGGAGCCGCTCGGTCTCCGCCGGACGGTTGTTCGTGACGGTGAAGCGCATCGCGCCCCCGGCGTTGAGCTGGATCTCGCAAAAGCCGGGCACATACGTCGGCACGATGTAGGCGTTCTCGACGCTTGTGTTCTCGGTGTGTGACCCGGAGCCGCGGTTGGAGGCGTCCAGCACCACGTCCTCGCCGCAGCCGCTGGCAACGAGCGTCAACGCCGCTGCTCCCGCCAACACCGAACCGCTTCTCCGAAACTGTGACGAGCTCATTGTCTCCCTCCGCCGCGGCGTGGCGAGCGAGGCTCGGCCGGCGTGCCGCTGTGTCTGGATGCCAGGGACCCCCGGCTCGAAAGACAGGTTCCCCAGCGCGCGTGCTTGAAACCCCGCCCTAGCGGATTCACCGCTTGACCCATCTCCCTACACCGGCAACCTAAGAGCCGGTTGTGGGCTTCGTGCAGATCGAATGAGCTTCGCGTGCTTCGCGACGTCGGTGGCCATGCAGTTATTGCGATTCAGCAACGATTGGGCCTCGGTCAGGTTTTCGTATCCCATCCGGGTAGGCGGACTGCAGACCAATCAACCCCGCGGAGGGCCGCCACCACTTCTTCCGCACCGCCGAAGGAGGCCGCCATGGACGTTGCGGAGCGCAATTGTGTCAAGACCGGAGATTCGGACGCCCGAGACCCCGACTGGTCCGCCGTCGAGGACCTGTTCGAGCGGTTGGCCGCGTGCTCGACTGCCGAAGAGCGCCGTCGGTGGCGGCAGCGGATCATCACGGAGTGTCTGCCGCTTGCCGACCACATCGCCTACCGCTTCGTCGGTCGTGGTGAACCTTCCGACGACCTGATCCAGGTCGCCCGGATCGGCCTGGTCAAGAGCGTGGATCGGTACGTGCCCGCCAAAGGGCGCTTCATGGCCTTCGCGGTGCCGACGATTCGCGGCGAGGTGCGACGGCACTTTCGCGACGGCACGTGGTCGATGCGGGTGCCCCGCAAGGTGCAGGAGACTCAGCTCAGGATGCGGCACGCGGTCGAGACACTCTCACAGCGGTTGAACCGTCTACCGACGAACCCCGAAGTGGCTCGCGAGCTCGGCGTGGACGACGACGATGTGGCCCAATCCCACTCGGCTCATTGGGCCTACCGCCCGCTGTCGCTGGATGCGCCCCGTCCGGCGGATGACGGTTCGGAGCCCACCGGTATCGGCGCGACTCACGGGGTGGACGATCCAGGCTACGAAACTGTGGAGAACCTCATGGTGCTGCGCGAGGCCATCGCCGAGTTGGACCCGCGGCGCCGGGCCATTCTCGGGATGCGGTTCTTCCAGGGGCTGACCCAACGCGAGATCGCCCTGCGCCTCGACATTTCACAGGTGCAGGTATCGAGGCTGCTCGACGGAACATTGGCCCGGCTTCGGGACCGGATGGACGACGGCGTCGCCGCGCCAACCGCGGAGGCCGCATGAGCGCGGCCGCCGCAGTCGGCTCTGATCTTCTCGTCGCAAAGTAGGTGAGCGGCATGTGGTTCGACGAATGGGCCGACGTCGTCAGGGTGCTGCTCGTCGGTGCCGCCGCCTACCTCACGCTGATCGTGGTGCTACGGATCTCCGGAAAGCGCACGTTGGCCAAACTCAATGCGTTCGACCTGGTGGTGACGGTGGCGGTCGGTTCGACGCTGGCCACGATCCTGCTGAACTCGGATGTGTCGTTCACAGAGGGGGCCGCGGCATTCGCGTTGCTGGCGGCGCTGCAGTTCCTGGCGGCGACGGTGTCGTCCCGGGTGAAGGCCGGCCGTTCGGTGTTGACTGCGCGGCCGACGCTCCTCGTGTCACAGGGCGTTCTGCTCGACGGCGCATTGCGCCGTCAACGGGTCAGTGTCGACGAGATCCACCAGGCGATCCGGTCCTCCGGACAAGGTGACATCAGCCAGATCGCCGCGGTGGTGCTGGAGACCGACGGATCTCTGAGCGTGATCGGCGTCGACAAGGTCGGCGACTGGTCGGCGTTGGCTGAGCTGTCGGACATGCCCGAGCCGCCGCAGCAATAGACGCAACAGAAAGGACCATCCGTGCACATCGCGACCCACCCACCCCGCAACCCGCACGGGACGACGTCGCCGCCTTGCTCGCCCGGTTGGGCCGGCTGATGCGGGGAATGACCGTCGAGCCCGGCGCGCAGGACTCGCTGCGGGTGCAGGACGTGGCCGATCCGCACCCAGGACCCGGCGAGTTACTGGTCGACGCCCTATCCGTCGGAGTCTGCGGAACCGACAGGGAGATTGCGACAGGCCAGTACGGTTGGGCACCGCCGCACCGCACGCGGTTGATACTCGGACACGAATCGTTGGGGCGGGTCGCCCGGACCGTGGCGGGCAGCGACTTCACCGTCGGCGACCTGGTCGCCGGCGTCGTCCGCCGCCCGGACCCGGTGCCGTGCGGAGCGTGCGCTCTAGGCGAGTTCGACATGTGCCGAAATGGCCGATACCGCGAGCGGGGCATCAAGGAGCTGGACGGCTACGGAAGCGAACAATGGTGTGTGGAAGCCGGTTACGCAACCAAGGTGGATCCCGAGCTGGAAAGCGTCGGCGTACTCATCGAACCCACATCCGTCGTCGCCAAGGCATGGGAACAGGTCTACCGGGTGGGCGAGCGCAGCTGGTTCGAACCCCGGCGTGTCCTGGTCACCGGGGCAGGGCCGATCGGGCTGCTCGCGGCACTCCTGGGGGTGCAGCGCGGGCTCGACGTACATGTCCTGGATCGGGTGACCGATGGTCCCAAGCCGGCATTGGTTAGATCGCTCGGGGCGACCTACCACCACGACCCCGTGGCCGAGGTGACCAGGCGATTGTGCCCCGATGTGGTCATCGAGGCCACCGGAGCCAGCCCGGTGGTCGTCGAAGTGATGTCCACTACCAGCAGCTATGGGGTGGTGTGTCTGACCGGCGTCTCCCCGGCTGGCCGGACTGTGCACCTCGACGTCGGCGCCTTGAACCGCGACATCGTGCTGGAGAACGATGCGGTGGTGGGTTCGGTGAACGCCAACCTGCGTCACTACCGACACGCCGCGGATGCGCTGGCCAAGGCCGACATCGGCTGGCTGGAGGGGCTGATCAGCAGACGGGTGCCACTTCACCGGGCTCGAGAAGCATTCGAGCCCCGAGATGGTGATGTCAAGGTCGTCATCGACATCGAGGCCGCGTGACATGGCGCCGATCGAGGACTACGCGCTGCTGGGGGATCTTCAGACTGCCGCACTGGTGGGACGCGACGGTGCGATCGACTGGCTGTGTCTGCCCAACTTCGACTCATCCGCCTGCTTTGCGGCGCTTCTCGGCGGCGAGGCTGCGGGCAGTTGGCTTCTCGGACCGGCGACAGGTGGTGCGGCGACCCGACGTCGATACCGGGGGGACACGCTGATCCTCGAAACCGAATGGGACACCCCCGACGGCACCGTGCGGCTGATCGACTTCATGCCCCCTCGTGGCAGGCAGGCCGACGTGGTTCGGATCGTCGAGGGCGTCACCGGCCGGGTGCCGATGCGGATGACGTTGCGACTGCGCTTCGACTATGGGCACATAGTGCCCTGGGTGCGGCGTGACGGCCAGGATCTTGCCGCGGTGGCCGGGCCTGATGCGGTCTGGTTTCGTACGCCGGTTCCAGTGCACGGCGAGGATCTCCAGAGCGTCGCTGGCTTCGAAGTCGCCGCAGGGCAACGGATCCCCTTCGTGCTGACCTACATGGAGTCTCACTTGCCCCGTCCTGAACCCGCCGACCCCGAGCGGGCGCTGGCCGAGACGGAACGATTCTGGACCGACTGGATTGCGCGGTGCACCTACACCGGCCGATGGGCGACCGACGTGCGTCGGTCCTTGGTGTTGCTCAAGGCGCTGACCTATGCGCCCACCGGTGGAATCGTCGCGGCCGCGACCACGTCGCTGCCCGAAGAACTCGGAGGGTCCCGCAACTGGGATTACCGCTATTGCTGGCTACGCGACGCCACCTTCACGCTGCAGGCGCTGCTGGGCACCGGATACGAAGCCGAAGCCAAGGCATGGCGGGAATGGCTGGTGCGGGCACTGGCCGGTGACCCAGCCGAGCTGAAGATCATGTACGGCCTCGACGGAAGTCGAAGGCTGCCCGAAGAGGAGCTGCCGTGGCTGTCGGGGTACGAGGGTTCGTTGCCCGTGCGCATCGGCAATGCCGCCGCCGATCAGTTCCAACTCGACGTCTGGGGCGAGGTGCTCGACGGTCTGCATTTGGGCCGGGAAGCAGGCTTGGAGGCGGATGACACCGCCTGGGACATGCAGCGCGCGCTGCTCGACTATCTCGAAGGGCACTGGCGTGACCCCGACAACAGCCTGTGGGAGGTTCGCGGTCCACGCCGGGACTTCGTGCACTCGAAGGTGATGGCGTGGACCGGTGTGGACCGTGCAATCCACACTGTGGAGAACCATGGGTTGTCCGGGCCGGTGCAGCGGTGGCGGGCGCTACGCGAGCAGATCCACTCTGAGGTGTGCGCCAACGGCTTTGACGCCCAACGTAATACCTTCACACAGCACTACGGATCGGCATCGCTCGACGCGGCCCTGCTGCTGATTCCACGGGTGGGTTTCCTGGCGTGGGATGACGCGCGGGTGGTCGGCACCGTCGAGGCAGTGCAGGCAGAGTTGGGCCGCGACGGCCTGCTGCTGCGCTACGAAACCAAACACGGAGTCGACGGTCTGCCCGGAACCGAGGGCGCATTCCTGGCGTGCACCTTCTGGCTCGTGGACGCCCTCGCCGGTATCGGGCGCACCGCCGAAGCCATCGCGCTGTTCGAGAGGTTGCTCACCCTGCGCAATGATGTCGGGCTGCTCAGCGAGGAGTACGACATCGCCGCGGGCCGCCAGCTGGGCAACACCCCACAGGCATTCAGCATGGTCGGATTGATCAACTCGGCACGCGAACTGTCCGGCGTGCATACCGAGACCTCCGCACCGGCGTCGGCGCAGCATCTCCGCGAATAGCACGCCACCGTCTCACGCGGGTGCCCAGCGGCGATCCAGCGCCTCCCGGACATGGTGGGCCAGTTGCTCCAATTTGCGGCGGTCGGTTCGGTCGAGGTCCTGCTCAGCGGCCGCTCTCTCCACACGGAGGAGTCGATCGGCAATGGCCTGGCGGTGTGCGGGCAGCACCACCACCCAGGCGAGTTCACGCAGCATCGACAGCAGTCTGGCCAGCACCGCGGGATCGGAAGCGCCGTAGAGCTGCGGCTGGTCGCAGACCAGGTCGAGCAGGTCGGGCAGATCAGGACGGGCCAGCACCACCCGTGGCGCGTCGTCGCCGTCCCGGAGGGTGCAGGGTCCCAGGCGGTACCCGGCGAGTTCGCACAACATCGCGCTGCACGAATTCAGCCCGTGTACCGCGGTCGTCGGATCATTGATCCCCGGGCTCAGCGCGCGCACGATAACGTCGACGAGCTGGCGGAGTCCGTAGGCGATGTCCTGGGTGGCGGTGCGCTCGACGCCGGTGCTCAGGGCGCCTGCTACCCGGTCGCGCACCGCGGCCAACTGCTCTTCGTCGAGCGAACCGGTCGCCGACCAGCAGAACGCCACCGGAACCCCCGCCAGGACGTCGGACCCGACCGCGCGGTCGAGCCAGACGACTGCGCCGGCGTCGACTGCGGCCGCCAGCAGAGCCTGTTCGTCGACCTCGACGAGAAAGCCCGACGATCGAGCGGTGATCAACGACGCCCCCGGGGGCGGGGAGGGCGCCGATGCGTGGTCCGGGTGTTCGTCGAGTGGGTCGAGCACCCGGTGGGTGGTGTCCTTGACGTCGGCACAGACGTGCTCGAGCATCGTCTCGATCCGGATCTGGCGGACCAGATGACCGAGAAAAAGGACCAGCGCCAGCACGCTCGCCATTGCCAGCAGGTAGGCCAACGTGACGGCGATCTGCGGGACGAACTCCGCGCCCCCGTCGCTGTCGTTGCGTACGGTACGCAGCACCGTGAGCGCATAGACGAAAGTCGCGAGGAACAGCGCGAGGGTGCGCTGGACGAACCGATCCGCTGCGAACGTCCGCAACAGCCGCGGCGTGTACTGGCTGCTGGCAAGCTGCAGAGTCACCACCGTCAGCGAGAAGGTCAGCGACGTCACGGTGATCAGCGACGTGGCGACCGCCCCGAGCACTTCCCGCGCCGCGTCGGCGCCACCACCGAAGATGTAGTCCGCCAACCGCGGCGGCATGCTCTCGTCGAGCACCCCGTCGACCTCAGGTACGGCGATTCCGGCGAGGAACGCAAGAATCACGCCCAGAGCGGGCACGGGCCACAGCCGGCTTCGCCAGGCGTCGACGAAGACGGTGCGCCGCTGCCGCACGGCCTCGATGAGCCCGCCGCCGCCCCCGTTGCCGCTCACCGGCGTCGACGTTCGACGATGTCCAGACGGGTCATCGGCGTCCCGGTGCGTGTCGATTCCGGACAACTTTTGATACGCATAGGGTGATCCAAGTACCCGAGACACCCGGCGGCATACGTTTTGCTGGAGTTCGTGCGCCGCTGTGCTTGCCCCGACCACCGCATGGGAGTCTTTGACGCGTGGAACTGGACATAGTGCTGGCCGCGGTCGGTGTCCTCGGGGTCGTGGTGGCGACGATGTCGGCGAAGATGCGGAGCCTGCCGATCTCGGAGCCCCTCCTCGGACTGGTCGCCGGTATCGTGCTGGGACCGCAGGTCGTTGGCGTGTTGGCGATGCCCACGCTGGTAGCCGAGCAGTCGTTGCTCCACGAGGTCAGCCGAGTACTGCTGGCGATTTCGGTGATGGCGGTCGCGTTGCGCTATCCGTTCGGCGAGATCCGGCGGCACGTTCGCCCGGTTCTGATCCTGCTGCTGCTCGTTCTGCCGGTGATGGCCGTGGTGTCGGCGGGGCTGGGGTGGGCGATCCTCGGCATGCCGCTGGCGGCTGCCGCACTGTTCGGGGCGGCGATCAGTCCGACCGACCCGGTGCTGTCATCGAGTGTGGTCACCGGCGATGCCGCCGAGCGTGTCCTACCGGCCCGTGATCGCCAACTGCTCTCCGTCGAATCGGGCTCCAACGACGGCCTGGCGTTACCTCTTGTTCTGGTGGCGGTCACGATGGCCGGTGCGCTCACTCCGGGTGGTGCTCTCACCGAATCGGCATGGCAGGTGGGAGGCGGAGTGGTGCTCGGCGTGGGGATCGGCTGGCTGGGCGGACACGCACTCCGGTTGGGAGCGCGTCATGGTGCCACCGCCAGCGCGCCGTCGTTGTTCTTCACCGTGGTGCTGGCTCTGGGCATCCTCGGAGCCGCCGGCCTGCTGCACGTGGACGGCATCCTCGCCGTCTTCGTCGGCGGTGTCGCGTTCAACATCGTCGGCACCGGCCGCGAGCGGGCCTCCGAGGACTCCGTCGACGAGGCGATAAACCGGTTTGCGGTGCTGCCGTTGTTCGTCCTGTTCGGCGCGGCGTTGCCCTGGCGGCAGTGGGTCGAACTCGGTTGGCAGGGCGTGGTGTTGGTGCTCGCGGTGCTGTTGCTGCGCCGGATCCCGATCGTGCTGCTGATGATGAGGCCCCTGAAGCTGCGGCTTCCTGACGCGCTGTATCTGGGCTGGTTCGGCCCCGTCGGGGTGGCGGCGTTGTTCTACCTGACGATGGAGGCGGAGCGGCTCGGGGCGAACGAGCAGGTGCTGGCTGCGGGATCACTTGTCCTGGCGGGCAGCACGATTGCCTTCGGTCTCACCGGCGTGTTCGGCCGGGAACTTTATCGTCGTGCGACGGCTCAGGCAGATGCGGCCGATCGGTGACGCACGGCCCACCATTGAGCCACGACGATCGCGCCGGCGACGGCGACCGTGATGCCGAGGGTGAGAAGGTCGGAGCCGAACTTCATCACCACGAACGGCGCGAGCACCAGTAGGTCGAGCCCGATGGCCACCGCCGGCACCCAGATCTTGGCATCGACCTCGTCCCTGAGGTGACGGATGATTCCCCAGTGGATGGCGATGTCCATCGACAGGTACAGCATCGCCCCGAGAGAGGCGATCTGGCTCAGGTCGAAGGCCGCCGCGGTCACGATGGCCAGCGCCGCCGTGATGAGCAGGGATTGTCGGTTCACCGAGCCCGGCAACGCGGGAACCTGGCCCATCTGACGGAGCATGTCGTAGAGCCGGGAGACGGCGAACAGGCTGGCGACCAAACCGGACAGGGTGGCGACGACGGCGATCGCGACCGTCAGCCACACTCCCCACCGCCCGAACAGCGGTGCGGCGGCCTCGGCGAGCGCGTAGTCCCGGGCCGCGATGATCTCCGATACCGACAGGCTGCCGGCCACCGCCACCGCCAGCAGCAGGTAGATCACCGTGCACAACGCGATGGCGATCACGATCGAGCGGGCGATGTTTCGCTGCGGGTCGCGGACATCGTCGCCCTGGTTGGTGATCGTGGTGAACCCCTTGTAGGCGAGGATGCACAACGCGGTGCCGGCCAGGAACCCGATCCAGCCGTGGTCGGGCGGCGGCTGTCCGTCCCCACCGGTGAACAGCCGGGAGAACGCGGAGACCCCGGTCGCGGCGATGCCGGCGACGGCCAGGACGGCGATGCCGACGAGCTTGATCAGAGCGGTCGCCGTGGCAGAGGTTTCCACCAACTGGTTGCCCACAAGATTCACCGTGGTCGCACCCACGATTGCCGTGACCGCGAGGACGGGGACCCACACCGCCGAACCCTGCAGCCCGAACGGTTGCAGAAGGTAGGTGCCGAACGTACGCGCGAGCAGACTCTCGGCGAGCACCATCGACACGTACATGAACAACGAGAACGTCCCGGCGATCACCCCCGGCCCGTAGGCGGCCTTGAGCAGCATCGCGATCCCGCCGGACGAGGGATTCTCGCTCGAATACCGGGTATAGGAGTACGCACTGAACGCCACCACCACCGCAGCAGCGAGGAAGGCCCAGGGCACCCAGGAGCCGGCGAGCTCGGCGACCTGGCCGACCAGCGCGAAAATGCCTGCGCCGATCATCACACCGGTTCCGAGGGCGACCGAACCGGTCAGAGACAACTTCTTGTCCGGACCGTCGGTCACTCCGTGAGCCTGTCCAGTGTCCGGATGTAGGGCTTACGCTCGGCCGCCGTCAGCGGCGGAGCGAAGGCGACGACGATCGTATCCGTCCGGTACAGGCCGCGCGGTGCGGCATACCGTGCGGCGTCTTCGGCCGTCGGGAACGTCTTGATCCTGAGGGTGTCGGTGACGACCGACTGCTCGCAGCCGAGGTCGCGGCATTCCGTGTCTGTGTTGTCGAGCGGATCAGGGACCGCCAGACCAGCGTCTGCCAGCGCATTGACCATGCTGCGCGCGGTCCACGAAGTGGAGTTTCGATGGGCCAGCGGGTCGGCGGTCGCGCCGGACGGCGGTGTGGTCGACCCGGTGGGTGCGGGTGGCTCCGGTGCGGACGGTACGCATCCGGCGGCGGCGAGGGCCCCGGCGGTGAGCCACGCGGCAGCGACCGACAGCGGCCGGCCGCGGCGCTTGCCTCGCCGTTCTGTCGCTGCCGTCGGTCTGATGATCGGCCGCTCCTCCCCGTACGATCAGTCATTCTCTCCGTCGCGCCGTACCCGGGAAAAGCAGAGCGCAAACCCTTGCACGCCGAGCGTGCGCATTTGCACAGAATTCAGCGGCGTGTCGCGTGCACACATGCACGCTCGCGGGGAAGGGGAAGGGGCTAGATGGCCATGGCGGCGCGGACGTCGTCCTCGGACGACGAACCACCGGTGCCGCTGGAGGTGACCCGGCCGGCCTCGATGATGTAGTACTGCTGCGAGGACTCCAGCGCGAAGCCGATGTGCTGTTCGACCAGCAGGACACCGAGGTCCCCGCGCGCGGTCAGCGCGGTGATCGCTTCCTCGATCTCGCCGACCACCGACGGCTGGATGCCTTCGGTCGGCTCGTCGAGGATGAGGCATTTCGGCGTCGTGATCAGGGCACGCGCGATCGCGAGCTGCTGGCGCTGACCGCCGGAGAGCAGGCCGGCGCGCCGGGTCAGCAGCTCCTTGAGGGCGGGGAACAGATCGAGTTGCTCGTCGATCAGCTGCTTTCCGTTCTTGCGCCCGTCGGCGACCACCTGGAGATTCTCGGCTGTGGTCAGCTGCCCGAACGACTGCTGGCCCTGCGGGACATAGGCCAGCCCGCGGGCCACCCGTGCCGACGGGCGCAGTTTGGTGATGTCCTGACCTTCGAACAGCACCTTGCCCGAATTGCACTTGAGCAGGCCCACCGCGGCGCGAAGCAGCGTCGTCTTTCCCGCACCGTTGTGCCCCATTACCGCGGCCACCCCGTCGGTGGGCACCTCGATGCTCACCCCGTGGATGACCTCGGAGCGGCCGTACCCGCTGTGCACGTCGACCAGTTGCAGCATCTAGGAACCCTCCGTCTGTTCACTGGTCTGCCCGCGGGCTGCTTCGGCGCCGGCGGCGGCCGTTCCCAGGTAGACCTCTTGGACCCTCGGGTTGGCCTGAACCTCGGCGACGGACCCTTCGGCGATGACCTCGCCCCGCGCCAGAACGGTCACCGAGGTGGCGAACGCCCGCATGAAGTCCATGTCATGCTCGACGACCACAACGGTGCGTTCAGCACCGATGCGGCGCAACAGGTTGCCCGTCTCCTCCCGCTCTTCGTGGCTCATGCCGGCGACGGGCTCGTCGAGCAGCAGCACGTCGGCGTTCTGCACCAGCAGCATGCCGATTTCCAGCCACTGTTTCTGGCCGTGGGCCAGCACGCCTGCGGGTTTGTCGGCCAGCGCGCTGAGCCCGGTCGTGTCCAAGGCCTGCTCGATCACGGGCAACACGCCGTGGCGCCGCCGCAGCAGCGTCCACGGTGACCGGCCGGCGCCGGCGGCGATGTCGAGATTCTGGAGCACGGTCAGTTGCTCGAACACGCTCGCGGTCTGGAATGTGCGGCCCACACCGCGACGCGCGATCTGATGAACCTTCTTGCCCAGCAGTTCCACCCCGGACTTGCTGACCGAACCGGAGGCGCTCACCAGCCCGGTGATGGCGTCGATCACCGTGGTCTTGCCGGCTCCGTTGGGTCCGATCAGGAACCGCAGGTCGCCTTGGAAAAGCGTGAGGTCGACGTTGCTGACCGCTTTGAATCCGTCGAAATCGACTGTCAGACCGCGTACTTCGAGGTACTGGGTGCCCATGCCGACATTGCCGCCGACTTTCGGTCCGCGTTCGGATGAGATGGCCTCGGCTTCGGTCATGGGGCGGCTCCCACCTTTTCTGCGTCGGGTTCTTTCTCGGGTTCGGTGGCCACGCTGTCCTTGGCCTTGCGTCGGCGTCTGAACAGCACCGCCAGGCCCGCGAAACCAGCGGGGAAGAACCCGACGACGACGATGAACAGCAGGCCCTGCGCGTAGGTCCACTCCGACGGAAACCTTTCGGAGAACAGGGTTTGCGCCCAAGCCACCCCGATGGCTCCCAGCACCGGGCCCAGCAGCGTGGTGCGTCCGCCGATGGCGACCCCGATGAGGAACGCGATGGAGGGCAGGATGCCGACCTGCGACGGGGCGATGAAGCCGACGATCGGCGCGAACAGGGCACCGGCGATACTGGCGAACAGTGCGGCGACGGTGTAGGCCACCACCTTGATGTTGGCCGGGTCGTATCCCAGGAACCGCACTCGTTCCTCGCCGTCGCGCACCGCGACGAGCAGCTCGCCGTAGCGGCTCTGCATCAGCTGGCGCACCACGGCCACCACGATCAGCAGGACCGCGGCTGCGATGAAGTACAGCATCCGCCGGTTCGCCGGGTCGCTGAGTGTGAAGCCGAAGAAGGTCCGGAACCGGTTGAGGCCGTTGCTTCCTCCGAGGCTGGTCTGGCCGACCAGCAGGATGGCCAGCGCCGCAGCCAGCGCCTGCGACAGGATCGCGAAGTAGGCGCCCTTGACCCGGCGTTTGAACACGCCGAACCCCAGTGCCGCGGCGATCGCCGCCGGAACCACCACGATGGCGAGCAGGGTGAACGCCGGAGAGGCGAAAGGCGCCCAGTAGCCGGGGAGTTCGCGTACGCCGGCGATCTGCATGAAGTCGGGCACATCGTTGCCGAACACCTGCGCGTCGGCGATCTTGAGGTGCATGCCCATCATGTAGCCGCCGAGGCCGAAGAAGACGCCCTGGCCCAGAACCAGCATGCCGCCCCGGCCCCATGCCAGGCCGATGCCGACCGCGACGATCGCGAAGCACAGGAACTTGCCCAGCAGGCTGAGCCGGAATTCGGAGAACACCACCGGTGCCACCCCAAACAGCAGTACCGCGGCGATCCCGAAGCCCGCCCAGGTCTGCCAGCGTCCGATGAGGGTCCTCACACCAGACTCCTTGTCCTGACGGTGAACAGGCCCTGCGGGCGGGCCTGCAGGAAGATCACGATGATCACGAAGACGATGACCTTGGCCAGCGATGCCGTGGTGTTGAACTCGATGAACGAGTTCAGGAAGCCCAGCGTGAAGGCCGCGATCACGGTGCCCTTGATCTGGCCCAGACCGCCTACGACAACCACCAGGAACGCGTCGATCAAGTAGCTCTGACCGATCGTCGGGCTGGTGGAGCCGATCAGCGTCAGCGCCACACCTGCCACAGCGGCCAGCCCGGATCCGATGAAGAACGTCGTGATGTCCGTCTTGCGCGACGAGATGCCGCTGGTTTCAGCAAGATCGCGGTTCTGCACGACGGCGCGGATCCGCCGCCCCATCGGGCTGGTCTTGAGCACGGTGGCCAGCACCGCGACACAGACGACGGCGAGCACCAGGATGAAGATGCGGGTCTTGGGCACGACGGCGCCGAGGATGTCCACGCCGCCCGACAGCCATTCCGGGGCGACCACATTGACTGCGGGTGCTCCGAAGATGTCACGCGCCACCTGCTGCAGGACCAGCCCGACGCCGAAGGTCACCAGCAAGGTGTCCAGGGGACGGGCGTACATCCGCTGGATCAGTGTGACCTCCAGGAGCGCGCCCATCGCGCCGCCGATGAAGAAGCCGAGGACCAGCGAGATCAGCAGCGAGGCACCGGCACTCGACACCACCTGCTGTATCACGTACGCGGTGTAGCAGCCGGCCATGATGAACTCGCCGTGCGCCATGTTGATGACGCCCATCTGGCCGAACGTCAGCGACAACCCCAGTGCGGCCAGCAACAGGATCGAGCCGAGGCTCAATCCTGTTGCCAGCTGCCCGATCAGGACATCCATATCAGCCGGAGAGGCCGGCGGCCCACGGGTAGGACTCCAGGAACGGATCCGGCTCGATCGGGCCGGGGGACTCCCAGATCGTGTAGATCAGGCCGTCGGGGCGGATCTCCCCGATGCGGGCGGTCTTGGTGATGTGGTTGTTCTCGCCGTCGATCGTGACCAGGCCCTCCGGCGCGTCGAACGTGACCCCGCCTGCGTTTTCCTGCACTGCCGCGACGTCGAACGACTGTGCCTTCTCGACTGTGTTCTTCCACAGGTAGACCGACACGTAGGCGGCCTCCATCGGATCCGAGGTCGGCTTGTCGGCGCCGAACTTGGCCTTGTAGGCCGCGACGAACTCGTTGTTCACCGGTGTGTCGATGGTCTGGTAGTAGTCCCACGCCGTCAGCTGACCCTCGATGTTCTGCACACCGATGCCGCCGACCTCTTCCTCGGCGATGGACACCGACACCACCGGCATGTCCTGCGGGGTCAGACCGACGTTGCGGTACTCCCGGAAGAACGCCACGTTGGAGTCGCCGTTGAGGGTGTTGAACACCGCGTCGGCGTCGGCGCTGCGGACCTTGTTGACGATCGTGGAGAAGTCGGTCGAGCCCAGGGGGGTGTAGTCCTCGCCCTTGATCTCCATGCCGTTGGCCTCGGCGTATGCCTTGATGATCCGGTTGGCGGTCTGCGGGAAGACGTAGTCGCTACCGACCAGGTACAGCGACTGGACGCCCTGCTCCTTGAGGTAGTCCAGAGCCGGCACGATCTGTTGGTTGGTGGTCGCACCGGTGTAGAAGATGTTGGGGGAGGACTCCAGGCCCTCGTACTGCACGGGGTAGTAGAGAAGTGAGTTGGCGCTCTCGAACACCGGCAGCATCGCCTTGCGGCTGGACGACGTCCAGCCCCCGAACACGGCGGCCACGCAGTCGCTGCTGATCAGCTTCTCGGCCTTCTCGGCGAACACCGTCGGCTCGGACGCGCCGTCCTCGGCGACCACCTGAATCTGCTTGCCCATCACCCCGCCGTCGGCGTTGATCTGCTCGACCGCCAGATCGATGGCGTTGCGGACGGTCACCTCGGAGATCGCCATGGTGCCCGACAGCGAGTTCAGCGCGCCCACCTTGATGGTGTCACCGGAGGTGTCCACACAGGATTCCGCATTTGCTGAATCGGTTTCACTTGCCCTGCTGCCGCAGCCTGCCAACAGCAGGCTGGCTACCGCTACGACACTTCCTGCAGTGAGTGCGGATCGTCTGAAGGAAGTGCGTCGGGGGTTTTCCATGAACGGCCTTTCTTGCTGTCGACAGCGCTCATTCGCTGATGAGGCGTCGAGTCGGAGTAGCTTCGGGACACAATGCGCGCCGAAGCGACCACACCGAGCGGGTGTCGAATCGGGACGTTAGAACGCCTGTGTTTCTGAGAAATGTCTGTGTGTGACGAACAAATTAACGTGCGGACAATCCGGCAATTGGTTTGCCGTTAACCCAGCCCGGCGTCGGAGGACTGTCCTGTGCGTAACGATCCGGTACCGTCCGGCGATGTGACCATCATGCGAACAGCCACAGCCAAAGTAGGCGCGGCGCTCGGGGTGTCACTGGTGGCGGCGGCCGCATCCATTGCGGTCGGCCCGGTGACGGCGAGTGCTCAGCCCGAGGGTCAGCAGGTCCGGTACACGCTCACGTCGGCGGGCGGCTACGAGTTCGACCTGTTCTATCTGACGTCTCAACCGCCGAGCATGGAGGCCTTCAACGCCGACGCCTACGCGTTCGCCAAGCGTGAGAAGGTCAACCTGGCCCCCGGGGTGCCGTGGGTGTTCGAGACCACGATGGCGGATCCGCAGTGGGCGATACTGACCGTGAGCAGCACCACCCGCGGTGGACAGGCCGCGCCGAACGCGCACTGCGACATCGCGGTCGACGGTCAGGTGCTCGTCGCGCACGACGACCCCTACAACGTGCGGTGCCAGCTGTCGAAGTGGTAGCCCTGCGGCTACCGCGCAGTCAGCCCTGACAGGGCCGGCGGCAGCGGGTCCCGGTGGAGCACTCCCAGACGTTGGGTGGCCCGGGTGAGTGCGACATACAACTGGGCCGCGCCGCGTGGTCCGTCGGCGAGGATCCGTTCCGGCTCCACCACCAACACGGCGTCGAACTCCAGGCCTTTGGCCTCCGCGGGGGTGACGGTGCCCGGTACGCCGGGTGGCCCGATCACGATGCTGGTGCCCTCCCGTGCTGCTTCTTCGGCGGTGAACTCGTCGATGGCAGTGGCGAGTTCGCTCTCGTCGACCTGACGCGACCATGGCTGGACGCCTGTTGCCCGAACCGAGTCCGGCGGCCTGACCCCCGGTGCGAACTCGGCGAGAACCGCGGCGGCGACGTTCATGATCTCCGCGGGGGTGCGGTAGTTCGTCGACAGCGGCCGGTAGATCCAACGGCCGGGCACGTAGGGCTCGAGGATGGTGTCCCATGACGTGGCGCCTGCGGCCGAGCGGCGTTGGGCCAGATCGCCCACCACGGTGAAAGACCTACTCGGGCAGCGCCGCATCAGCACCCGCCAGTCCATCTCGGAGAGTTCCTGGGCTTCGTCGACCACGACGTGCCGGTAGGTCCAGTCCCGATCCGCGGCGGCCCGCTCGTCGAGTTCACGGTTGTCGCGCTCGGTGAAGCGGTCGGCGAGGTCCTCGGCGTAGAGCATGTCGGTGGCCAGCAACTGGTCCTCGTCCTCCATCAGATCTTCCCGGCTGACCATGAGCTCCAGCACGCCTTCGGCGAACTCGGCCTCGGCGCGGCGTTCCCGCTCGGCCGCCTGATCGGCGGTCTTGTCGCGACCCAGCAGGTCCACCAGTTCATCGAGCAGTGGCACGTCCGAGATCGTCCAGCGCTCGCCCTCCGCGCGAAACAGCGCGGGGTCGGCGCCGGCGGCCCGTAGCCGCTCGTGCGACGAGTAGAGCTCGCCCAGAAGGGTTTCCGGCGTCAGCGTCGGCCAGAGTTGGTCGAGCGCCGCCGCGAACCCGGCGTGGTCGCCGAGCTCGTCGACCAGTTCCGCCCGCAGATGTTCCCAAGCGGCGCGGTCCTCACGGGTCAGCCACCCCCGGCCGATCTTGGCGATCGCCCGTTCGGTGAGCACCCACGTGATGACATCGGTGAAGACCGCGCGGGCGTCGTTGTGGGGCTGCTTGCTCGCGCGGGCCTCCTGGATGGCCCACTCGGCGGTCTCGGCGTCGATACGCACCGAGGTGTCGGTCAGTTCGATCGGAAGAGGGTTCTCGGGAACCCGTTGCCGGTCGGCGATCGCCGCGTCGAGCACGTCGAGCATCGTGCGCGAACCCTTGAGCCGCGCGGCCTCGGGCGGATCCTCGGCCGATACGCGCAGCCCGGGCACCAGGTCGCCGACGGTCATGAACACCACATTGGATTCGCCCAGCGACGGCAGGACCCGACCGACGTGGTTCAGGAAGGCCGGGTTGGGTCCGATGACGAGTACGCCGTGGTGCTCGATCCGCTGGCGCTGGGTGTAGAGCAGGTACGCCACCCGGTGCAGCGCGACGACGGTCTTGCCGGTCCCGGGGCCGCCTTCGATCACCAGCACACCCTGATGGTCGAGGCGGATGATCTCGTCCTGCTCGGCCTGGATCGTCGCGACGATGTCGCGCATCCCGTCCCCGCGGGGCGCGTTGACGGCGGCGAGCAGTGCGGCGTCGCCCGAGCCGCCGCGTTCGCCGTCACTGGGACGGCCGAGGGTCTCGTCGGTGTAGTCGAGGACCAGCCGCCCTCGGGTGTGGAACTGCCTGCGGCGGCGCATGTTCTCCGGGGAGGCGCCGGTGGCGACGTAGAACGCGCGGGCCGCCGGCGCCCGCCAGTCCAGCAGCAGGGTGTCGTAGTCGTTCTCCTCGTCGAGGAGGCCGATCCGGCCGATGTACATTCGTTCCCCCGAAAGGCTGTCCAACCGGCCGAAGCACAGCCCGCTGTCGGCCACATCCAGCCGGGCCAGCTGTCTGGCCAGCGCGCGGACCTCGGCATCGCGTTCCACCAGCGTCTGCCCACTGCCGCGCAGCACCGACTTGTAGCGGTGCCCCACCCGCGCGCGCTCGGCGTCGAGCTTCTCGTAGAGTCCGGCGATGTAGCCCTTCTCGGACTCCAGTTCGGCGGCGTGGTCCTGAAGATCTGTGTGTTCCTGAGTCGACATGTGCCCCTCAACCTACGGAAGGCGCGAGTGCTCCTTCTCCTACGACCATCCTCCTTGACGCGGGATCGAACGTATGTTCGCATAGAGTATGCGATGGGATCGTCAGGGCGTCAGCGTGGACGACGGCGCACTGCCAGGACTGCAGCGCATCGGCTTCGTCCGCAGCGTACGCACCCCTCAGTTCGAGAACATCACCTTCCACGAGGTGTTGTGCAAGTCGGCGTTGAACAAGGTCCCGGGAACGGCTGACCACCTGCCCTTCCAGTACACCGTCAACGGGTACCGCGGTTGCTCACATGCGTGCCGGTACTGCTTCGCCCGGCCCACCCACGAATACCTGGAGTTCGACTGCGGCCGCGACTTCGACACCCAGGTGGTGGTGAAGACCAACGTCGCAGAGGTGCTACGCCGCGAGCTCCATCGACCGTCGTGGGGGAGGGAAACGGTGGCGCTGGGGACGAATACGGACCCCTACCAGCGGGCCGAGGGCCGCTACGCGTTGATGCCGGGGATCATCGCTGCGCTCGCCGACTCCGGCACACCGTTCTCGATCTTGACCAAGGGCACGTTGCTGCGCCGAGACCTGCCGCTGCTGACCGAGGCGGCCCGCCGGGTGCGCGTCGGCGTGGCGGTGTCGCTGGCCGTGGGTGATCCGGAATTGCACAGCCGGGTCGAGCCGGGCACCCCGTCTCCCCAGGCGCGCCTCGGGCTGATCTCGACGGTGCGCGCGGCAGGGCTCGACTGTCACGTCATGGTGGCGCCGGTGCTGCCCGGTCTGACCGATTCGACCGAACACCTCGATGACCTGCTCGGCCGGATCGCGGCGGCCGGCGCCACCAGCGCGACGGTGTTCGGACTGCATCTGCGGGGGTCGACCCGCGGGTGGTTCATGGACTGGTTGGGGCAGGCCTACCCCGAATTGGTCGGCGAGTACCGCCGGTTGTATCGGCGCGGCGCCTACCTGCCGCCGGAGTATCGCCACGAGCTCGGCAGCCGGGTCTCCCCGCTGCTCACCAAGCATCGGTTGGCGCGCGGCCCGCAGCGCAGCGCACCGGTACGGGCAGTGCCCGCACCGGTGGTGGCTGCACAGCAGACGTTGTTCTGACGGCCCTGCCGGGCCGTTGGATGCGTGCCGGTGATCAGGTCGCGGCGGCGACGCTGAACGGTTGCTCGGTTCGGGCGGCGAGATATTCCGGGCGGGGGCTGTCCGCCCGGAACGGGGCGCACAGCCGGTTCTCCACCGAGTTGAACACCAGGAAGATGTTGGAACGCGGGAACGGCGTGATGTTGGACGCCGACCCGTGCATCATGTTCGAGTCGAACCACAGGGCGTTGCCTGCGGGGCCGGTCACCTGGTCGATCCCGTACTGGTCGGCGGCTGCGGTCAACGTCGCCCGATCGGGCACCCCGATCTCCTGCTTGACCAGCGACGCCCGGTGGTGGTTCTGGGGCGTCTCACCGACACACGGGTAGAACGTCTTGTGCGATCCCGGCATGACCATCAGAGCCCCGTTGTAGGTCAAGTTCTCGGTCAGCGCGATGGAGCAGGACACCGCACGCATCAGCGGCATGCCGTCTTCTGCGTGCCAGGTCTCGAAGTCGGAGTGCCAGTAGAAGCCGCCGCCGGTGAATCCGGGCATCAGGTTGATCCGTGCCTGGTGCAGGTAGACGTCGCTGCCCAGTATTTGGCGCGCAACGGGCAGCACGGTGTCGAGCGTGACCACTTCGGCGATCAGGTCGCTGAGCAGATGCGGCTGGAAGACCGAACGGATGCCGCCGGAGGTCTCGCGGATGATCCGCGGGTCGCTGTCGTCGGCGCGTTCCCCGATCTGCTGGAGTTCGTCACGAACCGGCGGTAGCCAGTTGTCCTCGACGGTCCGGGGTCGCACCAGGTACCCGTTGGCGGTCATCGAAGTCAGGTCCGCATCGGTGAGCGGCCCGTCGGACTCCTGGCCCCACACCGTCGGCTCGCGTCGTGCGATCGGCTCGACGGCATGCGGCAGCCGGGTGGGGTAGTGGTCGTGGCAGCGGTCGGTGCCGTCGGCGCTCATCGGATCGCCGCCGCGGGTGGGTAGGCTCCGCTCTCGTCATGCACCTCCTGCCCTGTGACGGGCGGATTGAACACGCACAGCATGCGCAACTGGGTGTGGCAGCTGACGCGGTGCCGCTCGTGGCCGTTGAGCAGGTACATGGATCCGGGAGCCAGCGGATGCTCCTCGCCGGTCTCGTGGTTGGTGAGGGTGCCGGTGCCCTCGACCACCCACACGGCCTCGACGTGATGCTGGTAGTGGAACTCACTCACCGAGCCGGGCTCGATGGTGGTCTCGTGGAACGAGAATCCGACGCCGTCGTCGGCGAGGATGATCCGTTTCGACCGCCAGTGCTTGGCCGACACGTCACGTTCGGTGCCGGTTATGTCGGCGGTGGTACGCACGATCAAAGTCGCGTCTCCTTTCGGTCAGGTAGAGGGTGGGTCAGGACAGGGTCGCTGCGACCGATTCTGCCAGGATGTCGATGCCCTTATCCAGATCTTCCACCGTCGTGGTCAGCGGCGGGAGCAACTTGACCACCTCGTCACGGGGGCCACTCGTCTCCATCGTCACGCCGCGGTCGAACGCCGCCCGGCACACCTCGCCGGCCCGGGAGGCTTCGGCGAACTTGAGCCCTTGGGCCATCCCGCGCCCGCGGGCGCTGACACCTTCGTGGGTCTGCGCGATGGCCTCGAGGCGATCCCTGACATGCCGACCCTTGGACTCTGTTTCATCTGCGAAAGAATCTGAGGCCCAGTAGGTCTCGAGCGCCTTGGTGGCGGTGATGAATGCCGGGTTGTGGCCACGGAAGGTTCCGTTGTGTTCGCCGGGTGCCCAGACGTCCAGTTCGCGCCGGAACAGCGTCAGCGCCATCGGCAGGCCGTAGCCACTGATCGACTTGGACAGCGTCACGATGTCCGGCACGATCCCGGCTTCCTCGAAACTGAAGAACCGTCCGGTGCGTCCGCACCCCATCTGCACGTCGTCGACGATGAGCAGGATGTCTCGGCGTCGGCACAGTTCGGCCAGTGCCTGCAGCCACTCAGCGCGGGCCACGTTCAGGCCACCCTCGCCCTGCACCGTTTCGACGATGACGGCCGCAGGGTGGTTGAGCCCGCCGCCGGAGTCGTCGAGCACGCGCTCGAACCAGTGGAAGTCCTCTGTCGCTCCGCCGAAGTAATTGTCGTACGGCATCGGGGTCGAATGGACCAGCGGGATGCCGGCGCCGGCGCGCTTCATCGAGTTCCCGGTCACCGACAGTGCTCCCAGCGTCATGCCGTGGAAAGCGTTGGTGAAGTTGATGATCGACTCGCGGCCGGTCACCTTCCGGGCCAGCTTCAGGGCGGCTTCGACGGAATTCGCCCCAGTGGGGCCCGGGAACTGCACCTTGTAGTCGAGGCCGCGTGGGCGCAGGATCAGCCGCTCGAACGTCTCGAGGAAGTCGGTCTTCGCCGAGGTCGCCATGTCGAGGGAGTGCACGATCATGTCACTGGCGAGGTAGTCGAGCAGAGGCTGCTTGAGGGCAGGGTTGTTGTGGCCGTAGTTCAGGGCCCCTGCGCCGGCGAAGAAGTCCAGATAGCGCCGGCCGGCGACGTCGGTCAGCCAGGAGCCTTGCGCGACCGCCATCGTGGTGGGCCAGCTGCGGCAGTAGCTGCGCACCTCGGATTCCACCGAGTGGTACACCTCGGGGAGGTCGGCATCGGTCATGGGTGGGTTGAGCTCTGAGATCGACATAAGTCCTTTCACAGATCTAGTTGTCGAGATTCGCGGTGATCGGACCGATCTGCAGGATCGGTTCGTCTTCGTGCGCCTGATCGGCATCGAGATGCTCGGCCAGGAATCGTTCGTGTTCGCTCATCGGCACACCGTGCCGTCGGGCGAAGGCACCGAACAACGCGCGCGAGGCGGTGTTACTGGGAGCGACTGTCGCCTCCACGGTGACGGGGTGACCATGGCGGTCTGCGCGGACCCATCGGGTCAGCGTGTCGAGCATCGTGCCCGCCAGGCCGGCACCCTGCGCGGATGCGGCTACGGCTACCTGCCAGACGAACAGCACTTCTGGTCTGGTCGGCGGATGGTAGCCGGTGATCAACCCGCACAGCTCACCGTCGCGGTCCGCCACGATACATGTGTCGGCGAAATCGGTGGCCATCAACAGGTACGCGTAGGTGGAGTTGAGATCGAGAACCCCGGTCTCGGCGACCAGACGGCGCATTGCGATCGCGTCCGCGTCGGTCGGACGACGCAGATACTGCTGCCATGAATCAGGCTGTCCGGCCGAGCTGTTCACATCGCTTGGGCGCGCGTTCGGACTTTTCAGTCCAGCGCGCGGCGCACGCACATCCACTTGGTTTTGTTCACCACCGAACAAGTATCGAGTTTCGTCAGTCACGTCATCGGTGGTTCGACCGTATTTCAGCAAATGGGCAGAAGCAAGCAGCGGCAACGCCGAACTCGGTGGTCGAGAGGTCGCCGCCAGCGGCCTCACCTGCCCTGATGCCGGTCCGGACGCGACGACCTATCGTTTCGGTGCTGTTACCGAATTGTTATCGGCCGTTGTGCTGTGTGCCGAGCGCAAGTCCGACATCGCCTGCCGCGCAACGCTTGTCCGAACCATCAGCGGACTTATGTCGACTATGACCCGGATCACATCGCCGGGCAAACACAGAGCTGTCACTGTGAGTTGCGCTACGGCAGATGCCGGTGGTCCGGTTCAGGTGACGGCTACTGGCGGCCGCGTTTGACCTGATTGAACGGAACGCCCCGGTCGGCCGCGGGCTCCCGGGGAAAGCCGAGAATGCGTTCGCCGATGACGTTGCGGGCCATCTCCGAACTACCGCCGCCCAACGACCCCGTCTGCCGGGACAGGTAACGGACGCCGACGCTGTCCATGAGGCCTGCGAGGTCCCCGCCTTCGTCGACCACACCGGCAGTGCCCGCGATGGCCAACGCCGTGTCGATCTCCAGTTCGGTGGTTTCGGCGTGGAAGAGCCGGATCAACGTGCCCGCGTTCGGCGGCAGCGAGCCCGCCCCGATGGACTGCGCCACGTGGGCGATGAGCTGCTCCTTGACCGCGCGGCGCACCAACGCACGACCGGCGAGGTCCCGGACCCGCTGATCGTCGGCCTGTCCAGTGATCTCGGCCAGTTCGACATGGTCGGGTGGCATCTCATGGGCGTTCTCCGCGCCGGATCCGCTGGCGAACTCCGACCCGCCCCCGACCGCGCGGCGCTCGTGAAAGAGCTGCCGAGAGGCCACTTCCCAGCCGTTGTTGACTTCGCCGACAACTGCGTCGTCACCGAGTTCGAGTCCGTCGAAGAACTCCTCGCAGAACTCTTCGGAACCGTTGACCTCTTTGATCCGGCGCATCGTGATGCCGGGGGAGTTCAGCGGCACCAGGAACATCGTCAGTCCCTCGTGCTTGGGCAGGTTCCAGTCGGTACGGGCCAGCAGCAGGCCGTAGTCGCCGGCGAACGCGCTGGTGCTCCACGTCTTGGCGCCGTTGACCACCCATTTGCCGTCACGGCGGTCGGCGCGGGTGATGACGCCGGCGAGGTCGGATCCGCCGCTGGGCTCGCTGAGTAGTTGCACCAAGACCTCGTCGCCGCGGATGGCGGCCGAGATGCGGTCGCGCTTCTGCGCCTCGCTACCCATGTCGAGGATCGTCGCGGCGCAAATCGTGAACGTGGGCACATTGAGGATCAGCGGCATCTCGTAGCAGCGGCACTCGGCATCGAAGGCCTTCTGGTAGGAGGAGTCCAGGCCGAGCCCGCCGTACTCCCGCGGGAAGCAGATCCCGGCGAAACCGCCCTCGTACAGCCGCTTCTGCAACTCCTTTGCGCGTTCCCAGGATTCGGCCTCGGCGCGCACCGCGAACGGCGGATGGTCGGGGTCGATGCGCGGCATGTTCGCTGCGAGCCAGGTGCGGGCGCGGGCCGCGAAGTCGGCGACCGATTCGCTGGTCCCGGTCGAGAGTGCGGTTTCGGTCATGCTGAGGGCTCCATTCGTTGCTGCTCCTCGCGGGTGCGGTTCGCGCTGGTGAGCGCGAACACCGCACGGTGATGGTCCTCGGGTGACCCGAACATCGCCCGGTACAGCGCGACCCGGCGCAGGTAGAGATGCAGGTCGTGTTCCCAGGTCACGCCGATCCCGCCGTGTAGTTGGACGCAGTCCTGCAACATTGCCGGAGCACGATCTGCGACATAGGCTTTCGCGACGCTGACCAGCATCTGGGCTTCCGGTGAGCGTGCCGCGACCGCGGACACTGCGCCCCTGGTGGTGGCGCGACACGCCTCGAACCACATCTTCATATCGGCGGCCCGGTGTTTAAGGGCCTGGTAGGAGGCCAGCGGCCGGCCGAAGCTGTGGCGGTCGAACAGCCACTGGTTGGTCATCGCGAGGACGGCGTCGAGGATCCCGACGATCTCTGCGCACTGCAGCACCAGTGCGACCTGGCGTTGGCGCTCGATGATCGCCGGAGTCTGTTCGGCACCACCCACCACTGCCGACTCGTCGACCTGGACACCGTCGAGTTGCACTCGTGCGTAACGCTTCACCATGTCGATCGAAGCCTGCGGCGTGACCGTCACCCCGGCGGCGTCGGTCGGCACCAGGAACTGTCTGACCCGGCCCTCGCATTCGGCGACCACCAGTACCGCGCCGCTCTCGGCTCCGGCTTCGACGCGGTCCTTGACGCCGTCGATCCGGTAACCCGACCCGGTGCGGGTTGCGGTGGTGGCGACGTGCGCTGGGGCGAAGCCCCGCGTGGGTTCGTACACCGCCCAGGAGGCCACCGTGTGTCCCGACACCAGGGCCCCGATCGCTGCTTCGTGTCCGCTCGGCGCCTCGATCAGGCCGGCGAGGACGATGCTGACCGGATGCAGCGGGCCCGGTGCGACGGTGTGCCCGATCTGCTCGGCGACCATGGCGAGGTCGGCGACCCCGTCGCCGGAGACACTGCCGCCGCCGAGTTCCTCAGGCACCAGCAGGCTCGTCCAGCCCAGTTCGGCTGCCCGGCGCCACCATTCGTCCTGGAATGAGACGCCGGAGGCATGCAGACCACGCACATGGGTCAGCGACGCCTGCTTCTCCAGGAAGGTCGCAGTGGTGGAGGCGAACAGCATCTGTTCCGGGTTGGCGACCGTCATGTCTGTTCCTCGCGAGTGTCGTGGGCGGATGTCAGGTCAGGACGAGGGCAGGAACGTCGGGCTTGTAGACCTTCTTGTTCTCGACCTTGAACAGATCGACCATGTTGCCGCCCATCACCTTTCGGACACCTTCTTCATCGAGCCCGTGGGCCTCGAGATCATCGACGAGGTTGATCGGGTCGGCCAGGCCCTCCGGATGTGGCCAGTCCGAGCCGAAGATCACGCGGTCGATGCCGCACAGGTCGGCCATCTGCTTGAAATTGTCCTCCCAGAACGGCGCGACGTACACACAACGTTTGAACGCCTGGATCGGGTCCTCCGGGAACTCGTTGGGCATCTTCATGAAGACGTCCTTGAACTGGTAGAACAGGTAGGGCACCCATGATGCGCCGTTCTCGACCGAGAGGATGCGCAGGTCGGGGTTGCGGGTCAACGCGCCGTGGCACACCAGCGCGGCCATCGTGTCCTCGATGGGCCGCTTGCCTATGGCGACCATCCGGAACGAGGTCGGCTTGAACGGCTTGAACTCGTCGCCGGGCTCCCAGTCGTTGAGGTACTCGGCGTAGCCGCTGTCCGAGGCGTGCATCGACACCGGGATGCCGGCCTTGACGCAGGCGTCCCAGAAGGGATCGAACTCGGGCAGGCCGAACGAACGGCTGCCCCGGTAACCGGGCACCGGCGCCGGCCGGACCAGGACCGTCTTGGCCCCGCGCTCGACGCACCATTCGAGTTCCTCGATCGCGCGGTCGACGATGGACAGGTTGATCACCGGGGTGGAGAAGATCCGGTCCTGGTAGTTGAACTGCCAGGTCTCATACATCCACCGGTTCAACCCGTGGACGATGTCGAGAATTGCTTCGGGGTCGTCCTTGAGACGCTCCTCGACCAGGCTGGCCAGCGTCGGGAACATCAGGGTGTAGTCCAGGCCGAGCGCGTCGAGCACCTCGAGGCGGGCCTCGGGGTTGCGGAAGGCCGGGATGGCGTTCATCGGCTTGCCCATCACCTCGCGGTAACTCTTGCCCCCGCTGCCGT